>CAZMCV010000027.1:0-31648 GCA_964564645.1 uncultured Acetobacteraceae bacterium
CGCTGGCGAGCTTCCTGTTCGACGACGAGCGGGCGATGACGCGCATCGACATGTCCGAGTACATGGAGAAGCACGCCGTCAGCCGCCTGATCGGCGCGCCGCCGGGCTATGTCGGCTATGACGAGGGCGGCGCGCTGACGGAAGCCATCCGTCGCCGCCCCTACCAGGTGATCCTGTTCGACGAGGTCGAGAAGGCGCATGAGGACGTCTTCAACGTGCTGCTGCAGGTCCTCGACGACGGGCGGCTGACGGACGGGCAGGGGCGGACGGTCGATTTCCGCAACACGATCATCGTCCTGACCTCCAACCTCGGCAGCCAGGCGATCGCGGAACTGCCCGAGAGCGCGGATATCGAGCAGGCGCGGCCGGCGGTGATGCGCGCGGTGCGCGACCGCTTCCGGCCGGAATTCCTGAACCGGCTGGACGAGGTCGTGCTGTTCCGGCGCCTGGCGCGCGGCGACATGGCGGCCATCGTCGACATCCAGCTGCAGCGGCTGCTCAAGCTGCTGGAGGACCGCAAGATCCGGCTCGAGCTCGACGAGGGCGCGCGGGAATGGCTGGCGGAGGCCGGCTACGACCCGACCTATGGCGCGCGGCCGCTCAAGCGCGTCATCCAGCGCAGCCTGCAGGACAAGCTCGCGAACCTGCTGCTGGAGGGCAGCGTCCGCGACGGCGACCTGGTGACCGTCACCGCGAGCCCGGACGGGCTCGAGGTGCGGCGCGCGGAGGGCGGCGGGCCGCGGATCGCCGAGGCGGCCTGAGCGCGGGCGCCACGGGGGAGCCGGGGCGGGGGCCAGACCCCCACCCCGGCCCTTCCCGCCCCGCTACTCCGCCCAGGCCACCTCCTGGAAGGGCGAGAGCCGCGCCAGGCGGGCCTGGATCTCGCCCCGCGCGCGCTGGAAGGCGAGGAGCGCCTCCCCGCGCAGGCGCCGGCGGGCCTCGGTCGCCCCCGCCTTCGCCGGGTCCACGGCAAGGCCCGCGACCCGGACCTCGTAGTGCAGATGCGCACCGGTCGCGAGCCCGGTACGGCCGACCCGGCCGATCACCTCGCCCTGCCGCACCGACATCCCCGGCTTGAGCCCGCGCGCGAAGGCGGAGAGATGCGCGTAGAGCGTCTCCATCCCATCCCGCCCGCCATGCCGCAGCCGCACCGTCCGCCCGTAGCCGCGCAGGTAGCGGGCCTCCACGACGAGCCCGTCGGCCGCGGCATAGACCGGCGTCCCGGCGGGGGCGGCGAAATCCACGCCGCGATGCATGCGCGTGAAGCCGAGGATCGGATGCGCCCGGTCGCCGAAGCCCGAGCTCATCCGCGCGCCGTCGAGCGGCGTGCGCAGCAGCCCCTGGTCCAGGGCATTGCCCGCCTCGTCGAACCAGCCCTCCGCCTCGCCCTCCGCCGCGCGGTGCCGCCACCAGGCGAGGCGCCGCCCCGACAGCAGCAGCTCCACATGCACCAGGTCGCCGTCGCGCAGCAGGCTGCCCTCGGCCGCATCGCGGAAGCGCTCGAACAGCACGGTGAAGCGATCGCCCGGCTGGAGGTCGCGCTGGAAATCCACCTCCTGGCCGATCAGGCGGACCAGGGACAGGACCAGCGCGGGCGGCAGCCCGGCCTGCCGCAGGCTCGGCGCCAGCGCGCCGCCGCGCACCTCGCCCCGCGCCAGGACCAGGTGCCGCGCCGCCGCCGCCCGATCCTCCTCGGCCGTCCAGCGCCCGGGATCCTCGGCGAGGCGCGCGACCTGGATGCGCCGCCCCGGCTCGGGCTCGAGCGCCAGGCCCGAGAGCCGCGAGGGATCCGCCGGGTCGAGATGAAGCGTCACGACATGCCCCGGCTGCAGGTGCCTGGCCGGGAAGGCCTCGGTCAGGGCGGCGAGGGATGCATGCGCGTCGGCGGCGTCGATGCCGGCCTCGACGAGGATTTCCGCCAGGGTGTCGCCGCGGCGGACCGTGACGACCTGCGGCGCCTCGGTCGCGGCGGCCTCGGCGGTGTCGGCCGGTCCGAGGCCGGCCGCCGCGGCGTCGGGCCCGGCCGGGCGATCCGGCGATTCGACGCGGCCCGCCGCGGCCGCCGCCGCCGGAGCCTCGAGCATCCGCTGCACGGGCGTCGCGGGCAGGGCGAGACAGGTGGCGAGACAGAGCCAGCGCGCGGGGCGCGCCGGTGCGAGGCAGAACCAGCGCGCGCGGCGCGCCGGGCGTGGCGTCATGGCGGGACCTCCCATTCGGAGGGCGCAGAAAGCGTCGTATATGATGTGCAGTCAACGGGTTGACAGGTTCGGCTGCGTTACTGCGTCAACCGGCCGTCGTAACCTTCGGGCAGGGTCGCGCGCCCGACCCCCCGCCCGATCCTCGGGGATGGCAGCCGGATCGGGGCCGTTCGAGGCGGCAGGGCAATGGCGGCGTCCCCGATCCCTGGCGCGATCGTGATCCGAACCGCGGCAAGCCGGACGGCGCCGATTGACCCCGACCGGCCTCCCCGCGCATCGTGGCGCCACACGCGGCCCGCAGCGGCCGGGGAGGGGAGGTTCAGGACGATGCAGGATCTCGACCGCGTCGGCATCACGCGGGAGGTGATCGCCCAGATGGCGGACACTCCCGATCCCCGGCTCAACACCATCATGGAGGCCGCCGTCCGGCATCTCCATGATTTCGCGCGCGAGGTGGAGCTGACGCCCGATGAGTGGCTCGCGGGCATCGGCTTCCTCACCGCGATCGGCCATGCCTGCACGCCGTTCCGGCAGGAATTCATCCTGCTGTCCGACGTGC
The DNA here is from genome assembly GCA_964564645.1 of uncultured Acetobacteraceae bacterium. Classification (GTDB taxonomy): domain Bacteria; phylum Pseudomonadota; class Alphaproteobacteria; order Acetobacterales; family Acetobacteraceae; genus CAZMCV01. Next base: position 2,758 of record CAZMCV010000027.1, read on the forward strand.
TCGGCCTGTCGCGCCTGGTGAACGTGATGCATGACGCGACGGGAAGGGAGGCGGCGGGGACCGAGACCAGCCTGCTCGGCCCCTTCTTCCGCGAGCAGGCGCCGGAATTCGCGCCCGGCGAGAGCATCGCCGTGCACAGCCGGGGCGGCACGGAGATCGTGCTGTTCGGCCAGGTGCTCGATGCCGCCGGGGCGCCGGTGCCGGGGGCGATGATCGACATCTGGCAGACCGACGCCGACGGCCAGTACGACCTGCAGGCCCGCGACCCGAGCGTGATGGACCTGCGCGGCCGCTACCGCGCGGATGCCGAGGGGCGCTTCCACATGCGCACCGTCAAGCCGATCGGCTATTCCATCCCGATGGACGGGCCGGTGGCCAAGCTGGTCGTGGCGCAGCGGCGCCACGGCATGCGGCCGGCGCACATCCACATCCTGGTCACCGCGCCCGGCTACCGCGACCTGGTCACTGCGCTCTACTTCGGCGACGACGCCAACATCGACAGCGACACCGTCTTCGGCGTCACGCAAACCCTCGTCGTGCGCGAGGCGGTGGGCGTGCCCGGCTCCCCGCGGCCGGACATGCCGAGCGTGCGCTATGATTTCCGCCTTTCGCGCGCCCGGCAGGACGAGGCGAGCGGCGGGCGCGTCGGGGCGGACCCGTCGCGGATGATGCCTGCCGCGGAATAGAGGCGGGCGCGCCGGGGGCGCGCCACCGGGACCTGGGAGGAAATCGCAATGACCCACATCACCCGCCGCGGGCTCGGCCGCCTGGCCGGCGCCGCCGCGACCCTGCCGGCCGCCGCGGCCCGGGCGCAGGGCGGCCAGCCGCCGCTGCGCATCGGCTATTCCATGTCGCTCTCGGGCGGGCTGGCGGCGAATGGCCGCTCCTCGCAGCTCGCGCACCGGATCTGGCAGGAGGAGGTGAACGCCCGCGGCGGCATCCTCGGCCGCCAGGTCGAGCTGGTCACCTACGACGACCAGACCAATCCCGGCAACGTGCCCGGCCTCTACACGAAGCTGATCGACGTGGACAAGGTCGACATCGTCGTCTCGCCCTACGCCACGGTGATGATCGCGCCGTCCATGCCGGTGGTCATGCAGCGGAACATGACCTACGTGTCGCTGTTCGGCGCCGGCGTGAACGAGGCCTTCAAGTACGACCGCTACTTCTCGATGAACGTCTCCGGGCCCGACATCAAGCGGACCTATGGGCGCGGCTTCCTCGAGGTGGTGAAGATGCTGCCGGAGCCGGCGCGCACCATCTCGATCCTGGCCGTCGACAATGATTTCGCGCAGCGCGCGGCCGAGAGCGTGCGGGTGCTGGCGCGCGAGCAGGGGCTGCGGATCGTCTATGACCGCTCCTACCCGCCGACCACGGTCGACTTCACGCCGACCATCCGCTCCATCCAGTCGGCGCGGCCCGACGTGGTCTTCTTCGCTTCCTACCCCCCCGATTCGAACGGCATCCTGCGGGCGGTGAGCGAGCTGCGCCTGGGCGCGAAGATCCTCGGCGGCGGCATGATCGGGCCGCAGATCGCGGCGGTGCAGCAGCAGATGGGCCCGATCCTGAACAACCTGGTGAACTGGGACGTCTACTCGCCCGAGCCCACGATGAACTTCCCCGGCATCTCCGCCTTCCAGGAGAAGTACCGCGCCCGCGCGGCCGGCGCGCAGGTCGACCCGCTCGGCAATTATCTCCAGCCCTTCGCCTATGCGCAGATGCAGGTGGTGGAGCAGTCGCTGAACCGCGTGGGCAAGGTGGACCAGGCGGCGCTGGCGGCCGACATGAAGGCCCATGTGTTCCAGACCGTGGTCGGCGATGTCCGCTTCGGCCAGTTCGGCGAGTGGGCGGAGGACCGCAACCTGTTCGTGCAGTTCCAGGGCATCACCGACGGCGATCTCGAGAAGTACAAGAAGCCGGGCGCCAAGGTGATCCTCTACCCGGCGGCGTTCCGCTCCGGCACGCTGCGCTCGCCCTACGGCCCGGCCGCCTGACGCAGCGCCGCGCCGGATGGACCCCGACCTCTCGCTGCTGCTGAACGGGATCGTCAGCGGCCTGCTACTCGGCAGCCTCTACTCGGCGGCCGCGGCGGGGCTGGCCCTGTCCTTCGGCATGCTCGACATCGTCAACATCGCCCATCCGGCGCTGATGATCGCGGGCGCCTTCGCGGTGGTGATCCTCGGCACCGCGCTCGGCCTCGACCCGCTGCTGACGGCGCTGCTGCTGACCCCCGTCTTCTGGCTGCTGGGGGTCGGGATCTACGGCGCCTACCACCATTTCTTCGAGAAGCGGGGCGACCAGGCGCTGCAGGGCCTGGCCTTCTTCTTCGGCGTCACCTTCATCGTCGAGGTCGGGCTGATCATGGCCTTCGGGCCGGAGCAGCGCTTCCTCGACCCGCCCTACGGCTTCGTCACCTGGCGCCTCGGCGACATCGACCTGCCGCTGCGCATGCTGGTGCCGGGCGCGGTCGCGCTGGCGGCGATCGGGCTGCTGTACCTGTGGCTCCAACGCAGCTTCACGGGGCTCGCCATCGCCGCCGTCGCGCAGGATCCGGAGGCGCTGCGCCTGATGGCGGTCGACCCGGTGCGCATCAAGCGGCTCGCCTTCGGGATCTCGGTCGCCTTCGCCGCGCTGGCGGGCGGCGCGCTGGTGGTGGTGCAGCCGGTCGAGCCCTCCTCCGGCCAGGTCTTCATCGGCCGGATCTTCGCGATCTGCATCATGGGGGGCCTGGGGAGCCTGCCGGGGATGGTGGCAGCGGCGATGCTGTTCGGCGTGGTCGAGAACCTGACGGCCACCTATTACGGCCCGTCCTGGTCGCCGGCCGTCGCCTTCGGCTGGCTGCTGCTGGTGCTGGCCTTCCGCCCGCAGGGCCTGTTCGGGCGGGCCGCCTGAGATGGAGGGCAGCCCCGCGCTCGCCATCCCCGCCCGGGCGGATGCCGCGCCGCGCCAGGCCCGCTTCTGGCTCGCCGCCATCGCGCTCGGCGCCGCGCTGCTCGTGGCGCTGCGGCTGGTCGGCAACGACTACGGCTATTTCGCCGGCTTCGTCATCCTGCAATTCGTCGTGCTGGCCAGCGCCTGGAACATCCTCGGCGGCTATGCGGGCTATGTGAATTTCGGCGCGGCCGGCTTCATGGCCGCCGGCGCCTACACCGCCGTCGCGCTGCGCCAGGCGACGGGGCTCGACCTGATCCCGGGGATCGTCGCGGGCGGCCTGGTCTCGGGGCTGCTCGGCCTCGGCACCGGCTACCTGACCTTGCGCCTGCGCGGGGTCTATTTCTCGATCGCCACGCTCTGCCTCGCGGTCGTGCTGCAGACCGTGGTGGTGAACTGGGACTATGTCGGCGGCTCGCGCGGCGCCTACATCATCAACCCGCGCAGCATCGAGCCCTTCGTCTCCTGGGGGGAGTTCATGTTCGTGGTGATGCTGGTCCTGGCGATCGGCACGGTCGGCCTCGCCCGCGCGCTGGAGAGGTCGCGGATCGGCGCCGGCCTCGCCGCCATCCGCGACAATGAGCGCGCGGCGGAGGCGGTCGGCGTGCCGACGCTCCGCCTCAAGCTGATCGCCACCACGCTCTCGGGGGCGCTGATGGGCGTCGCGGGCGCGCCGCTGCCCTATTTCAGCGGCTACCTGCACCCCGACGCCGCCTTCGGCCTCGCCTATGCGGTGAACGCCATCGCCATGCCGCTGATCGGCGGCGTCGGCACCTGGGCCGGGCCGGTGATCGGCGCGGTGCTGCTGGGCGCGCTGCAGCAGGCCGCGACCGTCACCATCTCCTCGGCGCTGAGCCTCTGGCTGGTCGGCTTCATGCTGGTGCTGTTCGTGGCCCTGGCCCCGCGCGGGATCATGGGCTGGTTCGCGCGGAGGCGGGGATGAGCGTCGCGCGGAGGCGCGCATGACAGGCGGGGAGGAGGTGCTGCTGCGCGCCGAGGGCGTCGGCAAGCGCTTCGGCGGCTTCGTCGCGCTGCAGGGGGTGGACCTCGCGCTCCGCCCCGGCGAGCGGCTCGGCCTGATCGGGCCGAACGGCTCGGGCAAGAGCACCTTCGTCAACTGCATCAGCGGCGATTTCGCGCAGCACGAGGGCAGCGTGACGCTCGCGGGCGAGCCGCTCGACGGGCTGAAGCCGCACCGTCGCGCGCGGCGCGGCCTGGCGCGCACCTTCCAGTTGCCGCAGCCCTTCACCAGCATGACCGTGCTCGAGAATGTCCGCGTGCCGCTGCTGTTCGGCGGGCCGGCCGCGGCGGCGACGCGGCGCGCGCTGGAATGCCTCGAGAAGGTCGAGCTCGCGGCCAAGGCGGCGGCGCTGCCGCGGGAGCTGACGCAGGTGGAGCTGCGGCGGCTCGAGCTCGCGCGCGCCATCGCGCTCGAGCCGCGGCTGCTGATCGCCGACGAGGCGATGGCCGGCCTCTCCCACGCCGAGGTCGACCAGATCCTGCTGCTGTTGATGCGGCTGAACGCGGCGGGGACCGCGGTGATCATGATCGAGCACATCATGCGCGCGGTCACCGAGTTCGCCGAGCGGCTGGTGGTGCTGGTCGCGGGCCGGGTGATCGCGGAAGGCGAGCCGCGCGCCGTGCTCGCCCTGCCGGCGGTGGAGGATGCGTATCTTGGCCGGCAGTGAGGTCGCGCTCGAGATCGCCGGGCTCGACGCCGGCTATGGCGCGGTGCGCGTGCTGGAAGGCGTCTCGCTGACCGTCCGGGTCGGGGAGACGGTGGTGCTGCTCGGCACCAACGGCAATGGCAAGACCACGGTGATGCGCAGCATCATGGGCCAGATCCGCCCGACCGCGGGGACGCTGCGCGCGCGGGTCGACGGCAAGGATCAGGTCGAGCTGGCCGGGCTGTCGCCGGAGCAGGTGGTCGATCTCGGCATCGTCCTGGTGCCGGAGGGGCGCCGGCTGTTCCCGCGCCTCTCGGTCGAGCAGAATCTCCGCCTGGGCGCCTTCCGCCCGGCGGCGCGCGCGGCGCTGCCGCGCAACCTCGCGCTCTGCTTCGAGCTGTTCCCGCGCCTGGCGGAGCGCCGCGGGCAGCTGGTCGGCAGCATGTCGGGCGGCGAGCAGCAGATGGTGGCGCTGGCGCGCGCGCTGATGTCGGAGCCGCGGATCCTGCTGGTGGACGAGCCCTCGGTCGGCCTCGCGCCGATCCTGGTGTCGCGCACGGTCGAGATGATCGCCGAGATGAAGGCGCGGCTCGGCCTGACGGTGCTGATGGCCGAGCAGAATTTCCACCAGGCGATCCGCATCGCCGACCGCGGCTACCTGATCGTGCACGGGCAGATCGCGTTCGAGGGCGCCTCGGCCGAGGCGCTGCAGGACAACCGGCTGGTGCGGCAGGTCTATTTCGGGACCTGATCCGCGCGCGGGGACTGGCCTTCCTGGCGCGGGGACGGTAAGCAGCGCGCCTCCGCCGGCCGGTCCCCATCGTCTAGAGGCCTAGGACACCAGCCTTTCACGTTGGTAACACGGGTTCGAATCCCGTTGGGGACGCCAGGCCGGCCGCGGCGCCGCGCCCTGTCGGCACCGGGTGGGCGGATTCGTCGGGGACGCTGTTGCTCCGCAAGCGCAAGGACGTCACCTTGCCCGCCCGATCGACCGGAGCCACGACCTTGCGCCGCTTCCTGCGAATGCTGTCCCCCGCGCTGCTCGCATCCCTGCCGGCCGCCGCCGAGGCGTCCGAGGCCTTCTGCGCGTCGCTGCGGCAATTGGCGGTCGCCGCGGCGGAAGGGTTCGTGAACGTCCCGCCGGGGCGCCACCTGGTCCCCGGCTCCATCGAGGAGCGCCGCGGCGTCACGCGGTCGGGCGACGGGCCGCCCCGGGCCGTCCTCTACGTGACGATGGTGCGGGACAACAGCCGGCAGCATCCGAACCCGGCCGAGGGGCGGTTCCGGGCCTATGCCACCGAGATCCCGGCCTGCCTGCCCGATGCCGAGGCCGTGTCCTCGGCCGATCGCTCGGGCGGGGCGGAGCGGGTCTGGCGGACGTCCCGCGCGGTCATCGGCCTTCGCCTCGACCGCGGGGATGGCTATCTCTCGAACGCCGAGGTGGAGCTGTCGATCGCCTCGCGCTGGTAGCGGGCCCGGCGGCGTGGCCGCCGCTCAGCGGAACACGGGCGCCTCGTCGTCGGGGGGAAGGTCGGGCAGGGGCACCTCGATCCGCACCGTGCTCGGATCGACGTCCGTGCCCCGCTCGATCCAGTAGGTCACGCTCTCCGGCCAGAAGATGATGATCGCCACCAGGATCAGCTGCAGGCCCAGCCAGGGGAAGGCGCCGATATAGATGTCCTTCGTCAGCACTTCCTTCGGCGCGATGCCCCGCAGGTAGAAGAGCGCGAAGCCGAAGGGCGGATGCATGAAGCTGGTCTGCATGTTCACGCAGACCAGGACGCCGAACCACACCAGGTCGATGCCGAGCTTGGCCGCCACCGGCGCCAGCAGCGGCAGCACGATGAAGGCGATCTCGAAGAAGTCGAGGAAGAACGCCAGCACGAAGATGAAGATCTGGGTGAAGATCAGGAAGCCCGTCGCCCCGCCCGGCAGGTGGCTCAGCAGGTGCTCGATCCAGAGGCCGCCATCGACGCCCTGGAAGACCAGGCTGAACACGGTGGCGCCGAGCAGGATGAAGATGACCATCGCGGTGATGCGCGCGGTGTTGCCCATCGCCTGGCGCAGCAGGGTCCAGGAGAAGCGGCCGTTGATCATGGCCAGGACCACCGCGCCGACCGCGCCCATCGCCCCCGCCTCCGTCGGCGTCGCCAGGCCGAGGAAGATCGTCCCGAGCACGAGGAAGATCAGCACCACCGAGGGCACCATGCCCTTCAGCACGCGCCACCACAGCCGCCAGTCGCGCGGCACCAGCGCCTCATCCGGCAGCGGCGGCACCTTGTGCGGCTGGAAGAAGCTGACGCCCATGATGAACAGGATGAACAGCAGCACCTGCAGGATCGAGGGGCCGATCGCGCCCGCATACATGTCGCCCACGCTCTTGCCGAGCACGTCGCCGAGCACGATCAGCACCAGCGAGGGCGGGATCACCTGGGTGATGGTGCCGGAGGCGGCGATGACGCCGGTGGCGATCCGCATGTCGTAGCCGTAGCGCATCATGATCGGCAGGCTGATCATGCCCATGGCGATGACCGAGGCCGCGACGGTGCCGGTGATGGCGCCGAGGATCGCGCCGACGATGATCACCGCATAGGCCAGCCCGCCCGGCACCTTGCCGAAGAGCTGCCCGGTGCCTTCCAGCAGGTCCTCGGCCAGCCCGCAGCGCTCGAGGATCGCGCCCATCAGGGTGAAGAAGGGAATCGCCAGCAGCAGCTCGTTGGTCAGGATGCCGAAGACGCGCAGCGGCAGGTTGCCGAGATAGGCCTGGGTGAAGAAGCCGAACTCGATCGACAGGAAGCCGAAGAACAGCCCGACCGCCGAGAGGCTGAAGGTGACGGGGAAGCCGAGCAGGAGAAAGAGGATGAGGCCGCCGAACATCAGCGGCGGCATGATTTCGAGGTCCATGGGGCGTCTCGGGCTGGCGCGGCGGCGGCGGCGCGGGTCTGGAAAGGGCGGGGAAGACGGGTGGAGCGGGCGGCTACTGTTCGGGCCGCACGTACTCGACGACGACGTCGCCCCCGAGGTCCTCGCCGCGCAGCAGCGCGATCCGCTTCACCAGCTCCGACACGCCCTGCAGCGCCAGCACGACGAAGCCGATGGGCAGCAGGATCTTCACCGGCCAGCGCAGCAGCCCGCCGGCGTTGGGCGAGCCCTCATTGCGCATCCAGGCGTCGACGAAGAAGGGCCATGTCATCCAGGCGAGAAGGATCGTCGCCGGCAGCATGAAGACGATGAGGCCGAAGACATCGACCCAGAGCTTGCCGCGCTCCGACAGCATCCCGTAGACGAGGTCGACCCGGACATGCTCGTTCTTCAGCAGCGTGTAGGCGGCGCCCAGCATCACCACGGCCGCGAACAGGTACCACTGCACCTCCAGCCAGGCATTGGAGGAGGTGGAGAGCCCGTAACGCACGACGGCATTGCCGGCGCTGATGAGGCAGGACAGCAGGATGCACCAGTCCGCCACCTTGCCGAACTGGGCGCTGACCCAGTCCATGCCGCGGCTGAAGGCAAGCAGGGGACCCATTCGGACGAAACTCCACGCGCGCCGCTCCGCCCGTGCTGGGCGGCCGGCGCATTCCTTTGCGATCTGGGCGCGGTCCCGACGTTTCCTCCCCGCCCGGCCGCGGTCTTAGCCCGGAAGCGGAAAGCTTCGCCAGTGCCCCCGCCGGCGGCCCCCGGGGCGGATCCCGGCGAATCGGGAAGGGGGTGGAGTTTCGGTCGCGCCGTTCGGGGACTAAGCTTCGCCGCGCACCTCTCGCCGGTATGCCCGCTTGCTCCTCCTGCTGGCCTGTCTGATCGCCGCCCTCCTCGTGCTCGGCCTGGCCATCGCGGCGGCGGGCGCGGCGCCGCCACGGGTCCTGCCCTTGCTGTCGCGCCTGCTGCACGGCGCGTGCCTCGGCCTCTGCGCCGGCATGGCCGTCGTCGCGTCGCTGGCCCTGGCGACCGGATTGCCGGTGGCGCTCCGCCTCGTCCTGCCGTTCGGCCCGCCCTGGGGCGCCGCGGTGCTCGCCCTCGACGGGCTTTCGGCCTGGTTCCTGCTGCTGCTCGGCATCACCGGGGCGGCCGCCTCGCTCTTCGCGATGGGGCACCCGCCCGGGCCGGCGCGCAGCCTGGCGCCCTTCCCGCTGTTCCTGGCCGGCATGGCGCTGACCCTGGCGGCGGGCGACGCCTTCAGCCTGCTGCTCGGCTTCGAGGCGATGTCCCTCGCTTCCTGGGCCCTCGTCGCGGCGGACCACGCCCAGCCGGCCAATCGCCGGGCGGCGCGGCTCTACCTCACCTTCGCCGCCTTCTCCGGCGCATGCCTGATCCCCGCCCTCGCCCTGCTGGCGGGACCGGGGGGGGAGGGTGATTTCGCCGCGCTCCGCGCCGCGCCGCCCGAGGGGGCGCAGGCCGCGGCGATCCTCGTCCTCGTGCTGCTCGGGGCGGGCGCGAAGGCGGGGCTGGTGCCGCTGCACGCCTGGCTGCCGCTCGCCCATCCCGCGGCGCCGAGCCATGTGTCGGCGCTGATGTCGGGGGCCATGACGAAGGTCGCGCTCTACGTCATGGCGCGGCTGCTGCTCGATCTCTGCGGGCCGGCCCAGCCCGCCTGGTGGGGCCTGCCGCTGCTCGTGCTCGGCGCGGCCTCGGCGCTGATCGGCGCGCTCCGGGCCAATCTCGAGACCGACACGAAGACGCTGCTCGCCTGCTCCACCATCGAGAATGTCGGCTTCGTGGCGCTCGGCCTCGGCCTGGCGCTTGCCTTCCGGGGCGCCGATCTCGGCGCGCTGGCCTCCCTCGCGGCCGGGGCGGCGCTGCTGCACGCGCTGAACCACGGGGTGTTCAAGACGCTGCTCTTCCTCGCCGCGGGGGCGGTGGCGCATGCCGCGGGCAGCCGCTCCCTCGACCGGCTGGGGGGGCTGATCCACGCCATGCCGGTGACCGCCGCGGCCGCGCTGGTCGGCGCGCTCGCCGCCGCCTCGCTGCCGCCGCTCTCGGGCTTCGCGGGGGAATGGCTGCTGCTGCAGGCCCTGCTGGCGGGCTGGCGCTCGGGCGAGATCGGCTTCCAGGTCACCGCCGCCGCCGCGGCCGCGATCACGGCGATGGCCGCGGCGCTGGCCGCCGCCGCGATGGTGCGGCTCTATGGCCTCGCCTTCCTCGGCCGGCCGCGGGTGCCGCGCGGCGCCGGCGCGCGTGAGGTCTCCGCGGCGGAGCGCTGGGCCATGCTGCTGCCGGCCGGGCTGACCGTGCTGCTCGGGCTGTTTCCCGGACCGGTCCTCCGCTTCGCCACCCCGGCGCTGGAGCGGCTGCTGGGGCCGGCCGCCGCGGCGCCGGTCGCCGGCCCCTGGGGCACGACGCTGTCGGCCGGGGAGGGGGCGTCCTCCTATGCGCCGCTGGCGGTCGGGCTGGCGCTGGCCGCTCTGGTCGCCCTGCTGGCCTGGTGGGCGGTCCGGCGTCAGGGGGCGCAGGCGACGGCGCGGGGGCCGGTGTGGAATTGCGGCTTCATCGACCCGCCGGCGCACCTGCCCTTCGGCGACCCGCTCACCCAGCCGGGCGCCGGCGGCATCGCCCAGCCGCTGCGGCGGATGCTCGGGGCGGCCTTGTTCGCGGCGCGCGAGCGCGTCGACATGCCCGAGCCCGGCGAGGTTCGCGCCGGTCGCTATGGCGCGGGCTTCGCCGATCCCTCGGGCCCGCTGCTGCTGATGCCGCTCGCCCGGCTGCGGCGGCACCTGTCGGAGCGGACCGAGGCCTTCGACGCCTTCACCACGCGCCGCGCCCTCTCGCTCTCCTTCGGCGCGCTGGTCGGGCTGCTGGCGCTGCTCGCCTGGCTCGAGGGGCGCTGAATGGAGGCCCTCGGCGCCGTCGTCGCGCAGCTGCTGCATCTCGCGCTGGTGGTCGCGGCGGCGCCGCTGGTGGTGGGCGGGACGCGCTGGCTGAAGGCGCGGCTGATGGGCCGCCGCGGCGCCGGGCCGCTGCAGCCCTTCCGCGATCTCCTCAAGCTGCTGCGCAAGCGCCCCGTGCTGGCCGAGAACGCCTCCTGGATCTCGGAGCTCGCGCCCTATGCGGGGCTGGCGGCGACCCTGCTGGCGGCCGCGCTGGTGCCGAGCTTCACCCATGGCATGGCCTTGGCGCCGACCGCGGATCTGCTGCTGGTGGCGGGGCTGCTGGCGCTGGCGCGCGTGGCGCTGGCGCTGGCGGGGATGGATGTGGGGACCGCGTTCGGCGGCCTCGGCGCAGCGCGGGAGATGAGCTTCGCCGCCTTCGCCGAGCCCGCCCTGGTGCTGTCGGTGCTGACGCTCGCGATCCTGGCGGGGACGACGAATCTCGATGGCGTCGGCGCGGCGATGCGGGATGGCGGGCTCGGGCTGCGCGTCTCGCTGCTGCTGGCGCTGATGGCGCTGTCGGCGGTCGCGGTCGCCGAGAATGCGCGCATCCCGGTCGACAACCCGGCCACGCATCTCGAGCTGACGATGGTGCACGAGGCGATGCTGCTGGAATCCTCCGGCCGGCACCTGGCGCTGTGGGAGATGCAGGCGGCGCTGCGGCTGACCCTTTGGCTGGCGCTGCTGGCCTCGGTGTTCCTGCCCTTCGGCACGGCGCCGGCGGGGTCCGGCCCGGTCGGCTGGGGGATCGGCATGGCCGCCTGGGGGCTGAAGATGGGCGTGCTTGGCGCGCTGCTCGCCGGCTTCGAGAGCGCGATCGCCAAGATGCGGGTCTTCCGCGTGCCGGAGTTCCTTGGCGCCGCGGTGCTGCTGGCGCTGCTGGCCGCGGCGCTGCTCTTCGTCTCGACCGGGCTGGCGTGACGATCCTTCGTTCCACGAACGGCATGGGCCGCCGGCCCCCGCGCGGATGCGCGCGCCCGGCGCCCGAGGGCATCCGAACACGCGGCGTGGGCCACCGGCCCGCGCCGAGGCCGCTTCTGCGGCCCGCGCCAGGTGGCGCGAGCCAAGCGCGCGGATGCGCGCGCCCGGCGCTTGAGGGCCTAACCAATTGACCTTCGGCCAGCTCCCCTACGACATCGCGCACCTCCTCGGCGGCGCGATGCTCGTGATCTCCTTCGTGCTGCTCTACCAGCGGCGCGTGCCGGCGGTGATCAACGCCTTCGCCCTGCAGGGCGCGGTGCTGGCCCTGGCCGCCGCCTGGCAGGGCTGGATGCAGGGCGCGCCGCAGCTCTACCTGACGGCGCTGATCGCCTTCGTCGCCAAGGCGCTGCTGATCCCGCTCGCGCTCCGGGTCCTGGTCCGCCGCTTCGACCTGCACCGGACGGTCGAGACCGCGCTCGGCATCGGCCCCTCCCTCATCGCCGGCGTCGGGCTGGTGGCGCTCTCGATCCTCGTCGTGCTGCCGATCACGGCCGGCGCCGCGGCGCGAGCCATCGCGCGGGAGGATCTGGCGCTCGCGCTCTCGGTCGTGCTGCTCGGCATGCTGATGATGATCACCCGGCGCAACGCCATCCTGCAGGTGGTCGGGCTGATGAGCCTCGAGAACGGGCTGATCCTGGCGGCCGTCGGCGCGGCGGGGATGCCGCTGGTGGTCGAGCTGTCCACCGCGGCGCTGGTGCTGATGGTCTTCATCGTCGCCGGCGTCTTCGTCTTCCAGATCCGCGAGCGCTTCGCCTCGGTCGATCTCGGCTTCCTCGAGACGCATCGGGGGGAGCGCCGCTGATGCCGCTGCCCTGGATCCTGGTCTTCCTGCCCTGGGCGGGCGGGCTGGCGCTGGCGGCGATCCCGGCCGAGCGGCTGGCGGCGCGGGTGAACATCGCCGTCGCGGCGCTGTCCTTCGTCCTGGCGCTCGGCCTGTTCGGCTATCCGCAGGGCGAGCAGGGCTGGACGCGGGTCGATGCGCTGAACACGCCCTTCGTCGTCCTCGGCGCCTTCGTCGGCCTCACCACCGCGATCTTCTCGGCCGGCCAGGTGGCGGCCGAGGGGTTCGATGCGCTGCGCGTGCGCGCCTACCACGCCGCCTTCCAGGTCTTCCTCGGCGCGCAGGCGCTGGCGCTGCTGTCCGACAATCTCGGCGTGATGTGGGTGGCGATCGAGATCGCGACCCTCGCCAGCGTGCTGATGGTGGCCATGCACGGCACGCCGCCGGCGATCGAGGCGGCGTGGCGGTTCTTCATCCTCTGCGGCGTCGGCATCGCGCTCGCGCTCTTCGGCACCATCGTGCTCTACGTCGCCGCGCAGCCGGTGCTGGGGGAGGGGGATGCGGGCCTGTCCTGGGCGGCGCTGCGCGCCGTGGCCGCGCGCTGCGATCCGGGCATGCTGAACCTCGCCTTCGTCTTCTTCCTCGTCGGCTACGGCACCAAGGCGGGCCTCGTGCCGCTGCATTCCTGGCTGCCGGACGCCGAGGCCGAGGGGCCGATCGCGATCTGCGCCGTGCTGTCCGGGCTGCTGCTGAACGCGGCGCTGATGGCGGTGCTGCGGGCGGAGGCGATCGTCGTGGGCAATCCGGCGGCGACCGCGCCGGGGCCCTTCCTGATGGTGCTCGGCCTCGCCTCGATCCTGCTCGCCGGCCTTGCCTTGTGGCGGCGGGCCGATGCGCGGCGCTTCTTCGCCTGGAGCAGCATCGGCCATATGGGCGTGGCGGCCTTCGCCTTCGGCCTCGGCGGCGTCGGCGCGACGCTGGCGGGGCTGCTGCACATGGCGGGCCATTCGCTGGTGAAGAGCGCGATCTTCTTCGGCGTCGGCCTCGCCGCCCGGCTGAAGGGCAGCCAGCGGATCGCCGACATCGCCGGCCTCGTCGCCAGCCACCCGCCGCTCGGCTGGGGCCTGGCCGTGGCGATCGCCGCGGTCGCCGGCCTGCCGCCCTTCCTGCTCTTCGCCAGCGAGTTCCTGCTGCTGCGCCAGGTCGCCGCCTCCGCCCTGCCCTGGCTGCTGGTCCCGCTCGGCATCGGGCTGTTCCTGACCATCGCGGCGAAGATCGCGACCCTTCAGCGCCTCTGCCTCGGCGATCCGACGTCGGACGCGGCGGGGCCCGGGCCCGGCCGCGCCGCGTCGCTGGCGGCGACCGTGCCGCTCTGGCTGCACCTGGCGGTCGCGCTCTGGCTCGCCCTTGCCATGCCGGCGGGCCTGGCCGCGATGCTGACCGAGGCGGCGGGGCTGCTGCGATGAGCGGCGCGGCGGTGCTCGCCCTGATCGAGGGCTCCGGCGCGACCCAGGGCTGCCGGCCGCATGAGCGGCACCTGCTCACGCCGTCCCGCTGGGCGGAGATGGCCGAGGCGCTGGCGGCCGGGCACGATCCGGCGCTGCTCGCGCTCTGGGCCGAGCCGGGGGCGGTGCATGCGGCCTTCCTCGTCGAATCCGAGGGGCGCCTGGTGCTGGCGTCGGTGCCGGCGCCGGAGGGGCGCTACGCCGCCCTCTCGCCCGCCCGGCCCGGCGCGGTGCGGTTCGAGAAGGCGATCCGCGACCTCTGGGGCCTCACCGCCGAGGGGGCGGTCGACCTTCGTGCCTGGCTCGACCATGGGCGGTGGCCGATGACCGCGCCGCTGGCGCCGCGGCGCGGGGCCGCGCCGGCCTGGCCGCCGCCGCAGCCGGAATTCCTGACGGTGGAGGGGCGGGGGGTGCACCAGATCCCCGTCGGCCCCGTCCATGCGGGCATCATCGAGCCCGGCCATTTCCGCTTCCACGTGCAGGGCGAGACCGTGGCGCGGCTGGAGCAGCGCTTCGGATACCTGCACAAGGGCACGATCGGGCTCATGCTCGGCAAGTCGCCGCGCTCCGCCGCGCGCTTCGCGGCGCGGCTGTCGGGCGATTCCACCGTCGCGCATGCCTGGGCCTTCGCGATGGCGGCCGAGGCGGCGACGGGCACGGCGCCGCCGGCGCGCGCGGTCGCGCTGCGCGCGGTGATGGGCGAGCTCGAGCGGCTGCACAACCACCTGAACGACTGGGGCTTCGTCTGCAACGACGCGGCCTTCGCCTATCCGCATGCGCGCTGCGGCGCGCTGCGCGAGGGCGTGCTGCGCGCCGCCGCCATCGCCTTCGGGCACCGGCTGATGATGGACCGGGTGGTGCCCGGGGGCGTGGCCGACGACATCGCGCCGGGCGGGGCCGAGGCGGTGCTGCGCGCGCTCGACGCGGTCGAGGCCGAGGTGCCGGCGCTCGAGCGGATCTATGACAGCCATGCCAGCCTGCAGGACCGCGTGGTCGGGACCGGCGCGGTCGGCACCGCCCTTGTCGCGCGCTTCGCCGCCGGCGGCCATGTCGGCCGCGCCGCGGGCCGGGCCTTCGACGCGCGCCGGATGCCGGGCTACGCGCCCTATGACCGGCTCGACCCCGTCGTGCCGGTCCTGCCGCAGGGCGATGTCGATGCGCGGGTGCGCATCCGCATCGCCGAGATCCACGAATCGCTGCGCCTGCTGCGCCGCCTGCTGGCGAGCCTGCCCGAGGGCGCGCTGCTGGCGCCGTTGCCGCAGAAGGGCGGCGAGGGGGTCGGCATCGTCGAGGGCTTTCGCGGCGAGTGCCTGCACTGGCTGGCGCTCGACGATGGCGGGCTGATCCGCGCCGCCTTCCCGCGCGACCCCTCCTGGCTGCAATGGCCGCTGCTGGAGGCCGCGATCGAGAACAACATCGTCGCGGACTTCCCGCTCTGCAACAAGAGCTTCAACGGCAGCTACAGCGGGGTGGATCTGTGATGCGGTGCCTGTCCGTGGTTCCCATCCTGCGCATCTTCGACCTGGCGAAGGCGCGCGAGTTCTACGTCGATTTCCTCGGCTTCACCTGGGCCTGGGAGCACCGGTTCGGACCGGAGCTGCCCGTCTATGTCCAGGTCGAGCGCGACGGGGTGGTGCTGAACCTCAGCGAGCATTTCGGCGATGCCAGCCCGGGCGCCTCGCTGCGCATCCGGGTCGAGGGCATCGATGATTTGCACGCCGCGCTCACGGCCAAGGCCTATCGCCATGCCAGGCCGGGCCTCGAGACCATGCCCTGGGGCGAGCGCGCCGTGATCGTCACCGATCCCTTCCACAACCGCCTGTATTTCCACGAGCCGGAGGCGAGCTGATGCTCTGGCCACGCCTTGCCCGGAACCTGGTCGCGAAGCCCGTCACCGACGCGGCGCCGGAGGTCTCGGAGGAGCTGGTGCAGGCACTGGTGGCCCGCCTCGAGGCGACGGCGCGGCAGCGCCTGGGGCGGAGCCTGGCGATCCGCCAGGTCGATTGCGGCTCCTGCAACGGATGCGAGCTCGAGATCAACGCGCTGCAGAACGTGGTCTACGACCTCGAGCGCTTCGGGCTGCGCTTCGTCGCCTCGCCGCGGCATGCCGATGTGCTGCTGGTGACCGGACCGCTGACCCGCAACATGCGCGAGGCGCTGGAGCGCAGCCATGCCTGCACGCCGGACCCGAAATGGGTGGTGGCGGCCGGCGACTGCGCGGTGGATGGCGGCGTCTTCAAGGGATCCTACGCCATCGAGGGCGGCATCGGCGCGGCGCTGGAGGTGGACCTGGTGATCCCCGGCTGCCCGCCGACGCCGACCCAGCTGCTGGAGGGGCTGCTGGCATTGCTGGAGGCGCAGTCCCGGCCAGCCCGGCGCCCGGCCTGAGCGTGCCCGTCCCCGGCCCGGAGGGCGCGAAAGAAATCGGGCCGGCCGGATCGCTCCGGCCGGCCCGTCGGCGGCCCTTGCGGGCTGCCAGTTTGGCGGGGACTTGCCGGGAAATAGCCCCCGCCGAACGCCGTCGGTCCGAGCCCGAAGACTGCGGACGACGCGACGATCATGCGGGGCGGCACCTCAACGGCGTGTGTGAGGCGGCTTAACTCGCGGCAATGCGCGGTGGCCCGCGCCGGGTGCACGTGCGGGCGTGGAGGCCTGGCCCGGTCCCGCCTGGGGCCCCCGGCCGCGCCGGTCGACCGGGGGGGGGCGGGGCGCCGCTCAATCGGGCCCGGGCGGCCCGCCGCGCTTCCAGGTCAGCACCAGCACGTCGCGGCAGGAGGGGAGGTCGGGATCGGCCGGCGCGATGGGCGTCACCCCATGCTTCACCCGCGCATCCTCGATCAACGCCATGTCGAGCCGGTCGAGCAGGGTGAAGCGCGCCAGCTCCTTCCCCGCGGGGTCGGTGATCAGCGTCTCGCCCCCGGTCAGGTTGGTGCGCGCCAGCATGGCGATGAGCACGACATCGACGCCGTCATGGTGCACGCCCTCGGGTGTCGGATAGCCGGGCGCGCCGGGCGCGGCCTCGATGCGGAACTGGTGCATCTCGACGAACCAGGCGGCGCCGGGGGCGATGCCATCGGCGACGGCACGGCCGAGATCGAGCAGCGCCGCCACCGGCCGGCTGCGGCCGACCGCCTCCTCGACCGGGGCGAACCAGCGGTCGACGCCGCCATTCAGCGCGTTGTGGACCGTGGCCTGGAAATGCGGCCGGTGCTCGCCGCGCAGGCTGCCGGGGATGCCGGGGCCTTGGGTGAAATTGGCGTGGCGGCGGCGGCGGTAGCGGCCGCCATCGGCCATGAAGGCGTCGGTCTCCAGCCGATCCCAGCTGGCCGCGAAGCCGGCGAGCTCCGTCTCGGGGAGCCCGAGACGGGACGCCGTCTCCCCCCCGCGCAGCACCACGAAGCCGTCGCGCCGGACGGCCTCGAGCAGGGGATCGTCGATGTCGAGCATGGCGGCGCTCATCGGCCGGTCTCCGATCCATGCGCCCGGGCGGTCATGGCGCGGCCTCCCCGATCGCCGGCGCGTCGGCGGCGCGGCCGGCCAGAACCTCCGCGACATGGCGGACCTTGACCGCGGAGCCCTCGCGCCGGAGCCGGCCGGCGATGTTGAGCAGGCAGCCCATGTCGCCGGCGAGCAGCGTGTCCGCGCCCGTCGAGGCCACGTCGCGCGCCTTGTCGGTGGCCATGCGGGTCGAGATGTCGGGATACTTCACGCAGAAGGTGCCGCCGAAGCCGCAGCAGATGTCGGGGTCCGCCAGCTCCGCCAGCCGCAGCCCCTCGACGGTCGCCAGAAGCCGGCGCGGCTGGGCGCGGATGCCGAGCTCGCGCAGGCCCGAGCAGCTGTCGTGGTAGGTGACCGTGCCGTCATAGCGGGCCGCCACGCGCACCACGCCGAGCACGTCGGTCAGGAAGGTCACGAGCTCATGCGTCCTCGCCGCCAGCGCCTCGGCCTTCGCGCGCCAGGCGGGGTCGTCCTCGAACAGGCCCGGATAGTGGCGCGCGATCATGCCGCCGCAGGAGCCCGAGGGCACCACGACATGCTCGTAGGGCAGGAAGGCGTCGATGACCGCCCGCGCCAGGTCGCGCGCCGTCGCGCGGTCGCCGCTGTTGTAGGCGGGCTGCCCGCAGCAGGTCTGGGCCAGCGGCACCTCCACCGCGCAGCCCGCATCCTCGAGCAGCCGGATCGCGCTGAACCCCACATTGGGCCGGTAGAGGTCGACCAGGCAGGTGACGAAGAGGGCGACGCGGCGCGGCTGTGTCGGCGACATGAAGGCTACTGTAGGTCCGCGACCGGCTTCCCGGAAGCGGCGGTGGGCGCGGGGGAGGGCTGCGCCGGAGCAGCGGGCGCCACCCCGCGCGGCGTGCGGGGCCGCAGCACGACGAAGCGCGCCTCGCGGTCCTGCATCAGGCCGGCCCGTTGCTCCGCCGCCGCGCCCCAGCCGAAGAACAGGTCGCCCCGCGCCGGGCCGCGGATCGCGCCGCCGGTGTCCTGGGCGAGGGTCAGCCGGCGGATCCCCGCCCCCGTCACCGGGTCGCGCGTGTCGATCCAGACCAGCGCACCGAGCGGGATATGCGCCGGGTCCACCGCGATCGAGCGGCCCGGGGTGAGGGGCACGCCGAGCGTGCCGATCGGCCCTTCCTCATCGCCGAGGCCCTCGAGGATGCGGAAGAAGACATAGGCCGGGTTCTCCCGCAGCAGCGCGCTCCGCGCCTCGGCGGGGGCGGCGGCCAGCCAGGCGCGGATCGCCTGCATCGACATCGCCTCGCGCGCGATCTCGCCGCGCTCGATCAGGACGCGGCCGATGCTGCGATAGGGGTGGCCGTTCTTGCCGGCGAAGCCGAGGCGCAGCACGCCGCCGCCCGCCAGCCGGACCCGGCCGGAGCCCTGGATCTGGAGGAAGAAGGCGTCGACGGGATCGTCCACCCAGACGAGCTCGAGGCCGAGCCCGTCCAGGGCGCCGGCCTCGATCGCGCCGCGGTCGGGCAGCGGGGCGGTGGGGTCGCGCGGCGGCAGGGCCCGCAGCGGTGTCCGGTAGGGACCCACCGGCCGGTCGGCACCGCGCAGCTCGGGCTCGTAATAGCCGGTCAGCAGGCCGGTCCGTTCCGGGCTGGCCTCCAGGTGCCGCGCCAGGGCCGCCCGCAGCCCGGGCGCGGCATCGGGCGGGAGGGAAGCGGCCTCGGCGCAGAGCGGCGCCAGCTCCGCCGGTGCCGGCGCGGCCGCGGCGCAGCCGCGCAGCAGGGCGGGGAGGAGGCCGTCCAGCTCATCCTCGGCCCAGCCGGGAAGCGCCGCGAGGGAGAGCGGCTCCGCCCCGGCAGGCCGCATTTGCGGCACGGCCAGGAGGAGGCACGCGACGAGCGCCAGGTGACGAAGGGCAGGCGCGCGCGCGGGGCGGCCGAGCATCCGGGACCGCCCCCGCCCGCCCGCGGGTCAGGCGCTGCGGGTCGCGACCAGCCGCCAGGTGGGGTCGCCCGACTTCAGATCGCGCTGGAAGGTCCAGATATCCGTCAGCTCGGTGACCGCGTCGCTGCCCGCGGTGACCACGTTGCCGGGGCCGGTCGTGATGTTGATCTGGTCGGTGACGAAGCGGACCGTGACATCGGCGGTCGTGCCGCGGAGATCGGCGGCCTCGATCGCCAGCTCGTGGAAGGCCCGGATCTCGGTGCGCTGGGTCTCCCCGGCGCGCTCGCGCCCGGCGATCGCCTGCTCGAACCCGGCATAGGTGTCGTCGGACAGCAGCCCGCGCAGGGTCTGCCGGTCGCCCGCGGCGAAGGCCTGGACGATCATCCCGAAGGCCGCCTGGGCGCCGTCGAGGAAGCGCTGCGGGTCGAAGCCCGGATCGGCCGCGGCGATGCGTCCGAGCGCCTGGCCCGGCGGCGACCGGGGATCGGGCAGGACCTGCCGCGACCTCCCCGCCTGCGCCGCGGCCGAAGCCGCATCGGCCATCGGCTCGGCCGGGCGCGCGCCGCGGGGATCGAAGCCCGCGGGGCGTGCCTCGGGCTGGGAAGGCCGCTCGTATCCCGTACGGCGTCCGAGCACGCTGCGCAGCCGCAGCACGAGGAAGGCCGCGACCATCGCGAACAGGATGAGGTCCAGTGGAAAGCCGCCCGACATTCCAGTCTCCTTTGCCTCTATCTAGGGGGGGGGCGGCGCGGTCGCAACGGCCGATGGCCTTGCCTGCAACAGGCACGCTCGCTATCGGCAGCGGTCGCGGCGCGCATCGGGCGGCGGCGCACGTCCCGCGCCGGGCTGGCGCGTCGCCGTCGACGACCGCGGAACGCGGCCCGACCGCTGCCGGAGGGTTCGCCGATGATCCTGCTTCGCCATGGGCAGAGCGAGTTCAACCTTCTCTTCACGGCGACGCGGCGCGACCCGGGGATCCCGGATCCGAAGCTGACGGAGCTCGGCCACCAGCAGGCCCAGGCGGCCGCGGAGGCGCTGGCCGATGCGCCGATCCGGCGCATCATCGCCTCGCCCTATACGCGCGCCCTCGAGACCGCGGCGCCGATCGCGCGGCGCCTCGGGGTGCCGGTGATCGTGACCCCGACCGTGCGGGAGCGCTACGCCTTCAGCTGCGACATCGGCAGCCCGCGGACCGAGCTGTCGCTGCGCTGGCCCGACCTCGACCTCGCGCATCTCGATGAGGTCTGGTGGCCGGTGATCGAGGAGCCGGAGCAGCAGGTCGAGGCGCGCGCGGCGCTGTTCCGCGCCGAGATGGCCGCGCTGCCGGACTGGCAGGATACGCTGGTGGTCTCGCATTGGGGATTCATCCTGGCGATGACCGGTCAGCGGGCGATGAACGGAGAGTGGCTGCGCTGCGACCCGACCGCCTCGCCGCCGGCGGAGATCGCCTGGCGCGGACCCTATGTGAGCACGGTCAAGCCCTGAGAGTTCCCGCCAGCCCCGGTATCGAGGGCAAGTCCGCCATCCTGGCGAAGGCCCATCTCCCGCAGGCCCGGGCGATCCGCGAACCCTGATCGGCGCCCGGCCGGGGCGGCCCGGGCGCCGGGTTCCGGCGCGGCGGGTCGCGTGCTAGGCGCGCCGCCGAGCCCGCTCCAACCGCCTTGCCCGAAAGGCCCCGCCGCGATGTCCGACCTGCCGTTCCCCCCCGCCGATCCCGGCACGGCCGCGCCCCAGGGCCCGTTGATGCTGAACCTGCAATACACCCGGGACCTGTCCTTCGAGGTCCCCGGCGCGCCGGACATCTTCACCCAGCTGCGCGAGCCGCCGCAGATCGACCTCCAGCTCGACGTCCAGGCCCGCGGCTTCGAGCAGCAGGGCGGACCGGCCAACATGTACGAGGTCGCGCTGCAGATCCGCGCCGATGCGCGGGCGAACCTGGCCGGGCAGACCCAGACCTGCTTCATCGCCGAGCTGGTCTATTGCGGCATCTTCACGGTGAATGTCGACCAGGCCTCGCTCGAGCCGCTGCTGCTGGTCGAGTGCCCGCGGCTGCTGTTCCCCTTCGCGCGGAACATCCTGGCCGACATCACGCGCGACGGCGGCTTCCCCCCGGTGCTGCTGGCGCCGATCGACTTCGTGGCGCTGTGGCAGTCGCGCCGCGGCCAGGCCGCCGGGAGCTTCGGCACGGCCTGAACGTCGCGAAACGGGCAGAGCGCGGGAGAGAGCGCCAGAAACTAGTTGCAATTGGCGATTTGTTTCGTCCTCTGCTTGATTCCGATTCGCGGGCTCTCTACTTCTACGGGTAATTCAACCCGCGGTTGATCTCATGGCCCATATCCAGCCCGCCTCGCTTCCGGCCACGCCGCTGCGCTTCGCGGTCGAACCGCGGATCGGGGAGCCACAGGTCTCCATGGCCCGGCAGCGCCTGCTGCTCTCGCCCCCGCATCTCTCGGGGGGGGAGCTGGGGTCGATCCAGGCGGCGCTCGATTCCGGCTGGGTCGCGCCGGCCGGGCCCGTGCCCCGCGCCTTCGAGGCCGCGGTGGCCGAGGTGACGGGCTTTCCGCATGTCCTCGCCGTCTCCTCCGGCACCGCGGCGCTCCACCTGGCCTATCGCTGCCTGGGGGTGGCGCCGCGGGACGAGGTCTGGACCAGCACCCTCACCTTCGTCGCCACCATCGCCCCCGCCGTGCAGATGGGCGCCGTGCCCCGCTTCCTCGATGTCTGCCCGGAGAGCTGGACGCTCGACCCCGGCTTGCTGGCCGAGGAACTCGCCGCCGCCGCGCGGCGCGGGCGGCTGCCCCGCGCGGTGGTGCCGGTCGACCTGTTCGGGCAGTGCAGCGACCTCGCCGCCATCCGGGCCGTCTGCGAACGCTGGGGCGTCGCCGTGGTCAGCGACAGCTGCGAGGGGCTCGGCGCCACCCAGCACGGGCTGCCGGCCGGGGCCGGTGCGCGGCTGGCCGCCTTCAGCTTCAACGGCAACAAGATCGTCACGGCCGGCGGCGGCGGCGCGCTGGCCTCGGAGGATGCGGGGCTGATCGCCGAGGCGCGCAACCTGGCCAGCCAGGCCAAGGAGCCCGCCGCGCACTACCAGCACGAGACGACCGGGTTCAGCTATGCGCTGTCCTCGGTGCTCGCCGCGGTCGGGCTGGCGCAGCTGGAGGTGCTGCGGGACCGGGTCGAGGCGCGGCGCGCGGTCTTCGAGCGCTACCGCGATGGCCTGGGGGACCTGCAGGCGGTGTCGCTGATGCCGGAGCCCGGCTGGGGGCGGAGCAGCCGCTGGCTGAGCGTGGCGCTGTTCGACCCGTCGCGGGGCCCGGTGGACCGGGAGCGGGTGCGCCTTGCCCTGGCCAGGGCCAGCATCGAGAGCCGGCCCGTCTGGAAGCCGCTGCACCTGCAGCCCGCCTTCCGCCATGCGCCCCATGCGGGCGGGTCGGTGGCGGTGCGGCTGTTCGAGGAAGGGCTCTGCCTGCCCTCCGGCAGCGCCATGGCCCCGTCCGACCAGGACCGGGTGATCGGCATCGTGCGGGCCTCCTGCCAGGGTTGACCCGCGCGGCTTCGCGCCGAGGTGATGCCCGGCCCCGCGAACTCCTCACGGTCGCGCGAGTTCCTCCCTGCCGAAGGCAGCATGAGGGTCGAACATGACGCGCAGGATCACCGGCCACTTCGCCGTGCGGCGGCAGGCGGAGCTGGCGGTGGAGCATCTGGTGCAGGATTGCGGCATCGACCGCCAGGCGATCGCGGTCGCCGCGGAGGGGATGGATGGCTCGGCGGGCCTGGTCCCCTCGGGCGCCGATGTCGATCCGGCGACCGGCGAGCCCGGGGCGGCCCCGACGCATGGCCGGATCCTGGTGACGGTCGAGGTCGAGGAGGCGGTGGCCGAGCGCGCCGAACAGGCCCTGCGCGACGCCGCCACCGGACCGGTCTGAGAGGGCAGCGAGCGCGGCCGGCCCCGGGAGAGCCGCGCCTGCCACCCTTGCCCCGGAACCCGGCGCGCAAGGCCGCCGGGCGGGGCGGCGGCCGGCACCGCGGGAGGGCCTGCCCCGTTCCGGTCGGGCCGGCGCTCCGGTATCAGTCGGCCCGCCACCCCGCGCCGTCTGGCGCGAGGATCGCCCCGCGCCGTCCGGCGCGAGGATCGAGGGGAGCCCAGGCGTGCCGATCCAGCAGCTCTTCTACCGCAGCGTCGTGCCGGTCACCGTGGAGCGCCACCGGGACTGGTCGCTCAAGGCCGGCGACGCCTATGGCTATGCCGCCGGGGTGAACTCGGTGCCGCTCACCGCGGTCGAGTTCGCCCAGGCATCCACGGAATATCCCGTGGTCTTCACCGGCACCGACAAGGGGGTCCTGCCGGCGGCGATCCTCGGCCTCCGCGCCAATGAGAACCTGTTCCTCGGTCCGGACGGGCGCTGGCGCGCGCGCTACGTGCCCGCCTTCGTGCGGCGCTACCCCTTCATCTTCTCCCAGGACGAGGCCGGGACGACCTTCACCCTCAACATCGACGAGAGCTTCGAGGGCTTCAACCAGACGGGCCGCGGCGAGCGGCTGTTCGACGCCGAGGGCGAGCAGACCCAGTTCCTGCGCGGCATCCTCGGCTTCCTGCAGGACTACCAGGCGCATCACCAGCGGACGCGGCTGTTCTGCGACCGGCTGGTCGAGTGGAAGCTGCTCCAGCCGATGCAGGCGCAGTTCACGCTGGGCAATGGCGAGAAGCGCTCGCTGACCGGCTTCATGGCGGTCGATCGGGAGAAGCTGAAGGCGCTGCCGCCGGAGCTGGTGGCGGAAATGCTGGCGAGGGACGAGCTGGAATGCCTGTTCCTGCACATCGCCTCGCTCCGCCACTTCCAGGAGATGCTGGATCGCGCGACGCAGATGGCGACGGGCGCGGCGGCCCTCCCGGGTCCCGCCGAGGCGGGCGCCGCCCCGGAGGCCGAGCCCAGCCCGGCGCACTGAGATATCCCCGTCGCAACGACCGCGGCGCCTGCGTCGCGCCGGAGGGCGGTCCGGCGCACCGGTCATCCAGGGCAAGCGAAGACATCGAACTTGCGTCAGAACACCGGTCGGAATCTTTGCGGAGACTCCGACCGCATCGGGGCTGGCGGGCATTCCTTCATGAACGTCTCAGCCGGGATCCTCCGCCCCGGCCGCGAGGGCGAAGCGGGCCGCGCCGCGCGCCGACGCCAGGCCGCGAAGCTCCTCCGCGCAGCCCGCGAGGGCGGTCGCGGCGTCCCGCATCGCCGCGGTCGCCCGGATCTGGGCCGGCAGCATCGCGGTCAGCCGCTGGACGGACACCGAGCCGGCGCCGAGCGGAGCCCACCAATGCCAATAGGGGCGCCCGTCGCCGATGCCATGGCCCAGCCAGCTTGCCGGATCCTCGAGGGCCGCGAGCAGGGCGGCGAGGTCCGCGGGCGCCAACGCCTCTCCGGCACCGGCCCAGACCCCGCGCAGCAGGCTGTCCCGCACGCCCTCCAGCCCCGCGACGATCTCGGCCCGCGCCGCGGCGGAGGCGGCGGCGTTGAGAATGACCACGAACATCGCCGCGGATTCCGGTGGGCGCGGATCGTCTTCTGTCGCCATGGCGCAACTGACCGCAGCCGCCCGGCCGGCGCAAGCCTTGGATGACCGCACACGGCGGTGAGGGCGGGGTGCGGCGGGCCGCGCGCTTCGCCTGCGCTATTCGAACGGCACCCAGGCGCGTGGCGGTGGCGCCGCCAGGTCGCGGCGGGCGGCCGTCACGGTGGCGTCCAGCGCGGCGAGGAAGCGCGACCGGTCCTCGCGCGTCAGCGGCGGCGGACCGCCCGTCGGCGCGCCCGCCTCGCGCCTTGCCCGCGCGATCTCGCGCCCGGCCAGCGCCCCGCCGATATTGTCCCGCGTCCAGGGCAGGCCGCGCGGCGAGACGGCGCGCGCGCCGCGTTCCAGGCAGCGGGCCGCGAGGGGGATGTCGGCGGTCACGCAGACATCGCCGGGGCCGATCCGCTCGGCGATCCAGTCATCGGCGGCGTCCGCGCCTTCGGCCACGACGATCGTCGTCACCTGGGGCAGCGCGGAGGGCCTGACGGCCCGCGCGCCATTGCTGACGACCACCACCTTCAGCCCGAGCCGGGAGGCCACGCGGAACACCTCCTCCCGCACCGGACACGCGTCGCCGTCCACATGGATGGTGGTCATCGCCGGGAGGATGCGGGCCCTGGCCGGCCGAGGCAAGCGTTGCGCGGGCGCGCTGCGGTTCAGGCATTCCCAATCCCTGGCCAATCGTCGGCAGCGATTGGTCGACGTACACGTCGACGGCGACGGTGCGCTCGACGATCTCGCGCTTCGGCAGCACGACGAAGCGGTGCCGGTGGGGGCGCCTGACGATCTCCGGGTTGATCTGGCCGCAGGTGGCGCGCAGCCCATCCTGGAATCTGGCACCCTGGTACCCGCTGTCGGCGCAGAGCTTCAGCAGCAAGGGGTAGAGACCGAGCAGCGGACCCATCGGCAGCGCGCCGCCATCGCGGACCTGGATGTCGGCGGCATGGATGATCGCCTGCGTCAGCAGGCCTTGGGTATCGACCGGGACGTGCCGCTTCTTGCGGTTGATCTTCCTGCCGGCGTCGTAGCCCGACGGGTCGATGCCGGACCCCGTTTACCGCGCCCTTCACGCTCTGGCTGTCGATGATCGCGGCCGTCGGGCTGGCCTCCCGCCCGGCCTGCTCGCGGAACAGCACGTAGAGCGCATGGGGGATGCAGCCGAGCGTCCGGTTCTCGTCCCGACGCCGCAGGTCTTCCATGACCATCCGGCATCGCGCGCGCGCCGATCGTCCGCTTGTTGCCGCCACGCTTCGCCGGCGGGATCAGCGGGCCGAAGATCGACCATCCCTCGTCGGTCGGATCACTCGGGGAGCGCAGCTTGCCGCGATCGCATTTCGGTCGGTTCTCGGGCGTCCGGATGGACATCCTTCTTCCCGCGCCGGCCGAGGGAAGCCAATCACAACCGATTCGGATGACTCGCTCTGCCCCCGGACGGACACTGAGCCAACACCGTCCTACCCCGCCTGCAGCGTCGCCATCGCCTCCGCCTTCCCGAACAGGTGCAGCAGGTGGCGCAGCGCCAGCCCGCGCGGCCCGGACAGGCCGGGATCCTTCTCGAGTGCCAGCGTGGCGTCCTTGTGGGCCATGGCGATCAGCCCCTCCTGCTGGTCGCCCTCGGGCAGGGCCAGGCGGAACAGCTCCGCCCCGGACTGGCGCGTCCCCAGCGCCTCGCCGCCGCCGCGGAGGCGGAAATCGGCATCGGCGATGACGAAGCCGTCCTCGGTGTCGCGCAGGATGGTCAGCCGCTCGCGCGAGGCCTCGCCCAGCTCGCCCTCGTCGTAGAGCAGCAGGCAGTGGCTCGCCTGCGCCCCGCGCCCGACGCGGCCGCGCAGCTGGTGGAGCTGGGCGAGGCCGAAGCGCTCGGCGTGCTCGACCACCATCACGGTTGCCTCCGGCACGTCGACGCCGACCTCGATCACCGTGGTCGCCACCAGGATCCGCGTCTCGCCGGCGGCGAAGCGGCGCAGCGCCGCCTCCCGCAGCTCGGTGTCCAGCCGGCCATGCGCCAGGCCGACGGCCTTCTCCCCGAAGCGGGTGGACAGCTCGGCGAAGCGGGTCTCGGCGGCGGCGATGTCGGTCGTCTCGCTCTCGGCGACATGCGGGCAGACCCAGTAGACCCGGGCGCCGCGCTCGAGCGCGCGCGCAATGGCGGCGACCACCTGGTCGAACTGGCGCAGGCCGTGCAGCGTGGTCTGCACCGGCTGCCGCCCGGCGGGCTTCCCCGTCAGGCGCGATACCGCCATCTCGCCCCATTGCGTCAGCAGCAAGGTGCGGGGGATGGGGGTCGCGGTCATCACCAGCATGTCCGCCGGCGCATCGTCGCGCGGCCCCTTGCCGGCCAGCATGAGGCGCTGCGCCACGCCGAAGCGGTGCTGCTCGTCGACCACCGCCAGCCCCAGGTCGCGGAACGCCACCCCTTCCTGGAACAGCGCATGGGTGCCGACGGCGATCGCGACGGCGCCGCTGGCCAGCCCGCCCAGCACCCGCTTCCGCTGCGCCCCCTTCACGCTGCCGGCCAGCAGCTCCACCCGGATCCCGGCCGGGGTGCACAGCCGGTCGAGGGTGCGGACATGCTGGCGCGCCAGGATCTCGGTCGGCGCCATCAGCGCGGCCTGGGCCCCGGACTCGACCGCGCGCAGCATGGCCAGCACCGCGACCAGCGTCTTGCCCGAGCCGACATCGCCCTGCAGCAGCCGCAGCATGCGGTGCGGCGCGGCGAGGTCGGCATCGATCTCGGCCAGCGCCTGGGCCTGGGACGGGGTGAGGGGATGGCCGAAGGCGGCCAGCGCCTGGTCCCGCAACCGCCCATCGCCGAGCAGCGCCCGCCCGGGGCGCAGCCGGACGCGGTTGCGCACCAGCGCCAGCGCCAGCTGCCCGGCCAGCACCTCGTCATAGGCGAGCCGCCGGCGCGCCGCCCGCACCGGCGAATCCGGCCCCGGCGCCTGCGCGGCACGGAGCGCGGCGGCGAAGCCGGGCCACCCCTCGCGGCGCAGCAGCGCCGGGTCGTGCCATTCCGCAAGATCCTCCGGCATCCGCTCGAGCGCCGAGGCCATCGCCCGCGCGACCTGCGGGCCGCGCAGGTTCCGCACCAGCGGCCAGACCGGCTCGGTTTCCGCCAGCCCCTCCGGCCCGGTCGCCGCGAGCGGGCCGATCATGCCCCAGCCCCCGCCGGGCTCGGGCTTCACCCGGCCGGCGAAGAGGCGCTCCGTCCCCTCGGGCAGCAGGGTGCGCAGCCAGTCGAGCCGGCCGTTGATGAAGCGCAGCACCAGCCGCTCGCCCCCCGCCCGGGCGCGGACCTCGACATAGCGGCGGCCCTGGCGGGACACCGCGGCGCGCAGGCCCTCGACCGTCGCGGCCAGGATCACATCGGCATCGGGCGGCGCCGCGGAGGGGCGGGCCACCGTCAGGCGCCGCGCGTAGCGCTCGGGCAGGTGGAACAGCAGGTCGAGGACCCGGTCGCCGCCGATCGCCTCCTTCAGCCGCCCCGCGATGATGGGGCCGAGATCCGGCAGCGTCGCGAGCGGGGCGAGGAGGGCGCCGAGGGCGGCCACCACGGCATCGCCCTCTGCCGCCGCCCCCGGGCGCGGCGCCGCGGGGGCGGGGATCAGCTCCTCCATCAACCCGCGCCCGGGCAGCCGGCTCACCGGCAACCCTTTGCGCGCGCGACGCGTCCGGCTGACAGGATTCCCATGGGCCCCTATATGCCAGCGGCCAGACACCACCGCGACATGCCCCCCGCCGACGAACTCGATCCCCGCCGCCGCCGCCTGCTGTTCCGCGCCCATCACCGGGGCACGAAGGAGGCCGACCTGATGGTCGGCGGCTTCGTCGCGCGCCACATCGCCCGCCTCTCCGCCGAGGAGCTGGACGCGCTCGAGGCGGTGCTGGAATTCCCGGATGTCGACCTGGCCGACTGGCTCTCCGGCCGCCGCCCCGTGCCGCCCGAATGCGGCAGCCCGCTGCTGGCGCGGATGGTCGAGGAATGCGGCGCCTCCGGCGCCGGCATCCCCCCCGGCGCCCGCCAGACATGACCGACGCCCCGCAGGAGGCCGCCGCGCCCGCCGCGATGCGCGGGGTGACGGTGCATGGCGTGCCGGAAGGCTTCGATGCCCTGCTGCTCGCCCGCCGGCGGGCGGAGACCGGCGCGGCGATCCTGCATGTCTGCCGCGACGATGCGCGCATGGCGCGGCTGGCCGATGCGCT
>CAZMCV010000028.1:0-31457 GCA_964564645.1 uncultured Acetobacteraceae bacterium
CCGGCCTGGCCCTGCCGCGGCTGGACCGGGCGCGCCAGGCGCTGCGCCAGACTGCCACGGCGTCGGGGCCGGGGCTGCCGCGGAGGGCCCTGGCCGCCGCCCTGCCGCTGGTGCTGGCGGCGCGCGACCTGCCGCGGCTCGCCCGCAGGGCCGAGGTGCCTCCGGGGCGCGGCCTGGGCGACCGGCTTGCCGTCATGGCGGCGGGGCTGATCGGCCGGGTCTGAGCGCTTGCCGCGCCGCAGGGCGCCGGTCACGCGCGAGGCCTGCGATGGGTCGGGCGGCGCCCTGCGATCCGGCCAGGGCGCGGGGGTGCTGCCGCGAGGCGGCGGGTCTCCCGATCCGAAGCCTCCATCGAGCGCCACGGGCCGCCGGGGCCCCGTGACGGTGGTCCGGACGCTGGAGGTGCGCGGCCGCTCTTCAGCCGAAGAGGGCGAAGGCCAGTTCGGCGAGGGCCCAGCTCGCGGCAAGGGTCGTGAAGCCGGCGAGGCTCGCCTCGCGCAAAGCGGGGCGCCAGCTCCAGGGCGAGCGCGCCGTGGCGGCGGCGCGGCGGGGACGGGCGGGGATGAGGAGGGACGCGTCCTCGGCGGTCGGGGCGTAGGTCATGACCCCGATAGGAACATATTAAGAACTCTGGGGTCAAGTACCCGGTTCGTTCATGGCTTGTCGGGCAGGGGAATGCCGGTGAGGGCCTGGTAGGTACGGATGACGAAGGCGTCGTCCACCCCGCCATGACCCAGGGCGCGCGCGGCCACGAAGAGCTGATGCGCCTGGGCGGCGAGCGGCGCGGGAAAGGACGCGGCGCGGGCCAGGTCGCCGACCAGGCCGAGATCCTTGACGAAGATGTCGACGGCGGAGCGGGGCGTCTCGTCGGCGTCCAGGATGTGCGGCATGCGGTTCTCGAACATCCAGGAATTGCCGGCGGCGGAGGTGACGACCTCGTAGAGGGTGCGGGGCTCGAGCCCGGCCTTGATGCCGAGGGCCATCGCCTCCGCCGCCACGGCGATGTGAACGCCGGCGAGGAGCTGGTGGACGACCTTCATGGTCATGCCGAGGCCGGGCTCCGTGCCGAGGTTCCAGACCTTCCTGGCGGTCGCATCCAGCACGGGCTTCGCCCTGGCGAAGGCGGCCTCGGACCCCGAGGCCATCACCGTCAGAGCGCCGGCCCGGGCGCCGGCGGCGCCGCCGGAGACGGGGGCGTCGAGGTAGAGCAGGCCGTGGGCCTCCGCCTGGGCGGCCAGCGCGCGGGCCTCGTCCGGGGCCATGGTGGCGGAGACGATCAGCACGGCGCCGGGGGCCAGGCGCGGGGCGCAGCCATCGGGGCCGAAGACCGCGGCCTCGACCTGCTTCGCGTTCACCACGAGGACCAGCGCGGCCTCGGTGCCGGCGGGCAGGTCGGCGGCGCGGGTGACGGCGCGGCCGCCCTGCGCCACGAACTCGTCGCAGGCGCTGTTGCGCGGGTCGCAGCCCGCGACCTCGATCCCCTCCGCCTTCAGCAGGCTGAGGGCGGCGCCCATGCCCATGGCCCCGAGGCCGATGACACCCACCCGCATGACGGCTCGTCCCCCTTCTCGCGGGACCAGCCTTCGGGCGGGCGGGCGGCGCGTCAAGCGGCGGAGCGGCGCGCCTCCAGCCACAGCAGCCGGGCGAGGGCGGCCAGCAGCCCGATGCTGCCGCTGCACAGGATCAGCACCAGCCAAGGCCAGGGGTTCATGCCGGCGGCGCGGGCGCGGGGCAGCAGCAGGGAGAAGGCGGTGCCGGCGGCGAGCAGCAGGTCGAACCAGATCTGGTTGCCCCAGAGGTTGCGCGTGTGCTCGGGCCAGAAGCCGGTCGGGCCCTCGATGGCGATCGCGGCCAGCGACCAGGCGAGGAAGGCGAGGCCAAGGCCGGCGGGGATGCGCCAGGCATCCATCGAGACGGGGCCGTCCGGACGCCTGGCCAGCGCGGCCATCGTCCCGACAAGACCCAGGGCAGCCAACCAGGGCAACACCTCGACCAGCGTCATGTCCCGACCCCTTGCGTGGAGCCCCTGCTTCGGGCCGGGACGGGCCGCGGTGACGGTCCGGCGTCCCTGTCGGCGGGGCCGGATTGCCGGTAATCCGGGACGACCGATCGAGGGAGCGAGACCGATGAACCTGCATCGCCTGTTGTCCGCACGCGAGGCCGCGGGGAAGCCGGTGACGGTCGGGCTGATCGGGGCGGGGAAGTTCGGGTCCATGTTCCTCGCCGCCGTGCCGCGCACGCCGGGGATGCAGGTGGCGGCGATCGCCGACCTGGCGCTGCCACGGGCGCGGGAGGCGCTGGCGCGGGTCGGCTGGCCGGAGGCACGCTACGCGGCGGGGTCGCTGGATGCGGCGCTGGCTTCGGGCGGGACCTGGCTGACCGAGGATGCGCTGGTGCTGATCGCCGACCCGCGGATCGAGGTGGTGGTGGAGTGCACGGGGCACCCCTCGGCCGGGATCCGGCACGCGCTGGCGGCGATCGAACACCGCAAGCACATCGTCATGGTGAATGTGGAGGCCGATGTGCTCGCCGGGCCGTGGCTCGCGGAGCGGGCGCGGGCGGCGGGGGTGGTCTACTCCATGGCCTATGGCGACCAGCCGGCGCTGGTCTGCGAGATGGTGGACACCCTGCGCGCGGCGGGCTTCCCCGTGGTCGCGGCCGGCAAGGGCACGAAGTACCTGCCCGCCTACCACGAGAGCACGCCGGAGACGGTCTGGGGCTTCTACGGGCTGACGCCGGAACAGGCCGCGGCGGGGGGGATGAACCCGCAGATGTTCAACAGCTTCCTCGACGGCACCAAGAGCGGGATCGAGATGGCGGCGATCGCCAACGCCAGCGGCCTTCTGCCGCCCGAGGACGGGCTGCTGTTCCCGCCCTGTGGCACGCAGGACCTGCCCTTCCTGATGCGGCCGCGGGCGGAAGGAGGCGCGCTGGCGCGGAAGGGGGTGGTGGAGGTGATCTCCTCCCTCGAGCGGGACGGGCGGCCGGTGGCGGGCGATCTGCGCTGGGGCGTCTACGCCGTGATCGAGGGCGAGACGGACTACATCCGGCGCTGCTTCGCGGAGTACGGGGTGGCGACCGACCCGGAAAGCGGCGCCTACGCGGCGCTGTGGCGGCCCTACCACTTCATCGGGCTGGAGCTCGGCGTTTCCGTCGCCAGCGCGGCGCTGCGGGGGGAGGCGACGGGCAGCGCGGAGGCCTGGCGGGGCGACGTGGTGGCGACCGCCAAGCGCGACCTGCGGCCTGGGGAGGTGCTGGACGGCGAAGGCGGCGCGATGGTCTGGGGCAAGTGCGTGCCCGCGGCGCGTTCGCTGGCAGAAGGCGCGCTGCCGATCGGCCTGGCGCACGGGGTGCGGGTGACCCGGGCGGTGGCGAAGGGGGCGACAGTGGGGTGGGCGGATGTGGCGGTGGAGGAGGGGGCGGAGGCGGTGAAGGTGCGGCGGGCGATGGAGGCGGGGAGCAGCCTCGCGGCCCGAAGGTGTTCGGCGAGAGCTTAGGCTGTCAATCCAATCGATAAACCGATGGGCGCACGTCAACCTGCAGAGTTGCGAATGAATCGTACGCCGGGGTACCTTGATCACGCAGAGGCATTTTCAGGGGAGTGCGATTTTGCGGACTGCAACGGCGAGAGACTTGCTCGTGCTCGACATGATCGTAAAGAGCGATCCATCGCTCGTCGCCCCAAGATCTTTGTTAGACCTAATTGAGCGCACAGAAAAGATCTTTAAAAAAGATGAGGCGGCATATTGGAGGAATAGAAACACACGAAAGATATACATCCGCGAACTTGTATTCTCTAGCGATCGATCGGCAGCACTTTTACTTCTGAGTTGTACTACTGGAAACCTACCTGATGAGGCCTTCGCCGATCTGAAAACCAATAAAGAGCGCATCATTGAAATGCTTGAAAATGAAGGGAAACAAGAAACTGCACATTTAGCAATTTCTTTGCAGCCACAGCCAGACAAAATGCATCGATACTTCGCAGTGTTAGAGATTGGTGACGCTCTAAATCGTGCTACGACGGAGGCGTTCCTCAATTTTCTTTTTCGAAAGATTGGCCAAGCCGATCCGAAAGCCTTCTCATACGCAGTTCCCAGTGGCGAGGCTGATGCGTCAGGCCGCACGAAGAAGCTTCGATATAGTAGTCAAGTGGAATTGCAAGGCCACATATCAGATAGTTTTCGCGAAGATTTAAAGAGTGGACGGCTAAATGGAATACAACTGACGAAAATATTGAGCGATGGCAGTGACGGTGTTGGTGAAGGCAA
Source organism: uncultured Acetobacteraceae bacterium (assembly GCA_964564645.1). Lineage (GTDB taxonomy): Bacteria > Pseudomonadota > Alphaproteobacteria > Acetobacterales > Acetobacteraceae > CAZMCV01. The sequence continues at coordinate 4,272 of CAZMCV010000028.1, forward strand.
ATATGTGCGCAGTAGAAAGCAGATCGTGAAACTACAGTCGAAAACAAACTGGAAAGATCATCCTTTTGAATCACTTGCAGAAAGCGCTCGATTGGCTCGCGACAATAAATATGAACAAATAAGAGTTGCATTTACGAGCACAGATAAAATGCCACACTCGGTCGATATCGATCCAGTGACAGAAAATGTCATCGGAGATGCATTCACAAAGAAAGTTCGGATCGGTCCATTCTCGGAGCTAAAGAGGCTGTCAGCGCAGGCGTTAGATAAAGAGATTTTCTTCCCCATGCTTGCGTTGCTGAACGGCGAACGCGCGGATGGCGAACCAAGATTGCATAACGACAGCTTCAACCTCACGAAAGCTCCGAACCTTGATCGCGTACCAGATACTCAGACCGTTTAGCTATCTCACGATCCGAGCTCCAGGTAAGCTCTGGATCGACCTCTGGTACCCTTCATTCGCATCGCTTGCAAGCATTGTGATCTTGTCTGTATGGGAAAAGCAGCCACAAATCTTCATGGTGAATGGATTACTTCATCAAATTGGCTCGATGATATTGAATCTGCCGGGATTTTACATCGCGGCTTTAGCAGCCATAGTAGCCTTTGACCGGAAGGGATTTGATGTTCTTTTGCCAGAGCCAACGCCGAAAGTGAGAACTCTGCTTCAAGGAGCTTGGGTTGACGTTGAACTAACTAGGCGCAAGATGTTGACGTTTCTATTTGCCTACTTGACGGCACTTTCCATATTCATCACGATAACGATATCATTTGTCAATTCGGTCGCCGAACCTGCCGCGCAATCCGTTGCGATCGCATGGCGCCTTCCAATCCGCTATGTAGTAGCGATCTTCTGTCTCTTCACAATCTGGCATTTAGTGTCAGTAACATTGTTTGGCCTGTACCAGTTGTCTGACCGCATCTTTCGTGATTGACAAAGCAAAGACGTAGCTGAGATGCAAGGACAATTGCCGCCTCTCGCCAGCCACTTACTCCTCCGCCGGCAGCACCGTCACCCCCGCCTGCACCGCCGCCTTGCGCAGCGCCGTGTCCAGCGTCGCCAGCGGCAGGTCGCGCCGCAGCGCCAGTTCCAGGTAGGTGGCGTCGTACAGCGTCAGCCGGTGGCGTTCCGCCAGCAGGGCCGTCGCCCCCCAGGCCTGCGCCGCCGAGGCATGGTCCAGCGCCACCGGAAGGTCGCGCAGGAAGCCGATCATCGCGTCCCGCTCATCCGCGCTCAGGCGCTTGCGCCGCTGCGCCATGAGCAGGCCGTTCGTCACCTCCAGCGGCCAGAGCGTGGGCGCCTCCGCCCCCGCCTCGCCGACGCGGTCCAGCAGCGCCATCAGGGGTGGCGTCCGCTCGTCCGCGAAGCACCAGGCAAGGGCGGCGGAGCCGTCCAGCACCAAGGTCACCGGCGGCCTTCCTCGATCAGGTCCTTGATCTTCAGCCCGCCGAGGCTGAGCCCTGCCCCGAGCTGCTTGATGCCCTCCACCGCACGCCGCGCGCGTTCCCGCCGTTCGGCCTCCGCGTTGGCGGGGACGAGGCGCGCCACCGGGATGCCGCGGTTGGTGATGACCACCTCGGTGCCCTTCGCCACCTCGGCCAGCAGGGCGGAGAGGCGGTTCTTCGCCTCGAAGACGGGGACGGTGATGCTGTCGGCCATGGAAGCGGGTCCTGGCTAGCTCCCTGGCTAGGCTAGCCCCTTGCCCCTCCGAAGGCCAAGGAATCGGAGGTCCAGGAACCTGAGGTTCCTGGCAGGGGGTCGAGGGGGACAGCGTCCCCCTCGCCGACCCCTCCACCGGGGATCCACCATCCCCCCACCTTCGCCCATGCCCCCGCTACAGCGGCCCGAGGATCCCGAGCTCCATCGCCTTGATCTGCAGCGCCAGGAATTTCGAGTTGATGCGGCACTGCGCCAGCCCGCCTGCGATGAACCACGCCCCCTGCTGCGGCGTGCGCTTGAACATGTTGTTCAGCTCGCCATCCGGGCCGATGCCCCAGACCGGCCCGATCCGCTCCGCCATGGCCTCGCCGAGGGCGCGGCGCACCAGCTCCTTCTGCGGGTAGTAGCCGGTGGCCAGGATGAGCAGGTCGGCCGGGACGACCGTGCCGTCCTTCAGCATCGCCCCGCCGGCGCAGAAGCGTTCGATCCGGTCGTATGGCAGCAGCCCGATCTCGCCCTTGATCATCAGGTTCGAGCTGCCGGCGTCGAGGTTGTAGCCGCCGCCGCGCCGGAAATACTTCATCTGGTGCCCGGTCTCGTCCTCGCCGAAATCGTGGCGGAAGCCGATGCGCTTCAGCCCCTCGATCATCTCCCGGTCGAGTTCGTGCATGCGCCGCACGACGGCCTTGTAGCCCTTGACGACCAGCGGCGGCGGCGCCGAGGCGACGATCAGGTCGCAATCCTCGAGCGGTCCGCCCTCGTCGAAGATCGCCTCGTTCAGCCGCGCGCTCGGGTTGATCGACACGACTGTGGTCGAGCCGCGCTGGATCAGCGTCGTCGCCACGCCATGGCTGTGCAGGTCGAGCGCGATGTCGTTGGCGCTGCTGCCGGTGCCGAGGATGAGCGCCCGCTTGCCTTCCCAGCCCGCGCCGCTGTCGAAGCCCTCCGAGTGCAGGATCCTGCCCTGGAACTCCGCCAGGCCCGGGAGATCGGGGATCAGCGGATAGGAGCTGACGCCGTTGGCGAAGACCAGGTGCCGCGGGTGGACGGTGCGCTCCGTCCCGTCGCCGCGCCTGAGCCGGGCGGTCCAGCGTTGCGCCGCCTCGTCCCAGGCGCCGTGCACGAACTCGGTGTCCGTCCAGCAGTTGATCTCCATCGCATCGGCATAGAACTCGAACCAGTTCCCGAGCATGTCCTTCGGGATGTAGGTCGGCCAGGTCGGCGGGAATTCCATGTAGGGCAGGTGGTTGATGTGGATCGAGTTGTGCAGCGCCAGGCTGTGGTAGCGCCGGCGCCAGCTATCCCCGATGCGCGGCCATTTCTCGACGACCAGCGTGTCGACGCCGAGCTGGTTGAGCCGCGCGGCGACCGAGAGGCCGGCCTGGGCGGCGCCGATGACGAGGACCGTCGGCTCCCGGTCCGCATAGGCCTGCGCCTTGCGGCGCGCATCCGCCCAGTTGTCGCCGCCGAAATTGCGCGAATAGGCGGCGCCGGTCGGCCGGTTCGGCCCGACCCTCTCCTCATGGCCCGTCAGCGACTGCAGGGTCGTCGAGAGCAGCCATGCCCGCATCGTGCCATCCGTCCCGGGCGACAGGCGGACGATGCCGGCGCCGCGTCCGATGGACGTGGCGAATTCGAAGATCGCCTCGATGCTCTCGATGCCGAGGCGCGTGACCTGGCGCGGCGGCTTGCGGCCGGGCGGCAGGTGGAAGCCTCGCGCGGCGGTGCCCGCCTGGGCCGCGGCGAGGCGCCCGGCGATCTGCTCGCCCCCGGCCATCGGCGTGACGTGCCAGGTGAAGGCGAGCACGTCGCGCCAATGCGATTCCGCGTGGAACAGGGCGGCGATGCCCGTGGCGTCGCGGGCCTGGAGGGCGGCCTCGAAGGTACGGAGCCAGTCCGCGGCCAGGCGCCGGAGCTGTTGGGCGGCCTGGAATTCCTGCTGCGCTCGGTCGAACTCGTCCATCATCGCATCCTCCGCGTCAGGCGCACTCGATCAGCAGGGCCGCGAGGCTTTCCGGCGCCGTGATGTTCGGGCTGTGGCTCGCCTCCATCGCGCGGAAGCCCCAGCCGGGATCGCGGCGGATCCGGTCGGCGAAGGGCAGGAACACGTCGGGGCCGTCCTTCTTCGTGCAATGGATGTAGGTCCGGCGGAAGGGTGGCGGCGCAGCTCCGGTCAGCCGGAGCTTCTGCTGGAAGCAGCGCGCCGGCTGGTGCCGCCGGCGCGGCGCGGTCCAGGCCAGATCCTCCGGCGTCACGTCGGCGGCTGGCGGGTTGGGCGGGATCAGCCATCCGGCCAGGGGCTCGGCCGGCGGGGCGCTGCCGACGAGATCGGAGAGGGATTGCCCATCCTCCGGCACGAAGGCGTCCAGGTAGATCAGGTGCCGAACCCGGTCCGGTACGCGGTCCGCCACGCCGGTCGCGACCATCCCGCCATAGCTGTGGCCGACCAGGCGGATGTCCTGCAGCGTCTCACATTCGATGACCGCGAGGATGTCCTCGATGTGCGTCCCGAGATCCACCAGCGGATGGGCGAGATGGGCACGGTCGCCGAGGCCCGTATAGGTCGGCGTGAACACATCGTGGCCGGCTGCGCGCAGCAGCGGGGTCACCTTGCGCCAGCTCCAGCCGCCGGACCATGCGCCGTGGCAGATCAGGTAGGTGGCCATTGCGTTCCGCTCCTCTCCCGCGCCCCGCTTGAGGGGGGTGCCGCGCCATGCTCCCATCCCGCGGCATGATCGGAAAGGGGACACGCCCGATGCGCCTGGGAGAGAAACTGCCGGTCGAACGGCCCGGCCGGCGCCTGCGCGCCCTGATCCGCGACCAAGCGCCGCTGATCGTGCCCGGCTGCTTCAACGCCATGTCCGCCCGTGTGATCGAGCATGCGGGCTTCGAGGCAGCCTACATGTCGGGCTACGGATCCTCGCTCTCGGTCACCGGTCTGCCGGATGCCGGGCTGATGACCCTGACGGAGATGGCGGAGAATGCGCGCCGCATCGCCGCCGCGGTGCGGATCCCGGTGATCGCCGATGCCGATACGGGCTTCGGCAACGCCATCAACGTCGTCCGCACGGTCGAGGAATACGCTCGTGCCGGCGTCGCGGGGATGCATCTCGAGGACCAGGTGGCGCCCAAGCGCTGCGGCCATGTCGCGGGCCGGGAGGTGATCGGGCGGGAGGAGGCGGTCCGCAAGATCCGCGCCGCTGCCGTGACGCGCGATTCGGTCGAGCCCGACCTGGTGCTCATCGCCCGCACGGATGCGCGCGGCGCGCATGGCGGCAGCCTGGAGGAGGCGATCTGGCGCGCCAACGCCTTCCTCGACTCCGGCGCTGACTTGGCCTTCGTCGAAGGTCCGAAGGAGCTGGCGGAGATCGATCGGATCTGCCGCGAGGTAAAGGGACCGGTCTTCTACAACATGACCGGCATCTCGCCCCGCATGGACCGCGACACCATGGCGCGCCTCGGCATCGCCGTCTCCATACTGCCCGGCGCGCTGATGCGGACCGCGCTGCTGGCGATGCACGATCTGGCGATGGCGCTGCGCGAGAAGGGGCCGATGGAGGAGGCGGCGCTCGATGCGCGGCTGAAGGCGCATCCCTTCGGCAATACCCACATCTTCGCCGGCTTCGATCGGATCCGCGCGCTCGAGGAGGCCTTCCTGCCGCCGGAGGCGGCGGAGAAGTATGAGGGCGGGCTGGGCCACATGCCGGGCCGCGCCGCGAAGTAGGTCGAAGGGGAGGGAGAGGAGACGCCGGCCGACCCGGTGCCGCCACTGGCCGGCACCGCGAGGCGATGATGGCGGGGGTGGGGGGAAGACCCGTGCCTTCCCCCCGGCGACGCCTCAGCCCGCGTCCAGCACTTCGAGCACGCGCGGCGGCGACATCGGCAACGCGTAGAAGCGCTTGCCGAGCGCGTCGTGGATCGCGTTCGCGACCGCGGCGAGCGGCGGGACCAGCGGCACCTCGCCCACGCCACGCACGCCCTGCGGATGCTTCGGGTTCGGGATCTCCAGGATCACGCAATCGAGCATCGGAAGGTCGGAGCAGACCGGCATGCGGTAGTCGAGGAAGCCGGGATTATCGACCCGGCCCTGCCTGTCGTAGATGTATTCCTCCGACAGCGCCCAGCCGATGCCCTGCGCGGCGCCGCCCTGCATCTGGCCCTCGACGTAGGCCGGGTGAATGGCCCGGCCGACATCCTGGAACGAGGTGTAGCGCAGGATTCGCACGATGCCGGTGTCGACATCCACCTCGACGTCGCAGACATGCGTGGCGAAGCCGCCCTCGGCGCCCGTCGTGTTGAGCTGCACGCCCGCGCCGATCGGCCCGCCGGTCTCGGTGGCGCGCGCGGCGATCTGCGCGAGCGTCAGCGGCGGGAACTTGCCGGCGTTCTCGCCCGCGGGCCGCGCCTCGCCATTCGCCCAGGTGACCGCCTCCGGGTCGATCTTCCAGATCTTGGCCGCCCGCTCGCAGAGCTGCTTGATCACCGTCTGGGTGGACTGGGTGACCACCATCGCCGAGGCGTAGGTGACGCGGCTGCCGCCCGTCAGGTTGGAGAAGCCGATCACCGAGGTGTCGCCGATCAGCACCGACACCTTGCGGTAGTCGATGCCGAGCAGCTCGGCGGTGATGTTGGCGGTGGACGCCCGGCTGCCGCCGATATCGGGATGGCCGGTGATGACCACCACCGTGCCATCCTCGTTGATGTTGACCTGGGACGAGCTCTCGCCGCCGGCGTTGAACCAGAAGCCCGAGGCGACGCCGCGGCCGCGCCGCTTGCCGTCCGGCGACGCCTTCGCGAGCGGGGTCTTGCTATGCTCGTGCGCCATCGCGGCCTCGATGGTCTCGACATAGCCGATGCGCGGGAAGACCGGGCCGTGCGCCGCCTTGGTCCCTTCCCGGGCCGCATTCTTCAGGCGCAGCGCCAGCGGATCCATGCCGAGCTGCCCGGCCAACTCGTCGAGCACGCATTCGACGGCATAGCAGCCGATCGGCGCGCCCGGCGCGCGATAGGCCGCTACCTTCGAGCGATTGGAGACCACGTCATAGCCGAAGGAATGCACGTTCGGGATGTTGTAGGGCGCGAAGGCGCAGCCGGCCGCGCCGCGGATCGGCGAGCCGGGGAAGGCGCCGGCCTGCAGCCAGAAGGTGCCCTGGGCGGCGACGATGGTGCCGTCCTTCTTCGCGCCGATCTTGACCGTGCTCTTGCTGCCCGAGGTCGGGCCCGAGGCGCGCATCACCTCCTCGCGGCTCATCACCATCTTCACCGGCCGGCCGGACTTCTTGGCCAGCATCAGCGCGACGGGCTCGAGGTAGACGATGGTCTTGCCGCCGAAGCCGCCGCCGATCTCGGCCGGGATGGCGCGGATGTCGTTCTGCGGCAGCCCGGTCAGCAGCGAGCACATGGCGCGGACCATGAACTGGCCCTGGCTGGAGGACCACACGGTCGCCTTGCCGTCCACCACGCTGACGAGGCACGCATGCGGCTCGATATAGCCCTGGTGCACGGGGCGCGTGGTGAAGCTGCGCTCGACGATCACCTCGGCCTCGGCGAAGCCCTGCGCGACGTCGCCGAGCTTGTGCTCGAGCGTGCCGGCGATGTTGGAGGGCTTGCCGTCGCGCTGGAGGAAATCGTGCAGGATCGGCGCGTCCGGCTTGATGGCGTCGTCGATCTCGATCGCCCAGGGCAGGACCTCGTATTCGACCGCGATCAGCTTGCAGGCCTCGGCCGCGACCTCCTGGCTGATGGCCGCGACGGCGGCGACCGGGTGGCCATGGAACAGGGCCTTCTCGCGCGCCATCACGTTGCGCGACATCCACCGCAGATCCTGGATGCCGAGGGGGACGGCCTTGTCGACCGGAAACTCGACCAAGTCCTTGGCCGTGACGACCGCCTTCACCCCGGGCAGCGCCTCGGCCTTCGAGGTGTCGATGGACTTGATCACGGCATGGGCGTGCGGGCTGCGCAGCACCTTGCCCCAGGTCATGCCGGGCATGGTGGTGTCGGCGGCGTAGGCGGCGCGGCCCGTGACCTTCTCCTGCCCATCGGGGCGGATGGTGTTCTGGCCGATCCACTTGTTGTCGGGCGGGCTCTCGGCGTTCATGGCCGTTTCTCCTCGAAGCGTCGGCGATCCTCGGGGGTCGCGCTGGCGGTGCCATCACACCCCGGCCGGGCCGGAAGATCAATGGGCTGCCCCGGCGGAGGCACTTGTCCCGGCCCGGGGGGCGCCGGAAGATCGCGGGAACCAGGAAGGGGGAGACGGCCATGCGGCTCAGGGACAAGGTCGCCATCATCACGGGCGGCGCCCATGGCATGGGCGAGGCCGAGGCGCGCCTCTTCGCTCGCGAGGGCGCCACGGTGGTCATCGCCGACCTCCTGGCGGAGCAGGGGCAGGCCGTGGCCGCCGATATCGAGGCGGGCCAGGGGCGGGCGATGTTCGTCCGCGCCGATGTCGCCGCGGAGGCGGATTGGCGGGCGCTGATCGCGCGCACCCTCGCCGCCTATGGCCGCCTCGACATCCTGGTGAACAATGCGGGCATCAGCGGCAGCGCCGTTGGCGACGACCTGTCGCTGGCGGGGTGGGAGCGGCTGATGGCGATCAACGGTACCGGCGTCTTCCTCGGCACCACCCTCGCCGCCGAGGTGATGGCCGCCGCGGGGCGGGGCTCCATCGTCAACATCTCCTCGATCATGGGCTTCGTCGGCAGCGGGGAGGGGCATCCCGGCTATGCGGCCTCCAAGGGCGCGGTGCGGCTGCTGACCAAGTCGGCGGCGGTGCGCTGGGGGCCGCGAGGCGTCCGGGTGAATTCGGTCCATCCCGGCTACATGCCGGCCATGCTGGGCGGCACCAATGCGGGCGGCCGGGCGGCGAAGATCCCGCAGACGCCGCTGCGCCGCCTCGGCGAGCCGATCGAGGTCGCCTATGGCGTGCTGTTCCTGGCCTCGGACGAGGCGTCCTTCGTGACGGGGACGGAGCTGGTGATCGACGGCGGCTACATCGCCCAGTAGGCGCCCGGGCGGTTGATGGGGCGGGGGTGGCCTTGTAGCCTCCCGCCAACAGGCCAGGGAGAAACGCCATGGATGTCGGCATGATGATGGTCTTCGCCAGCTATGGCTGGGAGGACTGCACCGATCAGCGCGTATGGGACGAGGAGATCCGCCTGGCGCGGACCGCCGCCGATCTCGGCTTCGACTGCCTGTGGTCGGCAGAGCACCATTTCAACGACTACTCCTTCGTGCCCGACAACATCCAGCTGATGTCCTACCTGACGGCGCTGTGCCCGCATGTCGATGTCGGCACCGCGGCCGTCATCCTGCCCTGGCACGACCCGCTGCGCGTCGCCGAGAACGCCGCCGTGCTCGACCTGCTCAGCAAGGGACGCTTCCGCTTCGGCATGGGGCGCGGCCTGGCGAAGCGCGAATTCGACGCCTTCCGCCTCAGCATGGACGAATCGCGCGAGCGATTCGACGAGGCGGCGCCGATGATCATCAACGCCCTCAAGACCGGCTATATCGAGGGCAACGGCAAGCACTACAGGCAGCCCCGGGTCGAGCTTCGCCCGCGACCGCAGCGCAGCTTCGATGGGCGCATCTACGCCGTTGCTTCGAGCGAGGATTCGGTGAATTCGGCCGCCAAGATCGGCGCGCATATGGTGATGTTCGCCGACCGTCCGTGGGAGATGCGCCTGCCGGTGATCGAGCGCGGGCGGGAGCTGCACCGCAAGTACCACGGCACCGAGCAGCCGACGCTGATGATGACCGAGTTCGTGATCTGCGGCGAGAACGACGCCGCCTGCGAGGAGGAGGCGCTGCGCTACCAGGGCAAGTTCGTCGAGAGCAACTTCTACCACTACGAGTTCCTGGGCGAGCACTTCAAGCATGTGAAGGGCTACGACAGCTACCAGCAGAAGGCCGACCTGGCGCGCAAGGCCGGCGGCATCGAGGGCGCGATCAAGGGCTTCATGCAGGCGGCCAGCTGGGGCACCCCGGACAAGATCCTGCGCGGGCTCGAGGCGCGACGGCAGCTGCTCGGCGAGTTCGAGCTGAACGTCGCCTTCCGCTTCGGCGGCACGCCGATGGAGGTCTCCGAGCGGGGGCTCCGGCTGTTCGCGAAGGAGGTGCTGCCGGTGCTGAAATCCTGGGGCGCGCCGGCGCAGAAGATGGCGGCGGAGTGAGGCGACGGGGGAGGAGGATGCCTCTTCCCCCGCCAGGCCCGGGCCCTCAGACCCGCGAGGACGGCCGGTAGAACGGCTCGTGCCGGCTCGGGTCGATGTAGTCGGCGTAGAAGCGCTGCGCATGCGGCAGCAGCGCCTTCGACAGGTGCCGCCGCTCCACCTCATCCTCCGACAGCGCGCGCGCCATGTCGTCGTGCAGCGCCTTCAGCGCGGCGGTGCGGTCGACCTTGGTGAAGGCGCCGTCGCGGTAGATCACCTCCCCGTCGCACATCACGGTCTTCACCGCGCTCGCCTTGGCGCGCTGGATCACCGCGTCCAGCAGCGGGGTCAGCGGGTCGAGGAAGGGGTAGGCTACGCTCTCCCAGTCGATCAGCGACAGGTCCGCGCCCTTGCCGACCTCGATCGTGCCGAGCGTCTCGCCGAAGGGCGTGGTGCGGGCGCCGCCGACCGTCGCCATGCGCAGCACCTGGGCCATGCGCGGCACCTCGTCCTCGCCCATGCCGGGGACGCGGTGGGCGCGCAGCACCAGCCGCATCTCCTGGAGCATGTCGCGGTCGTCATTCACCCCGGCCTCGTCGAGGCCGATCGCGGTGTTGATGCCGACCGCCTCGAAGCGGTTGAGCGCGGCGACCCCGGAGCGCAGGCGGAAATTGGAGGAGCAGTTGTGGCAGATGCAGCTCTTCGTCTCCGCCAGCCGCTCGATGTCCTTCTCGTTCAGCCAGACACCATGGCCGAGCGTCATCCGCGGACCGAGCATGCCGAAGCGGTCGATGTACTCGACCGCCGTGCCGCCGCCGCGGCGCTTCGCGTATTCCTTCTGGTAGGCGGTCTCCACCAGATGCATGTGCATCGGCGCGTCATACTTGGCCGAGAGGTCGGACAGCGCGCCGAGCGCGGCGTCGGAGCACCAGTGCAGGTTTGCCGGCGCGAGCTGGATCTTCACCCGGGACTTCGCCTGGTGCCGCGCATGCAGGCTCCGGAAGAGGTCGAGATAATCCTCGAGGCTGAGCTGGAAGCGCTCGAACCAGCGCTTCATCGGGTCCTGCAGCTCGCGCGGCAGGCTCGCGACGAATTCCTGGTCCGCCTGGTAGACGAGGCGGTTCTGGTCGCGCACGGCGAAGCAGTAGGAGACGCGCATGCCCACATCCTCGTAGGCGCGGATCACCTCGTCGGCGCGGGCATCGACGTCGTTCAGCTTCCCCGGCAGCCAGCCATGGATGTGCTGCACGGTGGTGATGCCGGACGCGATCATCTCGAAGGCCGAGTAGAGCGTGTCGAGATAGAGGTTGAGGTTGCGCGCCACCATGCGCGTGACGAACCAGAGCTCGAGCGGCATGTCGGGCGAGCCGAGCTGCACCGGCGTCAGCCCGACATGGTGGTGGCCGTTCACGAAGCCCGGAAGCATGATCTCCCGGCCGGTGCCGATCACGGGCAGGTTCGGGTGCTTGCGCGACAGGTCGGCATAGGTGCCGATGGCGGCGATGATGCCGTCCTCGACCAGCACGGTGCCGTCGTCGATCTGCTCCCACTCGGTGCGGGAGAGGGTGCGCGCCACCAGCGCGCGGCTGCGGACCAGGGTCGCGGCCATGTCGGATTTCCTCCAGCGTGTCGGTTCAGGAACTGGCGAGGGCTTCCTGCTCGGCGAAGGCGCGGTCCACCTCGCTGCGCAGTTCCTCGGTCAGGGCGCGGCGCAGGCGCTCGGCCTCGGCCGAGAACAGGTCGCGCGGCCGCTCCAGGTCGATCGGGACGATGGACTTGATCCGCCCCGGCCGCGCGGTGAAGACCACGACCCGGTCGGCCAGCGCCACCGCCTCGTCGATCGAGTGCGTGACGAACAGCACGGACGCCCCGCTGTCGCGCCAGACATCCAGCAGGAAATGCTGCATCTTGGCGCGAGTCTGCACGTCGAGCGCGGCGAAGGGCTCGTCCATCAACAGCACCTTCGGGCGCATCGCCAGCGCGCGGGCGACGGCCACGCGCTGGCGCATGCCGCCCGAAAGCTCGTCCGGGCGCTTGTCCATGGCCTCCGCGAGGCCGACGCGGGCCAGCGCCTCCTTCGCCACCGCCCGCCGCTCCGCCTCCGGCGCGCCGCGGATCGAGAGGCCGAAGGACACGTTCTGCCAGACCGTCAGCCAGGGGAAGAGCGAGGTCTCCTGGAAGATCAGGCTGCGGTCGGGGGAGGGGCGCTCCACCGCGTCGCGGAACGACCAGATCTCGCCGCTGGTCGCGTCCTCGAGGCCGGCGATCAGGTAGAGCAGCGTCGACTTGCCGCATCCGGACGGCCCCAGCAGCACCACGAACTCCCCCGGCGCGATGTCGAGGTCGATCTCGCGCAACGCCTCATGCGCTCGCGGCGTCCCAGCGTTCCAGACCTTGCCGACGTTGCGGCAGACCACGGCATCCTTCGACGAGAAGGGGCGGATCGGTTCAGAGTCCACGCAGCACCCCCGCCGTCTCCGGCACCCAGTAGAGGATCCGCTTCTGGACCAGCCGCAGGATCAGGTCCGTCGCGAAGCCGAGCACGCCGATGATCGCGATGCAGAAGAACACCAGCGAGGGGTTGAAGGTGTTGCGCGCCATGGACAGCACCTGGCCGAGGCCGAAGCCCACGCCCGTCGTCTCGGCGATCAGCACCACCATCCAGGCGCCGAACATGTTCAGCCGCAGCACCAGCAGCATCTGCGGCAGGATCGCCGGGATGATCACCCGCGCATAGACCTGCCGCTTGGTCGCCCCCATCGTGCGCGCCACATTGATGAAGTTGCGGTTCACGTTGTCGATCTGGCTGATGGTCGACAAGGTCATGTGGAAGAACAGCGCCACCACCACCATGAAGATCGCCGGCGCGTTGCCGATGCCGAACATGAAGATCGCGATCGGCAGCCAGGCGACCGGGGAGACCGGCGAGAGCAGGGTGATGGTGGGCAGGGTCAGCTTCTCGAACAGCGCGAAGTAGCGGATGGCGACGCCGACGCTGATCGACAGCACCGCGGCGATCGCCAGGCCGGAGAAGACGCGCATGCTGGTGGCGCCGATGGTGATCGCCACTGCCTCGTAGGGGGTCGGCCCGTCGGCGGGATTGACGCCGATCTGCCAGCGCGTGGCGGTGTTGAAGAAGCGCGCCTGGTCGGGGATGTTCGCCAGGAAGATGTGCGGCGGCGGCAGCAGCTTCGGGTCGGCGAGGCCGGTCAGCCAGCACAGCTCCCAGATTCCGACGAACAGGCCGACCGAGACCATGGTCCAGCCCATGCGGGCAAGGCCCGCGCGCAGGCGGGGCGGCAGGAGCGGCGCGGCCGCGGGGGGCGCCGCGGCGGGGGGGGCCCGCCGCAGCGTCGTCCCCGCCGCGCCAGCGAGGTCGCTCGGCATCCGCCGGGCCTCAGGCGGACTTGTGCTTCAGCTGGCCATAGAGCTCCTTGTTCTCGGCGATCACCTGCTCGAGCATGGTCCAGTCGATCGCGTCGCGGCCAGGCTTGTTCTTGATGTAGCCCATCTCCACCAGGCTGTCGGTACGGCCGAGGATGAAGTCGGTCTGGCTGCGCGCATCGACCACCGCGGGCTGCTTCGACATCGCGATGCGCGCATTCTCCATCGACGTCTTGTAGTAGGTGCCGACGAGGCGCTTCAGCGTCTCCTCCTGCTGCGTCTCGGCCATGAGCTGGGCCTTCATCATGCCCTTGATCACGGCCTTCAGCGCGGCGGGCTGCTCCTGGAGCAGGCTGGCGCGGCAGGCGAGCACGCAGTCGGTGTAACCGGGCCCGTAGATGTCGCGCCCGTCCGACAGCAGGGTCGCGCCCTTCACGTCGTTCACCAGCGCCGTCGCATAGGGCTCGATCGTGCAGATCCAGTCGATGGCGCCGGCCTTGAAGGCCTCCACCGCCTCCGGCGTGTTGCCCATGTAGCGGACCTTGACGTCGCGGAAGCTGATGCCGTGCTTCTTCAGGTAGTCATAGGGCATCACCTCCAGCGTATCGAGCTGGAAGGTGCCGAGCGTCTTGCCCTTGAGGCTCGCCGGCGTCGTCAGCCCGGGGCGGGAGACGATGCCGCAGCCCTCGACCCCGCCGCCGGCGATGATCTTCACCGGCGCGCCGGCGTTGAACAGCGCGACGAAGCTCGTGTAGGGCATCAGGCCGAGATCCACCTGGCCCATGCCGAGGAAGGTGACCTGCTCGGCGAAGGTCGGGGTGTTGACGAAGCGGATCTCGACGCCGTCCTCCTTCGCCGCCTGCAGGGAATGGGCGAGGAAGAGGTTGAGGTTGCAGAAGCCCGTGCCATGCGTGGATTTCAGGCTGCTGGCGCGCGGCTGGGCCAGGGCATGGCCGCCCATCGCCATGGTCAGCACGGAGGCCGCGGTCGCCCGCATGGCGCCGCGTCGGCCGATGCTCGGGCTTGCCAGGGAGGAGAGGCTGGACAGGATCGACGAACCGTCGCGCTCACACATCGGTCGACCTCCTTTGACCGGGTCAGGCGAGGTTCGGTCGCGCCCACCCGGCTGCTGTTCCGGAACGGCACGCCAACCAAAGCATCCACGCGGTGGTGGCGCTGCGCTGAGACGAAACGCTGCAAACCTCGTGCCAGAGCCCGGCCGCGGAAGGACTGCGCTTTCCCCGCGGACCACCCCCGGGGCAGGACCCGCCTGCCGCGATTCGCAGCGGCCCTGACGCGACAATGAGCAGGAGGCCCGGCCGATGCCGCAGGATCATCCTGGCCGGCGGCACGATTTGGCCCCACTTCCTTCCCGGGCCGATGGAGGAGGTGATCGCTTGACGAGTACGGACCTGGCAGGGCGGCCGATCCTCGCCACCCATGGCGGCAGTTTTCATCTCGATGACTGCTTCGCCTATGTGGTGCTGCGCCTGGCGCTCGGGCTGCGCGCGGCGGGGCCGGAGGGCGATCATCGCCTGCTGCGCACGCGGGACGCCGCCGCGATCGAAGGCGCCGATCTGGTCTGGGATGTCGGGGCCATCCATGACCCCGCCGCGGGGCGCTACGACCACCACCAGCGCGGCGCGCCGGTGCGCGAGGATGGCCTGCCCTACAGCGCGGCCGGCCTCGTATGGCGTCGCTATGGGGAGGCGGCGGTGCGTGCGGTGCTGGGGGCGGAGGCCGCCATGGCGGCGGCGATCGCGGTGTCGCTCGACCGCAGCATGGTCCGGCGCATCGACGCCATCGACAACGGGGTCGGCGAACCGGGCGATGCCCTCTGCCTCTCGGCCGTCGTCGAGGATCTCAACCCGGCCTGGGATTCGGCGGATTCGGGCGATCGCGGGGCCGAGGATGCTGCGTTCCTTGCCGCGGCAGGCCTGGTCGAGGCGGCGCTGCGCCGCCGGATCGCCGCCCTGCGCGCCGAGGCCGCCGCGGTGGCGGTCGTCACCGCCGCGCATGCGGGGTCGGCCGATCCGCGCATCCTCGAGCTCGACCGCAAGCTGCCCTGGGAGGATGCGGCCCATGCGGCCGGGCTGCCCGTGCTCTACGCGGTCTATCCCGTGCCGAACGGCAATTGGATGGTGGATGCGATGCCGGCCGAGCCCGGCGCCTTCGCCCAGAGGTTGCCCCTGCCCGCCGCCTGGGCCGGCCTGCGCGACGAGGCGCTGGCCGCGGTCTCCGGCGTGCCGGATGCGGTCTTCGTGCATGCGCGCCAGTTCGTCGGCGCGGCACGATCGCGCGAGGGCGCGATGGCGATGGCGCGGCGGGCGATCGCCCTCGCGTGAACCCGCGCTAGCTGCCGAGGAGGCGCCACTGCACCAGGGTGTAGGGCGGGTCGGCCGCCTCATGCGGCTCGAACACCGCCTCCACCTCGGCGCCGATCGTCACCGCGGCGTCCGGCGCGCAGAGCAGGTTTCCGACCATCCGGACGCCGTCGGCATGCGGCAGCTCGACCAGCACGATCGTGTAGGGCGTGTGGCCGGTCAGCGCCGCGTGGACCGGATGGTGCGGGCGCTGCCAGGACCAGATGCGTCCGCGCGGCGCCACCTCCTCCCAGCCGAGTTCGAAGGAGTGGCAGCGGTGGCAGATCCACTCCGGTCCCCACTGGTAGTGACCGCAGTCGCGGCAGCGCTGGATGACCAGCTTGCCGGCACGCGTCCCCTCCCAGTAGGGGCTGGTGAGGGGCTCGACGGCGGGGGCCGGCAGGCCGGGGGGAAGGATGCTGGTCACAGCGAGGCCTCCGTGCCGACGACCAGGCTGCTGACCGGCGTGACCATCGGCCCGCCGAGCACGGCGACCACATCGGCGCCGGCCACCTGGTTGATCGCGGTGCCGCGCAGCTGGCGCACCGCCTCGTTCACCATCTCGAGCCCGTGCATGTAGCACTCCGCGAGGTTGCCGCCGGAGGTGTTCATCGGCATCCGGCCGCTGCCGCCCACCAGCAGGTTCTCGAGCACCAGCTCCTCGTTCGCCGTCGCCGGATCGACGAAGCCATGCTCGATGAGGCTCAGCAGCACACCGCCGGTGAAATTCTCATAGGCCTGCACCACGTCGCAATCCTGCGGACCGAGCCTGGCCATCGCCCAGAGGTTCTTCGCCACCGTCTTGAAATGCGCCGAGGCGTAATCTGGCGCGTTGTGCACCGGCGCCGCGCTGCGATGATGCCCGCCCTGCGCCGCGCCCAGCAGGTAGACCGGCTTGTGCGGCAGGTCGCGGGCCCGTTCCGCCGGCACCACCAGCACCGCCGCCGCGCCGTCATTCTCCTGGCAGCAATCGAACAGGCGGTGGAACGGCTCGATGATCCAGCGCGAGCTGTCGTATTTCTCCGCGCTCAGCGGCCGGCCGCGCATCACCGCGTTCGGGTTGGACTGCGCGTGGTGGTAGGAGGCCAGCGCGATCGCGCGCAGTGCCTCGTGCCGGATCCCGTGATCTGTCATGAAGCGGGTGATCTTCATGGCGAAGCGCTGCGCCGGCGACATCAGCCCGTAGGGCGCGAGGAACGCGTCGTCGCCGCCGACCGCCGCGGCCTGGTTCCCGCGCCCGTAGCGGGCGAACTGCCCCTGGGCGAGGGAGCGGAAGGCGATCACGCAATCGGCCATGCCGGAATGCACCGCCGCGGCCGCGTTGGCGACGGCGCCGCAGACACCGCCGCCGCCGCCGCCCCAGAACATGTTGGAGAAGCGTAGCTCCCGCACGCCCAGCGCGGCGGCGAGGCGCGTCGCCTCCGACCGGTCGCCGCCATAGGAGGCGAAGCCGTCGACCTCGCGCACATCGATCCCGGCGTCCCGGCAGGCGGCGAGCACCGCCTGCAGCGCGAGCTTGAACTCGGCATCGGGCGACTGCCCGTGCTTGTAGTAGGTGGTCTCGCCGATGCCGGCGATCGCAACCTTGCCGCGCAAGGTCCGTTCGCTGCTGCTCATGCGCTCTCCTGTCGGGCCGGCCGGCGGCGCACGGGACGCACCCGCGGTCTCGGCGTCTCCCCCAATGCCTGGCGTTCCGCGCATCCTAGGCGTCCGCCGGAGACCGGCGCAACCCGAGGCAGGCGGGTTGCGGCGCGGCGGCCCATGCGCGATCCTGCGCGCGGAGGATCGTCCAGTGCTCCTGCTCAGCCGTCGCCGCAGCGCCCCATCCGGCGCATGAGCGGACGTCCCTCTCGCCAAGCATGGCTGATCCTGGCGGGCGGCTTCGTTGCCTTCACCGTCAGCGCCAGCCTCATGCACGCCTACACCGTGTTCCTGGTGGCCTTCATCGAGGCCTTCCGCTGGGGCCGCGCGGAAAGCAGCCTCGCCTATTCGGTCGGGCAGCTGGTTGGCGGGGCGACCTCGCCGCTGGTCGGCGGCCTGGTGGATCGGCTCGGCTCGCGGCGCATGGTGCTGATCGGCGGCTGCCTGCTGACGATCGGGCTGGTCGGCAGCGCCTTCGCGCAATCCCTCTGGCAGATCGTGATCCTGTACGGCGTGGTCATGACGCTGGGGTCGAGCTGCATCGGCCTCGTGGTCTTCGTCCCGCTGGTCTCGCGCCTGTTCTCCGCCAATCGCGGCATGGCGATTTCCGTCCTGCAATCGGCGAACGGCTTCGGGCGCGCGATCTCCGCGCCCGCGGCGCAGGCGCTGGTCGAGGGCGTCGGCTGGCGCATGGCCTATGGGGTGCAGGCCGCGGCCATGGCCGTGCTCGTGCTGCCCCTGGCCGCGATGTTCCCGCGGAAGGAGCCAGGCGCCGCGCCGGGCGCGGCAGCGGCGGCGGCTTCCGGCAGGAGCTGGACGCTCCGCGAGGCCATGCGCACGCGGCATTTCTGGCTGCTGATCCTGGTCTACATGTTCACCAGCATCGGCAGCTTCCTGGTCTCCCTGCACCAGCTAGCCTTCGCGATCGACCAGGGCTTCGATCCGCTCTACGCCGCCGGGGTGCTCGGCGCCGGCGCCTTCCTGGCGCTGCCGGGGGTGATCCTGACCGGTACCATCTCCGACTACATCGGGCGCGAGATGGCGGCGATCCTGGCCTATGCCATCTCCATCGCCGGCGTCGCCTTCGCGCTGATGATCGAGGGCGGCGACCAGCATTTGCTGCTCTGGCTGCATGCCTGCTTCTTCGGCATCACCTGGGGGG
The DNA here is from genome assembly GCA_964564645.1 of uncultured Acetobacteraceae bacterium. Lineage (GTDB taxonomy): Bacteria > Pseudomonadota > Alphaproteobacteria > Acetobacterales > Acetobacteraceae > CAZMCV01. Next base: position 22,632 of record CAZMCV010000028.1, read on the forward strand.
CGCGCGGCCCGGCGATCACGGCGAAGACGGCCGATCTGTTCCCCGGGCCACGGCTCGGCACCATCCTCGGCGTCATCACCATCGGCTCGGGGCTCGGCGCCGCCATCGGCTCCTGGGCGGCGGGCTTCCTGTTCGATATGGCGGGCAGCTATCGCCTGGCCTTCTGGTTCTCGATCGCGGCCTATGCCGGCGGCACGGTCGCGTTCTGGGCCGTGCGGAAGCCGGTGGCCGCGCGCTGATCAGTCGTGGTGGAAGCTGGCGAAGCCCTCCACCGGCTCGCGCGGGGAGATGAGGGCGTTGGCGGGCTCGGCCGGATCCGCATGGCCGAGCGCCATGCCGCAGACCACGATCTCCTCCTCCGGGATCGAAAGCTGGCGCCGGATGATGGCGTGGTGGTTCATGAAGGCCGCCTGGGCGCAGGTGTCGAGTCCCCGTCCGCGGGCCGCCACCATGATGTTCTGCAGGAACATGCCGAGATCGAGCCAGCTGCCGAGGCCGAGCGAGCGGTCGAGCGTGACGATCAGCCCGACGGGCGCGCCGAAGAAGCCGTAGTTCCTGCGATGCTGCAGCGCCGTCCTCTCGCGGTCGCCCTTGCCGATGCCGAGCAGCCCGTAGAGCGCCCAGCCGATCTGCCGCCGCCGCCCCAGATAGGGCTCGCCCCATTCGCGCGGATAGTAGGCATAGCCGGGTTCGGGATGCTCGCCCCGGTCATGCGCCGCCTCGATCTCGGCGCAGAGCCGGTCGCGGGCCGCGCCCGTCAGCACGCGGACCCGCCAGGGCTGGGTGTTGGTCATGCTGGGGGCGCGGCTGGCGACCGCGAGGATCTCCCGCAGTTCCGCCTCCGGCACCGGTGTCGGCAGGTAGCCGCGGATGGAGCGGCGCGAGGCGATGGCGGCGTCGACGGTGGCGGCGGGAGCGGTCATGCGACGCATTTCGCGGCGGCGCGCCGGCCCGGTCAAGCTTGACGCCGCGACCGCCCCGGCGCCTTCTCCCGCCCGAGGGAGGAACCCCAGGATGACCGCCGACCCCGCCGCCGGACCGCTCGCCGGCATCCGCGTGCTCGACATCGCGACCTTCATCGCCGCGCCCTATGCCGCGACGATCATGGCGGAGTTCGGCGCCGACGTGGTCAAGGTCGAGATGCCCGGCGCGGGCGATCCGACGCGGCGCTTCGGCAGCATGACGGAATGCGGCGAGACGCTGCCCTGGCTGTCCGAATCGCGGAACAAGCGCTCCATCGCGCTCGACCTGCGCACGCCCGATGGCGCGGCGACCCTGAAGCGCCTGGTCGCGGCGGCCGATGTGCTGTGCGAGAATTTCCAGCCGGGCACCCTGGAATCCTGGGGCCTCGGCTGGGAGGTGCTGCGCGCGGTCAATCCCCGCCTGGTGATGCTGCGGGTCTCGGGCTACGGGCAGACCGGCCCCTATAGCGGCCGGCCCGGCTTCGGGCGCATCGCCAACGCCTTCGGCGGAATCAGCTTCCTGGCCGGCGATCCGGACGGGCCGCCGGTCACGCCCGGCTCGGCGACGCTCGCCGACTACATGTCCGGCCTCTACGGCGCGCTCGGCGTGCTGATGGCGCTGCGCGCGCGCGATGCCGGCGCGCCGGGGCAGGTGGTGGATGTCGGGCTCTACGAGAGCATCTGGCGCATCCTCGACGAGCTGGCTCCCGCCTACGATCTCTTCGGCAGGATCCGCCAGCGCATGGGCGCGGCGACGGTGAACGTGGTGCCGCACAGCCACTACCCGACGCAGGACGGCCGCTGGGTCGCGATCGCCTGCACCAACGACAAGATCTTCGCCCGGCTCTGCGAGGTGATGGGCCGCCCCGACCTCGCCGCGCCCGACCGCTTCGCCACCATCGCCCAGCGCGACGTCGCGCGCGCGGAGGTGGACGGCATCGTCACCGATTGGACCCGCGGCATGACGCGCGCGGCGGTGATCGCCGCCTGCGATGCCGGCCAGGTGCCCTGCGGTCCCGTCTATGCCGTCGACGAGATCTTCGAGGATCCGCATTACGCGGCGCGCGGCAACATCGCCCGGGTCTTCGAGCCGCGCCTCGGCCGCACCGTGGCGCTGCCCGCGCCGGTGCCGCGCCTGACCGGAACGCCCGGCGCGATCCGCTGGCTCGGCCCGCCACTCGACGCCCATGCGGCCGAGATCCGCAAGGAGTGGCTCGGCGAATGACCCCCGACCGCGCGAACCGCAGCTTCCTGTTCACGCCGGGCGACCATGCGCGGCGCGTGGAGAAGGCGCTGGCGGCGCCGGCCGATGGCGTGATCCTCGACCTCGAGGACGCGGTCGCCGTCTCGGCCAAGGTCGCGGCGCGGGGCGCGGTGGCGGCAGCGCTGGCCCGGCCCCGGCGCGGGCGCGCCTTCGTACGGGTGAACGGCTTCGCCACGCCCTTCTGCTTCGGCGACCTCGACGCGGTGATCGGCGCCAGGCCGGACGGGATCGTTCTGCCGATGCTCGAGGACCCGGCGCAGCTCGTCGCCGTGGACTGGGCGATGCGCGCCATGGAACGACGTCATGGCCTCGCCGAGCGTGGCATCGACCTGATGCCGATCCTCGAGACCGCCAGGGGCCTTGCCGCGGCGCGTGCCCTGGCCGTGACGGCGTCGACGCTCGGCGGCCGCGTGCGGCGCTTCGCCTTCGGGGCCGGCGACTACACGTTGGATGTCGGCATCACCTGGACCCTCGACGAGGCGGAGCTGACGGTTCCGCGCACCGAGGTCGTGCTGGCGAGCCGTTGCGCCGATCTCGAGCCGCCGGTCGACACCGTCTTCGCCGAGTTGCGCGAGACGGAGGCCTTCGCGCGCTCCTGCGGGCGCGCCGCCGCGCTCGGCTTCCAGGGCAAGATGTGCATCCACCCCGACCAGCTTGCCGCCGCCCACGCGGCCTTCGGCCCGACCGAGGCGGAGGTCGCGCGGGCGCGACGGCTGGTCGAGGCCTTCGCGGTCGCCGAGGCGCAGGGCCTCGCCTCCATCCAGGTCGATGGCAGCTTCGTGGACTACCCGATCGTGATGCGTGCGCGCCGCGTGCTCGACCTCGCCGCGCGCATCGCCGGAGCCTGAGGGTCTGGTCGCCGCGGTCGGTATCCGAGAGCGGCGACCATGCCAGCCCTAGCCCGCCTGCCTCGCGGCCTCCTGGGCCCGCTGGTAGCTCTCGATCACGGCGGCATAGTTCGGGGCGACCAGTCCGTAGAGGGTGGCAAGCTCGGCCGCTTCCGGACGCGCCCAGGTGCGATGCAGCTCCGACAGGACCGCGTTGGTCGTGGTCGGCTTGATGCCGCCCTGCACGAATCGGGCGAGCGTCGTGCGCGACGTCAACTCGCTCGGATCGCCCGACGCATCGATCACCGCATAGACATCGTACCCGGCGGCATGGGCATCCAGCGCGGGGAACATGACGCAGACGCTGGTCCAGACGCCCGCCATGATGAGCGTCCTGCGGCCGGTGGACCGGATCCGCGCCACGAAATCGTCATTGTCCCAGGCATTCACCTCGCCCTTGCGCGGAACATAGCTGGCATGGGGTGCCAGGCGATGGATCTCGGGCATCAGCGGGCCATTGCTGCCGGCCGGCTCCGAGGCGGTCGTGACGACGGGGATCTCCAGGAGCGTCGCGAGCCTGGCGATCACCTCCACATTCCGCCGCAGATCGGCCACGGCGATATCCTTCACGGTCTGGAACAGTCCGGATTGATGGTCGAGCAGCAGGAACAGGGCATCGGACGGGTCGATCAGCGCCGCGCCGCCGCCGCTCGGCAGAACGCTGGATTTGCTCCTCGGGGGGATGGCCATGGTCATTCTCCTGCAGGTCGGTTGCGGATGCTGGCGCGACGGAGGCATGGCCGGTCTCGCCGCGGCTTGCCGGCGTAGCCGGGGTCGGGCCCGCCGCGCCGCGCGCCCGGCCGTGGCCCATGCCCGGCCGATCGCCGGATGCGCGGGCCGATCCCGTCGCTTCGATCCCCCTCCTGGCACCGAAGGGGCGGTTCGGCGGACGCGCGGTGCCGAGGGACGTTCAGCCCTGCAAGGCCCAGTCCGCCACCTGCCAGCGCAGCTGCCCTCGGTCGTTGACGATGCGGCCGAGCCCAGGGAACGGCATATGCGTCGCGGCGATGAGGGCGCCTTCCGCCGCGGCGCGCGGGAAGAAGCGGTCCCGCATCGCCTGTGCCGCCGCCCGGTCCTGCTCGAACAGGAAACCGACATCCGTCGCCATCGGATGGACCACCGGGAAGAGCATGTCGGACACCATGATGAGGCTCTGCCCGGCATCCGCGATGCGCACCCCGATATGGCCGGGCGTGTGTCCGGTGAGGTCGACGATGGAGACGCCGCGCGCGATCTCGCGCTCGCCATCGATCGCCTGCAGCCGCGGGAAGAGGCGCACCACCTCCTCCGCGGTGCCGAAGCTGGACTGCAGGTAGTCGGGGGCGGCGCTGCGCTTGGCGGGATCGGTCCAGTGGACGACGTCGCGGCGGTCGATGTGAACCTCGGCATTGGGGAAGTTGTTCCGCCCGCCGGCGACCAGCCCCGCCATGTGATCCACATGCATGTGCGTCACGATGACCGCGTCGATCTGGTCGCGCCGCAGGCCGAGGGCGAGAAGCGCCTGCGGCAGGGCGCCGGTCTGGCCGATCGCGCCGGCCGGCCCGGTGTCGATGAGAATCCGGCGCTCGCCATCCTCGATCAGGTACTGGTTGAAGACGAAGCGGACACCGCTGGGCCGGGGGACGAATTGCGCCACCGCGGCCTGCTCGACCTGCGCGGCGGTGCGGCCCGGGAAATAGGCATAGGGCATGTCGGCATAGCCATCCGTCAGCGCGGTCACCACGAACCGGCCGATCCGGATCTGCGCCAGGGGAGTCACGCTGGCCGGCGGCGTCGCCGCGCCTGCCTGGCGCGGCGAGGTGGCGAGGGGCGTGGCGGCGGCGAGGGCGCCGAGGGGAAGCCCGTGCATGAGGGCACGACGCGACAGGACGGCCATGACGTGTTCCTTCGAAAACGGACGCAGCCCGGGGCTTGTCCACCGGACCGGCGCTGGGCTCTTGGCGCCACCCTAGGACTCCTGTCGCGCGCGGCTGTATCCTCCCACGGCGGGAAGCACCCTCCCGGATTGTGGAAGGCATGATCGACCGGTTCGAGGCCATGGCGGTGCTCCTGGCGGTCGTGGAGGCGGGCAGCCTCTCCGCCGGCGCCCGGCGCCTGCGCGCACCCCTGGCCACGATCAGCCGCAAGGTGGCGGAGCTGGAGCGGCACCTCGGCGCCAGGCTGCTGCTGCGCACCAGCCGTCGGCTCGTGCTGACCGATGCCGGCCAGGCCTATGTCGCCGCCGCGCGGCGGATCCTGGCGCAGATGGAGGAGGCGGAGCAGGCGGCCGCCGGCGAGTTCAGCGCGCCGATCGGCGCGTTGCACGTCACTGCGCCCATCGTGTTCGGCGAGCGTCACCTGCTGCCCGTCGCACTGGGATTCCTGGCGGAACACCCCGGCATCACCTTGCGCCTGATGCTGGCCGACCAGCAGGTCAGCCTGGTGCAGGAGCAGATGGATGTGGCGCTCCGCATCGGGCATCTGGCGGACAGCGCGCTGATCGCCACCCGCGTCGGCGCGGTGCGGCGGGTGGTCTGCGCCAGCCCCGCTTACCTCGCCCGCTGCGGCACGCCGCGCCATCCGGAGGATCTGGCGCATCATGACGGCATCGTCTTCCAGGGCTTCGCCGTCGCGCCGGAGTGGCGCTATCAGCGGGACAGCGCCGCCTTCGCCGTCGAGCCGCGTCCGAGGCTGGCCGTGAACACGACGGAGGCCGCGATCCGCGCCGCGCTGGACGGCCTCGGCATCATCCGCGTCCTCTCCTACCAGGTCGCGGACGAACTGCGCGCGGGCAGGCTGCTGGCCCTGCTGCCGGATTTCGCGCCGGAATCGCTGCCGGTCAGCTTGGTCTATCCGGCGATCGAATTGCTGCCGCAGAAGGTCCGGAGCTTCCTCGACTGGACCGTGCCGAGGCTGCGGGCCCGGATGGCCGAACTGGCCTGAGGCGCGGCCGCAGGGCAGGCGCCCGGCATCAGGGCATGAACCAGTCCATGACCGCAAAGGACCAGGCGAGTCGGTGCCAACCCATGGCGCCTTGGCGCAGACCGTGATCTGCCGACTTGCAGAAGCGCGGAAAGGCCGCGAGGGCGGATGAACGAACAGGTGCTGGTGACGCGACGCGTGCGGCGCGCAATGGCGTCCCCTAGGGGATTCGAACCCCTGTTACCGCCGTGAGAGGGCGGTGTCCTAGGCCTCTAGACGAAGGGGACCAAGCCGAGGAGGCGCGACATACAGGCCCCGCCGCCCGGGATCAAGCGCCGACCGGCACCGACACCGCATCCGCCGTGAACGGACGCAGCGCCTCCGGCGTCCGGAACCCCTCAGGCACCTTGAAGTCCCGCGCCGCCCCGCGGGCCGTCGCCAGCCCGCGCGGGAAGCCCGTGCGCGTCCCGTAGGCCGCCGCGATCTCCCGGCGCCGTGCCGCCTCCGCCGCGCGCCCCTCGACACCACCCGAGGCCGCCAGGGCCCGCGCGCAGACCAGGTCCAGCGCCGCCGCGCCCAGCACCGCCGCGAGCGCCAGCCCGCGATTGTCCATCTCGCGCCCGCCCCGCGGCCGCGCGGCGGCCAGCGTCGCCAGGTCCAGCGCGTCGCCCGCGACGCGTCCCCAGACCCAGGGCGCCGGGTCACGCGCCAGCAGCAGCCCGGCTCCGGTCGCGATCTCCCGCGCGCCATAGGCGGCGACCAGGCCCTCCCCGCCGCGCAGCCCGACCCCACGCGCGATCGCCCGCGGCGCCAGCACCTCCGCCGCGCCGAGCGCCAGGCTGAACCAGCCGAGGCCCCGCGCCATCGCCACCGCGCCGCTCATGGCGTCAGCACCACCTTCACGCAGCCATCCTGCTTGTCGCGGAAGGTCCGGTACATCTCGGGCCCCTGCTCCAGCCCGACGCGGTGGGTGATCACGAAGCTCGGGTCGATCTGCCCGTCCTCGATCCGGCGCAGCAGGTCGTCGGTCCAGCGGTTCACATGCGTCTGGCCCATGCGGATGGTGAGGCCCTTGTTCATCGCCGCGCCGAACGGGATCTTGTCGAGCAGCCCGCCATACACGCCGGGGACGGAGAGCGTGCCGGCGGGCCGGCAGACATACATGATCTCGCGCAGCACGTGCGGGCGGTCGGTCTCGAGCATCACCGCCTGCTTCGCGCGGTCGTACATGGAGTCGAGCGTCGCGGTCGCGTGCGCCTCCATCCCCACCGCGTCGATGCACTTGTCGGGGCCCTTGCCGCCGGTCATGTCGTTCAGCCGCTCGACCGTCGTCTCCTGGCTGAAGTCGATCGTCGTCGCGCCGCCGGCCCGCGCCATCGCCAGCCGCTCCGGCACCTGGTCGATTGCGATCACCTGCTTCGCGCCGAGCAGCACGGCGCTGCGGATCGCCATCTGCCCGACCGGGCCGCAGCCCCAGATCGCCACGATGTCGTGCGGCTGGATGTCGCACTGCACGGCGGCCTGCCAGCCGGTCGGGAAGATGTCGGACAGGAACAGCACCTGCTCGTCGGTCAGCGAGGACGGCACCTTGATGTGCGTGCGGTCGGCGAAGGGCACGCGCAGGTACTCGGCCTGGCCGCCGGCGTAGCCGCCGGTCAGGTGCGTGTAGCCGAACAGCCCCGCGGTGGTGTGGCCGAAGGCCTTGTCGCCCAGGTCCTTGCGTCGGTTCGTCCGCTCGCAGACCGAGTAGAAGCCGCGCCGGCACTGGTCGCACTCGCCGCAGAAGATCGTGAAGGGGATGACCACGCGGTCGCCGGGCTTCAGCGCGTGGCGCGCCCCGGGCCCGACCTCCTCGACCACGCCCATGGTCTCGTGGCCCATGACGTCGCCGCTCTCCATCCCCGGCACCCACCCGTCGTAGAGGTGCAGGTCGGAGCCGCAGATCGCGCAGCTGGTCACGCGGATGATCGCGTCGCGCGGATCCTCGATCCGCGGGTCGGGCACGGTGTCGCAGCGGATGTCGTGGCGTCCGTGCCAGCAGAGCGCGCGCATCGCGGGTCGCCTCCTTGCGGGGCTCCGCGCGCGCGGTCGCCGGACGATCCGGCGGCGGGCGGGGGCCATGCTGCGCCGAACGTCGCCCGCGGGGCGTGGTTCGCCGGGGCCGGCGACCGATCCGGATCGGATCAGTTCCGGACGAGGATGTAGTGCATGGTGAAGTTGATGGTCACGCCCTTCGGATCCGCGCCGGGCGGGAAGGCGGGCAGCTTCGCGCCGCGGAACATGTTCACCAGCCCGGAGTCGAGCCAGACCGAGCCCGAGCCGCGTACCAGACGCACCGACTGCACCTGCCCGTCCGGGGAGACCATCAGCTCCACCCGGCTCGACCCCTGCTGCTGGAGGATCTTCGCCATTTCCGGGTAGCGCTTGTGCGCCTCGACCCAGGCGCGGAAGGCGTTGCGCCAGTCGGGGCCGACCTTCGCGCCGCGCACATCCGTCTCGGGCTCGGGCGTCAGCCGCCCGATGGCCGGGCCGAGCGCGAGGTCGAGCGGTCCCTGCCGCGTCGGCGGCCGCGAGGGGGAGGAAGGGCGGGACGGCGTCGGCGGCGCGAGATCGGCCGCCTCCGGCATCCAGATGCCAGGCAGGCGGGGGGCCGCCGTCTGCGGACGCGCCTGGCTGGGCGGCGGGCGGGGCATCGGCGCCGGCGGCAGGGGCAGGTCGGCCTGGGCCTCGGGGCGAGCCTGCGGCGTCGTGGCCGGCGGCTCGGGCAGGGGCGGCGGGGGCAGCGGCAGCGCCTCGGCCAGCGTGGTCGCCG
>CAZMCV010000029.1:0-30020 GCA_964564645.1 uncultured Acetobacteraceae bacterium
CGGCCCCCGCCGCGCCTCCCGCCCCGGCCGGGCGCCAGGTGCGCATGGGCCGCAACGCGCTCGACCTCGACACGCGCTGCCTGATCGGCCCGGACGGGTTCGAGGTGCCGCTCGCCGCCTCGGAGTTCGAGCTGCTGCGCGCCTTCGCCGAGCGTCCGGGGCGGACGCTGACGCGCGAGATGCTGCTCGAGCTCGCGCATCCGCACGGCGAGGAGCATTTCGACCGCAGCATCGACGTGCGCATCACCCGCATCCGCAAGAAGATCGAGACCGTGCCGAGCCGCCCGCAGGTGATCCGCACCGTCCGCGGCCTCGGCTACGTCTTCGACCCCAATGCCGAGCGATGACGGCCCCCGCCCGCCTCTCGCGGCGGGCGCGGACCCCGTCTCGACGCCCGAGCTGCTGCTGCTGCGCAGCGTGCTGGACGCCGCGCCGGCGCGGGTCTGCGTGGTCGGCCGCGATTTCCGCTACCGCTACGTCAACCGCGAATTCGCCGCCTTCGCCCGCCGGCGGCCGGAGGAGATCATCGGCCTGACCACGCGCGAGCTGGTGGGGGACGAGGTCGCCCGTCAGCTCGACCCCTTCGCCCATGCGGCGCTGCGCGGCGAGACGGTGACGCGCCAGGGCTGGATCGACTACCGGCTGAACGGCCGGAAGTACATCCAGTGGCTGTTCGCGCCGGTCCACGCCCCGGGCAGCGACATCGACGGCTTCATCGTGATGATGCGCGACCAGACCGACCTCCGCGCGCGGGAGGAGGAGCTGGCGCGGCGGACCGCGACGCTCGAGGCGCTGCTCGACAGCATCGCCGATGCGGTATCGATCACCGATGCGCAGTTCACGCTGCTGCTCTGCAACCGCGGCTTCCGCGACCTGTTCGAATGCAGCGAGGATCTGGCCCGGCCGGGCATGACGCACCGCGAGTTCGCCCAGCACCGGCTGCGCCGCGGCCTGCTCTACCCGCATGAGAGCCCGCAGGACACGCCCGACGAGATCGTCGCGCGCCAGGCGCGGCGGCTGCTCGAGGCGGGCGGGCATCTCGACGAGCAGATCCGCTTCGGCCAGCGCTGGGTCGACATCCGCCGCCGGCTGCTGCCCGATGGCGGCACGCTGACCACCTATATGGATGCCACCGCGCGGGTCGAGGCCGAGCAGGCGCGGCGCGCGCAGCGCGAGGCGCTGCGCGAGGCGCAGCAGATGGGGGCGATCGCCTCGCTCCTCGCGGGCGTGGCGCATGAGCTGAACAACCCGCTCTCCGTCGTGGTCGCCCAGGCCCTGCTGCTGGAGGAGGAGCTGGCCGGCACGCCGCAGGCGGAGCGCGCGGGCAAGGTCGGCGCGGCGGCGCGACGCAGCGGCCGGATCGTCGCCAGCCTGCTCGGCAGTGCCGCGCGCCGCGCCCCGCGGCGGGAGGCGGTGGACCTGCGCACCGCCATCGCCAGCGCCATCGACCTGATCGGGCACCGGCTGCAGGCCGCGCGGGTCCAGCTCTCGGTCAAGGTGCAGGCACGCGCCGCCATGCTGCGCGCGGATCCGGACCAGGTGGTGCATCTCGTCTCCAACCTGCTCTCCAACGCGGCGATCGCGCTGGCCGAGCGTCCGTCGCGCCGGCGCGTCGTGGTCACGGCGCGGCTCGAGCCGGACGCGCCGGGCGAGGTCGTGCTGCGCGTCGCCGACAATGGGCCCGGGATCCCGGACCCGCTGCGCGAGCGGGTCTTCGATCCCTTCTTCACCACGCGCCCGGGCGGCGTCGGGACCGGGGTCGGCCTGGCGCTGTGCCGGACCATCGTGCAGGACCATGGCGGGCGGATCACCGCGGAGGTGACGCCGGGCGGGGGTGCCACGATCGTCGTCCGTCTGCCCGCCGAGGCGCCGACCCGCCGGGGCGCCCCGCGGCGCGCCGGGCGGGTGACGGAGCCGGCCTCGGCCTGACCGGGCGGCGTATGGTGCGGCGCAGCATGGGATGCTAGGCCGGGGCATGCCACCCTCCGCGCCCCCCCAGCCGCTTCCCGTTGCCGCGCGGGTCATCCTGGTGCTCGGGGCCCTGGCCGCCTTCGGCCCCTTCGCCACCGACATGTACCTGCCGGCCTTCCCGGCCATCGCGGCGTCGCTGTCGGCCGATCCTGCGGCGGTGCAGGGAACGCTGGCGAGCTTCTTTGCCGGCATGGGGCTCGGGCAGCTCGCCTATGGCGCGCTGTCGGACCGCTGGGGCCGGCGCGGGCCGCTGCTGTTCGGGCTGGCGCTGTTCACGCTGGCCTCGGCCGGGGCGGCGCTGGCGGAGGGGGTGGGGGCGCTGACCTGGCTGCGGCTCGCCCAGGGCCTCGGCGGCTGCGCCGGCACGGTCATCGCCCGCGCCGCGGCGCGCGACATGACCGAGGGCACGGCCATGGTGCGGCTGATGTCGCGGCTGATGCTGGTGATGGGCGTGGCGCCGATCGTCGCGCCGAGCCTCGGCGGCGCGCTGCTCGCGGTCGCCGGCTGGCGCGCGATCTTCTGGATGCTGGCGGCCTATGGCGCGGTGCTGGCGGTCGCGGTGCTGGCGGTGCTGCCGGAGAGCCTGCCGCCGGAGCGGCGGCGGCGCGACGGGCCGCTGGCCGCGGCGCGCGTCTTCGCCGGCCTGCTCATGGACCGCCGCTTCCTCGGCCATGCGCTGGCGACCGCGCTGTCGAGTGCCGGGATGTTCGCCTACATCGCGGGCTCGCCCTTCGTCTTCATGGGGCTGCACGGGGTGCGGCCGGAGACCTATGGCCTGTTCTTCGGGATGAATGCGCTCGGCATCATGGCAGTGGCGCAGGCCAATGCCCGGTTTGCCGCGCGCGTGCCGCCGGCACGCGCGCTGGCCTTCGCGCAGGTCGCGCAGGTCACCGCCGGGGGGCTGCTGCTGGGGTCGGCGCTGACCGGGATCGGCGGCTTCCCGGCGATCATCGTCACGCTGCTGGCCAGCGTCGCCTGCGTCGGCGCGCTGATGCCGCTCGGCAGCGCGCTGGCGATGGCGGCCCATGGCCGGGTCGCCGGCAGCGCCTCGGCGCTGATCGGCACGCTGCAATTCGGGCTTGGCGCGCTGTCGACGCTGCTGGTGGGGGCGCTGGAGGACGGCACGAGCGCGGTGCCGATGGCCCTTGTTGTCGCGCTCTGCAGCGCGGCGGGGCTGCTGGCGCGGGTCGTGCTGGTGCGCTGAGGGGGGCGCGGCGCCGCTGCCGCGCCCCCCCCCGTTCGGATCAGAGGATGTCGATCGGGCCGCTGATCAGCGTCGCCGCCTCGCGCGGGTCGAAGTTGCGGTCGCCGAGGTCGATGTCGAGCTCGCGGGCGATCGGGCGCAGGTCCACATACTTGAAGTTGGTGTTGAAGTTCTGGACCTCGCCGTCCTCGTCGTCCGGCGTCGGGAACACCGCGGCCGGGTCGTTCGACCCGTCATGGGTGATCATCAGCCCGCGCGGGAAGGCCTCGCCGAGCGAGCCCGAGAAGATCTCGAGCCCGTCGCTCTCCTCGACGCCGTCGGTGCGGCTGCTGTCGCCGACCGCGAAGCTGCCCTTGTAGTCCCAGGTCTTGCGATCGAAGACGGCGAAGCTGCTGTCGCCCTGGCTCGAGACGAAGATCGAGCCCTCGCCGTCCTTGCCGTAGAGGATCGCAACCCCCTCGAGGTCCGGCGTGAAGCCCGCGAAGTCGATGTCGGCGACGGTGGTGAAGCCGGCCGGGCCGGTCGGCTCGGCGCTGAAGGCGAGCAGGCCGAGCTCGCCCTCGACCGTGACGTAGCCGATGCCCGTCTCGCGGTCGATGGCGATGCCCTCGGACTGGTAGTCCTCGGCATCGTCGCCATCGGCCACCAGCAGTTCGAGGATGCGCACCAATTCGGCGCCGGCCTTGCCGCCGCCGGCATCGGTCAGGCGCAGCTGCGCGATCTGTGCGCCATCGGCCTGGGTGACGAAGACGTAGTTCGCGCCGTCGACGGGCGAGGTATAGGCGGCCAGGCCATAGGCCGTCGCCTCGCCATCGTCGACGCCGAAGATGGAGAAGCCGTCGACCAGCAGGTCGGCCGAGGTGATGTCGACCAGCATGCCGGTCGCCTGGTCGATGCTGTAGATCGCGATGCTGTCGTGCTCGCGGTCGGAGGCGACGGCGATGTCGACGGTGCCGCCGTTCAGCGCGACGTCGTAGAGGATGTCGATGTTGTTGTAGCGGACCTCGGGGGCGATGCGCTGCACCTCCTGCCCGGCGAGGTCGAAGACCCGGATGCCGCCTTCCTTTAGCGTGGTGATGACGAGGCTGGCCCCCTCGTCGTTCGGATTGACCCAGACGGCCGGGTCGTCCGCGTCGGGCCCCTCGGTGAGGTCGGCGGGGTTGTCGTAGCGCAGCAGGTCCGGCGTCTCGAGCGTCGCCTTGACCACCGGCATGGTGTCGAGGTCGAGCGCGAAGGCGAGCACCTGGGTGAACTGCGTGGCGGAGAAATTGTTGTCCGACACCAGGACCAGGCTCTGCCGCCCGTCCTCGAGCACGGGCCCGAGCGCCATGCCCTCGACATTGTCGAGCGGGATGCCGAGATCGGAGAGGTCGAGCAGCAGCTCCTTCTTCACCGGCGCGTCGAGGAAAGGCGAGAGCTCGCCATCGTCGATCTCGCTCTCGATCCCGTCGATCCCCTGGATGTTGGTCGCGCCGCGCGTATCCACCAGGTAGATCTTGATCGTGTTGCCGGTGCCCGGCGCGCCGACGGAGAAGGAGCGCTCCATCGCCAGCAGCGTGCCCTGGTCGTCGATCGCCAGCAGCTCGACCAGCCCGTTGGTGGCGAAGGCGCCGGACGGGTTCGGCGCCTCGGCGACCGGATCGGTGATGTAGGCGTATTCCCCGACCTCCTGGCCGGTGCGCGCATCGTACTTGATCAGGCGCACGAGGCTGCCGCTGGCCGCCGTCGCGGCCGGACCGTCCTGGACGATCGCGTTCTCCGTCGCGGTCCACAGCCAGCGGCCGTTCGGCGAGAGGGTCAGCGACTCGAAGGCGAGGTTGTTGCGCACGCCCGAGGTGCCGTCGGAGGCGGGCAGGAACTTGTCGTCCACCGCCAGGTTGCGCAGCAGGTTCCCGTCCAGGTCGTAGACCCCGACGGAGGGGGCGATCTGCACGCCGGTGCCGAGCGGCGTGACCTGGCCTTCCTGCGCGATGTAGAGCTCGCCATTCCGTCCGAGCGCGATCCCCTCGGGGTCGATGCCGAGCGCCGGGTAGGGCGTGCCGTCCGCGCGCAGCAGGGTGGTGACGTCGAGGACGGTGATGTCGTCGCGGGTGAAGGCGCCGTCATCCGAGGCGTCGATGCGGACGGTGTAGAACCGCGCCGGCCCGAACTGCGAGCGGTCGTCGGCGATCACGTGGAAGACGTCGTTCTCGGCGTCGTAGGTGATGCCCGAAAGGCCGCCGACCACCGTGCCGTCGAAGGCGATGCCCGTCGGGAAGGTCACCTGCCCGAGGAAGTCGATTTCGGCGACCGTCGTCCTGCCCATGCCTGCCTGTGCCATTGCGGTACTCCCGTGCCTTGAGGCGGGGGGAGCAAGCCCCCGGCCGGGCATCGGGACGATCCGGAAATGGCGACAGAACGGTGAAGTTGCCGTGACGGATCTACGGCCCGGCGAACCCTCAGGCGGGGCGCACCTGGCCGCGCAGCACGTGCTTCTGGATCTTGCCGGTGCTGGTGCGCGGCAGCTCGGCGAAGACGACCTGCTTCGGCGTCTTGAAGCCCGCCAGGTGCTCGCGGCAGAAGGCGATCAGCTCCGCCTCGGTCGCGCGCATGCCCGGCTTCAGCTCGACGAAGGCGCAGGGCACCTCGCCCCATTTCTCGTCCGGCCTGGCGACGACGGCCGCGAGCGCCACGGCGGGGTGCCGGTAGAGCGTGTCCTCGACCTCGATCGAGGAGATGTTCTCGCCACCCGAGATGATGATGTCCTTCGAGCGGTCCTTGAGCTGGACATAGCCGTCCGGATACTTCACCGCGAGGTCGCCGGTGTGGAACCACCCCCCCGCGAAGGCCCGCGCCGTCGCCTCCCCGTCCTTCAGGTAGCCCTTCATCACGACATTGCCGCGCATCATGACCTCGCCCATGGTCGCGCCGTCCGCGGGCACCGGCGCCATGGTCGCGGGGTCCATCACGTCGAGCCCCTCGAGCGCGAGGTAGCGCACGCCCTGGCGCGCCATCAGCGCCGCCTGCTCCGCGGCGGGCTTGGTTTCCCAGGCAGTGTTCCACTCGTTCACCACCGCGGGCCCGTAGACCTCGGTCAGGCCGTAGACATGCAGCACCGCGAAGCCGGCCGCCTTCATGCGGGCGAGGACGGATTCGGGCGGCGGTGCGCCGGCGACGACGAACTGCACCTGGTGGGGCAGGGGGCGCTGCTCGCCCTCCGGCGTGTCGAGCAGCGTCGCCATCACGATGGGCGCGCCGCACATGTGGGTGACGCCGTGCTCGGCCATCAGCGCCCACATCGCGCTGCCGCGCACGGCGCGGAGGCACACATGCGTCCCGGCGACCGCGCAGATCGTCCAGGGGAAGCACCAGCCATTGCAGTGGAACATCGGCAGGGTCCACAGATAGACCGGCTGCCGCCCCATCCCCGCCGACAGCACGTTGCCGACCGCCAGCAGATGCGCGCCGCGATGGTGGTAGACGACGCCCTTCGGCCGACCCGTCGTGCCGCTGGTGTAGTTCAGCGTGATGGCGTCCCACTCGTCGCCCGGCATGGCCCAGGGATAGGCGGGGTCGCCCTCGGCCAGCAGCGCCTCGTAGTCGATCCCGCCCAGGGTGTTGGCGCGGGCGGCGGGCGCGGCCTCGGGGTCGTCCACCTCGACCACCAGCGGCGCGGGCCCCTGCGTCATGGTCAGCGCCAGCCGCAGCAGGGGCACGAACTCGCGGTCCACGACCACCACCTTCGCCTCACCATGGTCGAGGATGTAGGCGATGGTGTCGGCGTCGAGCCGCGTGTTGATCGTGTTCAGCACCGCGCCCGCCATCGGCACGCCGTAATGGCATTCGAGCATGGCGGGGATGTTCGGCAGGATCGCCGCGACCGTGTCGCCGCGCGCGACGCCGCGGGCCGCGAGCGCGCCGGCGAGGCGGATGCAGCGATCCCGCAGCGCGCGATAGGGCCGGCGCAGCGCGCCATGGACGACCGCGACATGGTCGGGGAAGATCTGCGCCGCGCGCTCGAGGAAGAGCAGCGGCGTCAGCGGCTGGTGGTTGGCCGGGGTGCGGTCGAGGCCCGTCTCGTAGGCGCGCTTGGCCATGTCTCTCAGCCCTTCAGCGATGCGTCCATGCGGGGTGGCGCTTGCCGAGGAAGGCGCCGATCCCCTCGATCGCGTCCTCGGTCAGCAGGTTCTCGGCCATGATGCGGGAGGCGATGGCATAGGCGCGGTCGAGCGGCTGGTCGATCTGCTCGTTCACGCCCCGCTTGCCCATGCGCAGCGTCGGGCCCGAGCGCGCGGCGATGCGCTGCGCCAGCGCCATCGCCTCGGCCAGCGCCTGGCCCTTCGGCACCACGCGGTTGACCAGGCCCATGCGCTGCGCCTCGGCGGCCGGCACCATCTCGCCGAGCAGCAGCATCTCCATCGCCGCCTTGCGCGGCATGGCGCGCGCGAGGGCGACCGCCGGCGTCGAGCAGAACAGGCCGATGCCGACGCCGGGGGTGCAGAATTGCGCGGCCTCGGAGGCCACGATGAGGTCGCAGCTGGCGGCGAGCTGGCAGCCGGCGGCGGTGGCGACGCCCTCGACCGCAGCGACCACAGGCTGGGGCAGGTGCACGACCCGCTGCATCACCGCCGCGCATTCCTCGAGCGTCGCGGCAAAGAAGCCCGCGCCGCCATCGGCATCGGCGCGATGCGCGGTCATCTCCTTCAGGTCGTGGCCGGAGGAGAAGACCGGCCCCTCGGCGGCGATGACGACGCAGCGGATGCCCGCCTCCGCGGCGATCGCATCCAGCGCCGCCCGCAGCGCCGCCAGCGTCGCGCGCGAGAGGCAGTTGCGCATCGCCGGGCGGGTCAGGGTCAGCAGGGTGACCGCGTCCGCATCCTCGCGGCGCAGCGGCGGGGGCGGGCCGGGCAGGGCCTCGGCCGTGGCGGCGGACATGCGGGCGGTCCTCCCGGGCTCGACGGAGAAGAGCTAGGCTGCCCGGTCCCGACGCGCAACGCCCGCCGCGGGACCTGCTGGAACCAAAGCCCCATGCCCGCCACTCGGCCCGACCCCGTGACGGTGGAACTCATCGGCTCCGCCCTCGCCTCCATCGTCGAGGAGATGGGGGAGGCGCTGATCCGCGCCTCCTTCTCCACCAACATCAAGGAAAGGCGGGATTGCTCCACCGTGCTGACGGACCGGGACGGCCGCACGCTGTGCCAGGCCGAGCACATCCCGATCCATCTCGGCTCCTTCCTCGAGGCGGTGCCGGAGATCCTGAAGCGCCACGACCCCGCCGGCCTCCGCCCCGGGGACGTCTTCGCCTTCAACGACGCCTATGCCGGCGGCGGCACGCACCTGCCCGACATCGTGCTCGCCGAGCCGGTCTTCGTCGACGGCAGGCTCCTCGCCTGGGCGATGAACCTCGCCCACCACGCCGACTTCGCCGATCGTGGCCATGCCCATATCTTCCAGGAAGGGCTGCGCATCCCGCCGATCCGGCTCTACCGCGAAGGCGTGCTGGCGCGGGATGTCCTCGACCTGATCCTGCTGAACTGCCAGGTGCCGCGCGAGCGCCTGGCGGATTTCCGCGCGCAGATGGCGGCCAACCGGCTTGGCGTCGCGCGCTTGCGGGCGCTCGCGGCGCGGTACGGCGCGGCCGGCGTGCTCGCGGCCGGCGAGGCGCTGATGGACTACGCGGAGCGCCGCATGCGCGCCGGCATCGCCGCCATCCCGGATGGAAGCTACGCCTTCGCCGACCGCCATGACGGCCCGGAGATCGCGGGCGAGATCGCGCTGTCCCTGGTGCTGACGGTCGCCGGCGACGGGCTGCGGCTGGAATTCGACGCCCCGCCCCAGCTCCGCGCCGGGATCAACATGACGATGACGGCGCTGCTGGCGACCGTGTTCTACGCCGTGCGATCCGCGGTCGATCCGGGCCTGCCGCCGAATGCCGGGCTGGCGCGGCCGCTGACCGTGACCGCCCCGGCGGGCAGCGTGCTGAACTGCGTCGCCCCCGCGGCGGTGCATGCGCGCCTGTCGACCTGCCAGCGCGTGGTGGACCTGGTGCATGGCGCCCTCGCCCAGGCGATCCCGGAGCGCCTCACCGCCGCGCACAACGGCGCCTGCACGATGGCGACCTTCGCCGGCCGCCAGCCCGGCGCGGGCGACCCATGGGTCTATCTCGAGACCATCGGCGGCGGATTCGGCGCGCGCGCCGCCAAGGACGGGCTGGATGGCGTGCATGTCCACACCACCAACACCTCCAACCTCCCGGTGGAGGCGCTGGAGCCGGAATACCCGCTCACCCTCCTCGCCTATGAGCTGGTGGAGGGCTCGGGCGGCGCCGGCACCTGGCGGGGCGGGATGGGGTTGCGCCGCACCTACCGCGCGGAGGCCGATTGCCGGGTGGAGCTTGACATCGCGCGCCTCCGCTCCGCGCCCTGGGGCCTCGCCGGTGGCGGGCCCGGCGGGCGGGCCGGCATCGAGTACGGGCCGGGCGTCGCGCCGCTGGCGAATGGCCAGGGCGCGCTGCGGGCGGGGCAGCGCATCGGCTTCGTGACGCCGGGCGCCGGCGGCTACGGCCCGCCCGAGGGGCGCGACCCGGCGCTGGCCGCCCGCGACCGCGCGGAGGGCCGCCTGGGGTGAGCGGGCGCACGGTCCGGCCGCTGCCCTGACCGTTTCCCTCGGCGCCTGGGCTCGGCGCGCCTCCGGGCGGCCGGCCCGGTGGGATGGCTTGGCGCCCCCTTCGCCGGCGCGTCACCATGGACGGCAGGCGAATCGACGCAGCCCGCGCCGCGATCCGCCGACCGGTGGTCCGTTCCCGAAGCCTGGTTGCCAGCCGACCGGCGGCACTAGGACCCTGGCAACCGGTCGGATGCCATCCTGCGGGCGAGCGTGGCGGGAGCAGCAGGCATGCACAGCCGGACCGGGCCGCGGCAGGGGAGGGGGTGGATTTCCGCACCGGCTGCGGCCGGCATGGTCGGACGGCGCGGCGTCCTTGGCCTCGTCGCCGCGGGCGCGGTCGGCGGCTGCGCGGTGCAGCCCTTCGCGACCCTGGCGCGGTCCGAGGGGCCGGGCGCCGCCGTCCCGCCCGCGAGCCTCGTGCATTTCCATGGCGGCATCCCCGGCATCGCCCAGGTCACCGGGATGGGCTTCGCGCTGGATGCCGAGACGGTCGTCACCAATGGCCATGTCGTGCGCGGCATGGGCGCGGGGAACCCGGGCGACCGGCTGAGCGGCGCGCTGCAGGGCGGGGGGCGGATGGAATTCGTCACCCTCGCGTCCAGCGCCGCGCCCGACCTGGCCGTGCTGCACGCGACCGGGCCGCTCGACCCGCTGCCCCGGGCGGCAAGGCGGCCGCTCTCCGGGGAGCGGCTCTGGCTGATCGGCGCCCCGCTGCTGGGCCGCCCCGTGGTGGAGGGCGAGGTCACCGCCGCGAGGATCCGCGGGGCGCGCGGCGACATGTTCGGGATCCGGGCGCCCGCCACCTTCGGCTTCTCCGGCGGGCCGGCGGTGAATGCGCGGGGCGAGGCCGTCGGGATGGTCACGGCGTTCCGCGGGATGACGCCCCAGGCCGTGCTGTCCGTGGCGTTGATCGGCTTCGACCTGCCGGCGCTGCTCGATGCCGATGGGCGGGAGATGCTGGTCCAGCACGCCGATGCGGTGGAGGGCGCCGCGCGGGCCCTGCTGGCGACGGCGTCGGCACGGGCGGCGCGCCGGGCCGCCATGCCACTCGCCCTAGCCCGGCCGCCCGCCGCCTCCTGACCCGTCAGCGCCGCGGTCGGGACGCGGGCCGGGCCCACGCCGCCGCCCGCCGCAAGGATCGGCGATCCCGCCGCTCAGAGCTTGTCAGGCCGCGGCGAGTTCGCGGCTGCGGTCCCAGAGGTTGGGGACGACGTCGCTGGTGTAGCCGGAGATGAAGCGCTTCTCCGCCCCGGTCGCAGGGTCGAAGACGCTGCGCGCGATCGCGCCGATATTCGCGCCATAGGCGTGGATGCTGATGCTCGGGCGGTCCGAATAGGCATTCTCGACCACATGGATGTCGTAGGTGTCGGCGCTGACGGCCACCACCTCGCCCGGGCGCAGCCGGTCCACCCGGCCGGCGGACATCGGCGTCCCCGGCGCGCCGGGACGCATCTCGGTCGAGATCTCCTCGCCGCGCAGCATGCCGACCAGGCCCCAGACCGTGTGGTTGTGCACCGGCGTCCGCTGCCCAGGCCCCCAGACGAAGCTGACCACGCAGAAGCGCTCGAGCGGGTCGCAATGCAGCAGGTACTGGCGGTAGGTGGGCCCGGGCAGGGCGCATTCCTCGGGCAGCCAGTCATCCTGGGCGACGAGGCCGCGCAGCAGGTTGGCACCCTCGGCGAGGAAGCGGTGGTCATCCGCCCCCTCCTCCGCCAGCCGGGTCATCGCGCGTATGAAGTCGCGCAGACGAGCGATTTCGGGCATGGTCGTGCTCCCACAGGCGGCGGCTGGGACAAACTTATCCTCTTTGGTCGGCGATGCAACCGGTCTCGCCGGCCGCACGTTGCCTGCATGACATTCGAGCGAGGGAGGGGGACAGGGCCATGCCGCGCGCCGAGACGCTGCTCTTCGCCGATGACGGCGACATCCCGAACAATCCGCGCCTGCCGGCGCTGATCTATCGCGGCGCATTGCCCGCCGATGCGGGGCCGGAGGCGGCCGAGGCGCTGTTCGCCCGGCATGGCTGGCCACCCGCCTGGCGGAACGGGATCTACCCCTGGCACCATTTCCACCCCAACGCGCATGAGGCGCTGGCGATCATCCGCGGCACGGTGCGGGTGCAGCTGGGCGGCGAGCGGGGGCAGGCGGTCGCGCTGTCCGCCGGCGACGTGGCGGTGCTGCCCGCCGGCATCGGCCATCGCAACCTCGGCGCCAGCGCCGACCTGCTGGTGGTGGGCGCCTACCCGGAGGGCGCGCGGCCGGAGGAGGTCCGCGGTGGCGCCGGCGGCCATGACGCGGCGGTGGCGGCGATCACCGCGACCCCGGACCCGCCGAGCGATCCGGTGCGCGGCGGGCCGTTCCCCGGCCTCGACCGCGAGGGGGGCGCCGGGCCGCTCTGACCGCCGGCGCCCCGCTTTCGGTCAGGCCGCCTCGGAGGTCAGCACGATCCGCCCGACCACCTGGCCGGCGCGCAGCCGGTTCAGCGCGGAATCGGCGTTGCGCAGCGGCTCCTTCGTCACCGGGATGGCCGGGATCTTGCCCTGCTTGGCGATGTCGATCAGCGCCCGCAGCTCCTTCACGTTGCCGACATAGCTGCCCTGCACGGTCAGCGCGCGGATCGGCATCAGTGGCAGCGGGATCGACATCTCGCCGCCGAACAGCCCGACCTGCACCAGCTTGCCGCCCTTGGCGAGCGCATCGAAGGAGAAGCGGCTGGTCATCGTGCCATTGACGAGGTCGATGATCCCGCCGACCGGGCCGCCGCAGGCCGCGACGATGCGCTTCGCCGTGTCCTCGCCGGCGGCGAGGACCGCGTCGGTCGCCCCCGCCTGCGTCGCGGCATCGAGCTTGCCCTGGTCCACGTCGACGATGCAGATCCGCCGGTGGCCGAGCGCCTTGAGGATGGCGATGGCGTTCATCCCGAGGCCGCCCGCGCCGACCAGCACGACCGGCGTATCGGGGTGCATCGGCATCAGCTTGTTGATCGCCGAATAGACCGTGACGCCCGAGCAGGCATAGGTCGCGGCCAGCGCCGGGTCGACGCCCTCGATGTCGACCAGGTGCTTCACATGGGTCGCCAGCACATGGGTGGCGTAGCCGCCATGCTGGTAGACGCCGAGACTGCGCGGCTTGGCGCACATGTTCTCCTCGTCGCGCTGGCAGTACTCGCACTCGCCGCAGCCGACCCAGGGGTAGACGCAGCGCAGGTCGCCGACCTTGACGCCCTGGCCCTCGGCCTTCGGGCCGAGCTTCACGACCCGGCCGACGATCTCGTGGCCCATCGCCAGCGGCAGCACCACGCCGCGATCGGTCAGGCGCATCTTGCCGCGGCTGCCGAGGTCGTACTCGCCCTCCCAGATATGCAGGTCGGAATGGCAGACGCCGGCATGGGTGACCTCGAGCAGCACCTGCGCGCCGGTGGGCTCCGGCGTTGGCAACTCGATCTCCTGGAGCGGCTTGCCCGTCTCGACCACGGCCCAGGCGCGCATCGGCGTATCCTCCGGATGGGGTGTTCGGGGGCGAAGGAACAGCGCGAAGGGGGACGGGTCAAGGCGGGCAGGGGCAACGGGCGCGGCCGGGCGGCGTTCCCCATGGCGCAGACGAGGAGCACGGACCGCATGAGCGACTTCCTGTCGGGGATCCTGGGACGTGCCTTCGGCGGCGCGGGGCGGGGTGGGGCGAGCGGCATGGGCAACGCGCTGAAGGTCGCCGCCGCGGCGCTGGTGCTGCAGCAACTGACGAAGCATTTCGGCGGCGGCCGGGCGGGTGCGGAGGCGCCGCCTCCCCGGTCCGGCGCGGCGCAGACCACCGGCGGCAGCGTTCTTGGAGATCTGTTCGGCGGCGGCGCAGCCGGCGGTGGTGCCGGGGCGGGCACCGGCGGGCTGCTCGGCGGCCTCGAAGGGATGCTCGGCCGGCTGCGTGGGCAGGGGCTGTCGCAGCAGGTCGATTCCTGGGTCGGCACCGGGCCGAACGCCCCGGTCGCACCGCGGGAACTCGAGGCCGCCTTCGACCCGGCCGAGGT
The DNA here is from genome assembly GCA_964564645.1 of uncultured Acetobacteraceae bacterium. Lineage (GTDB taxonomy): Bacteria > Pseudomonadota > Alphaproteobacteria > Acetobacterales > Acetobacteraceae > CAZMCV01. Next base: position 13,842 of record CAZMCV010000029.1, read on the forward strand.
CGATGCCATCGCGCGGCAGGCCGGCACCGACCGCACCTCGCTGCTCGATGAGGTGAGCCGCATCCTGCCCGACCTGGTCGACCGCATGACGCCGGGCGGCCGCGTGCCGCAGGATCAGGCGGAGCTGGAAGGACGCGAGGGCGGCGGTGGCGGCGGCCTCTCGGGGCTGCTCGCCAGCCTGTCCGGCGGGGGCGAGGAGGATCGGCAGGGGATGGGCGGCGCGACCCCGCCCGCGGGTCCCCTGGCTGCGCCGCATGGCGGCATGGCCGTGGGGCGTGGCGCGGGCGGCGAGGCGGGGATGCCGCGGCTGTCCGATGACCCGCCGGGCGCGGCGGGGGAGGGACCCGCGAGTGGCGTCGGCGGCCCGCCGCTGCCGCGCGAGGGCCGCTGACGCACCGCCCTTCCGGGGCATGGTCCTGCGCGCCGGATGGGGCCTAGACTGTCCCGCAAGGCGCGCCGCGGTCGTCGAGACGCGCCACGAGGACAGGAGGAAACATGCCCCGGAATCCCGGCGCCGCAGCCGCGCTCGCCCTGGCGCTTGCCTGTACCACGCCCGCCGCCGCGCAGCCCACGGCCGCCGATCCGCGCGGCACGGTCTCCGACGAGGTCGTGCGCATCGGCATCCTGACCGATCTCTCCGGCCCCTATGCCGATTTCGCCGGCCCCGGCTCGGTGCTCGCCGCGCGCATGGCGGCCGAGGACCATGGCGGCAAGGTGCTCGGCCGGCCGATCGAGGTGACCGGCGGCGACCACCAGAACAAGCCCGATGTCGGCGGGCAGATGGCGCGGCGCTGGTTCGACATCGAGCGCGTCGACATCATCCTCGACATCCCGAACAGCTCGGTGGCGCTGGCGGTGCAGCAGATCGCGCGCGAGCGGAACCGCATCGTCATCAACGCCTCCGCCGCGACGACGGAGCTGACGGGGAAGCAGTGCAGCCCGGTCGGCTTCCATTGGGTCTCCGACAGCTACGCCCTGGCGAACGGCACGACGCGCGCGCTGATCCGCCAGGGCAACCGGACCTGGTACTACCTGACGGTCGACCAGGCCGGCGGCCATGCGGTAGAGGCGGCGTCCGAGGCGGTGGTGACGGTCGAGGGCGCGCGCGTGCTCGGGCGCGCGCGGCATCCGCTGAATGCCGGCGACTTCTCCTCCTTCCTCGTGCAGGCCCAGGCCTCGCGCGCGCAGGTCGTGGCGCTGGCGAATGGCGGGGCGGACACGATCAACGCGGTCAAGCAGGCCGGCGAATTCGGGCTGACGCGGCAGGGCCAGAAGCTGGTCGGGATGTTCTTCAACATCAACGATGCCAAGGCGCTCGGCCTTGCCACCGCGCAGGGCGTCGTCGCCACCGAGGCCTGGTACTGGGACCAGGACGAGGAGAGCCGCGCCTTCGCCCGCCGCTTCGCCGAGCGGCATCGCGGCGCCGTGCCCTCGCAGTACCAGGCCGGCATCTACTCCGCCGTCCGGCACTACCTGAAGGCGATCGAGGCCGCCGGCACCGACGAGGCGATGGCAGTCGCGGCGAAGATGCGCGAGCTGCCGGTCAACGACGTGGTGTTCCGCAACGGCCAGGTGCGCGCCGATGGGCGGCACGTGCACGACATGACGCTGGTCGAGGTGAAGACGCCGCAGGAATCGACCGGCGGCTGGGACATCTACAAGATCCTTTCGACCATCCCGGCCGAGCAGGCCTTCCGCCCGATGGCCGACGGCGGCTGCCCGCTGGTGACGCGGTGAGAGCTTCTGGAAGAATGCCCGTCAGCCTCGATCCGGGACGAAATTCCCCCGAGATCCCGACGGGCGTTCCTTCGCAGGTCCGATCGCTTCACAGGCCCTGAGGCGCGGCGGTGATCCGGGCGTTCGCGCCGCCCGGATCCCCGTCCCGCGGCTCACCGCCGCCCATTGCGCCATCCGCCGATCGAGAAGGACGCCGAACTCCGGCGGCGAGGACGCGACCAGGTCCGCCCCCTGGCCCTCGACCAGGCGCCGGCGCGACGTGGGCTCGTTCACCCAATCGACCGGCGCGGCGGCGTGGAAGACCTGCCAGCGCCGGCGCCGGCATGCCCCGGACGCCGGTGCCGACGACGCCGGGCTTTGCAGAGGCTGGCAGGTCAGGCAGCCCCGCGACGGCGCCTGTCGCGCCCGATGGGCGAGGCGATGCCCGCCGCTGCGGTGGACAGCGGGCCGCCGCCGCTACTCGGCCGGGGCGGGCGGCGTCGCCGGCGGGCGCGTGCCGCCGATGCCCCGCACGAGGCTCGCTGGCACGCTGTTCGCGAGCGTGGTCTGCACCCCGGCGAGGGCGGCGTTCTTGGCCACGCTGCCCGAGCTCGAGCCGAGCCAGTAGTTGGCGACCTGAGTCGCCATCGCCGCCAGCGTGCCGAGCAGCACGTTGGCCAGCTCCGGGTTCTCGAGCTTCGTGTTCAGGACGATGTAGAGCATCGTGCTGAAGCCGACGAGGATGACGCCCGAGAGGATCATGCTGCCATAGGCCAGGACGCTGTTCGACTTCGCCGCCTCGAGCGCCATGCCGCGCGCCGAGGCGGTGTCGCCGAGCCGCGCCCTCAGCTCCTCGAGCGCGTCCGCCCGCTCCTGCTCGGCCGCGCGGTTCGCCTCCTGCTGCATGCGGAGGTGCAGCTCGCCGAGCTTCTGCTCGAGCTCAGCGCGGAGCGCGGCGTTGCCGCGGATCGCCTCGACGGCGCGGGTCGCGCCCTCGTCCGTGGTGGGGTCGATGCCAACCACGGCCTGGACGACCTCGGTCACCTTGGCGGCGGTCTCCCCGCCCTTCGACCCGAAGATCATGCCGGCGAGCTGCGGCGCGAGGCCGAGCACGAGGGGCAGAAGCGCGGCGAACATGGTCAGCCTCCCATGGCTTGGCGCGCCGCCTCGCAGAGGCGGCGGCGTTCCTGCGCGGCGGTGGCGCCGCCATTGATGCGGGTGGTGAGCCGGTCGAGGGCCCATTCGTCGGCGAGCGCGTTCAGCCCCTTCTCGGTCCAGAACCAGACCGCGCTGGCGGCCGCGCCCTCGGGGGTCGCGATGCGCGCGGCTGCCTCTTCGGCGGTCCAGCCGCGGGTCGCGCCGAAGCGTGCGTAGTTGTCGCGGCCCGTCAGCTGGATCAGCCCGCGCCCGCGGAAGCGCCAGCCATCGCCCGAGGCCTCGTGGCCGTTGCCGAGGCGATTCGAATAGACGCGGTTCGCCAGGCGCTCCGGGTTCCGCGCATAGGGCTCGGCGTCGGCCAGCGTCGGGAAGCGGCGGGGCCAGACCACGCGCAGGCGCTCGGCGGTGTAGTTCAGGTTCTCGTCGAAGCGCCGGAAGCCGCCCGTCTCCGTCGCGCATTGGCCGAGGAAGGCGGCGACGCGCTTCGCCGTGTCGATCTCGCCCTCGCGCAGCGCCGCGTCCAGGACGGCCCGCCACGTCGCGCTCTGCGCCGGGCCGAGGCCGGGCGCGACGGCCGCGAGCGCCCGGTCGAGGCGGGGGATCGGCTCGACGGCGCCCCGCCTGACGGACGGGGGGGCGGGGGGCGGTCCCGCCTCGGCGACCGGCGGCGCGGGCTCCGGGGCGGGAGCTGCCAGGACATCCGGAACGGGGGTCGGTGCGGGCGGGCCGACGACCTCGGGCTCCGGCGGGGCGATGGGCGGCGGCGTCGCCGGCTCGGGCCAGGCCCATCGGTCGGAGAACACGGCGGCCGCGGCCGCGGCCGCGGCGGCAGCGGCGGCCTCGTCGCCACCCCGTCGGAGCAGCCGGTCGAAGAGATCGTCGAGCGAGCCCATCCTGCGCCTTCGCTGCGATCGCGCCTGGCGCGCCGGATGTCCTGGACAACCGGGGCGCCTTGCGCTTCCCCGGCACTGTGTTGAACGCGACGTCAAGGCGTCAAGCGGATCGAGCCGGAGACGACACGGCACTGTGCCGCGCCGCACACCGCGACCCACGCTACTCCGCCCGGATCCCCTTCTCTCGGATCACCGCCGCCCATTGCGCCATCTGCTGTTCGAGGAAGGCGCCGAACTCCGCCGGCGAGGACGCCACGAGATCGACGCCCTGGCCCTCGACCAGGCGACGGCGCAGCGTGGGCTCGTTCAGCCCCTCGACCAGCGCGGCGTGGAACCGCGCGAGGATCGGCCCCGGCACGCCGGCCGGGCCGAGCACGCCCCAGAAGGCGGTGGCGACCACACCGGCCACGCCCGCTTCGGCGAAGGTCGGCAGGTCGGGCAGCGCCGCGGCGCGCGTGGCGCCGGACTGCGCGATCGGCCTGAGCCGCACGCCCACTTGGCCGCCGAGCCCGATCGGGGAGGCGATCGCCAGGTCCACCTCGCCCGCCGCCGCGGCCGTCGCCAGCGGCCCGCCGCCGCGGTAGGGAACATGCGTCAGCCGCACCCCGGCGCGGACCTGCAGCACCTCCATCGTCAGGTGGGCCAGGCTGCCGACGCCGATCGTGCCGTAGGTCACCGCCTCCGGCCGCGCCCTGGCCGCGGCCAGCACGTCGGCCAGGCTGCGGAAGGGCCGGTCGTTCGGCGTCGTCAGCAGCATCGGCGCGGTCGCGACCAGCATCACCGGCGTGAAGTCGCGCCGCGGGTCGAAGCCGAGCGTCGGGTTCAGCGCGCCCATCGTGGCGTGGGTGTCGAAGCAGACCAGCCAGCTCTGCCCATCCGGCGCGGCGCGGGCGATCACGGCCGAGCCGAGGGCGCCCGACGCGCCGGAGCGGTTCTCGACCACCACCGGCACGCCGAGCGCGGCCTGGAGGGAGGGCGCAAGCAGCCGGGCGAAGCTGTCGACCGACCCGCCGGGCGGGAAGGGCGCCATCAGGCGGATCGGGCCGTTCGGCCAGGCCGGCTGGGCCCGGGCCGGGCGCGCCAGCGCGGCGCCGATCAGCAGGCAGCGACGAGAGAGGCGCATCGGCTCAATCCGCCCTGATCTGGTTGTCGCGCACCACACGGCCCCAGAGCTCCATCTGCTGCGCGATGAAGGCGCCGAAGGCGGGGCCCGCCTGCAGGTCGAGCTCCAGCCCCATCGCCCCGGTCAGCCGCTCCGTCACCGCGGGCATCGCCAGGGCGGAGCGCAGCGCCGCCTCGAAGCGGGCCAGGATCGGCGGCGGCGTGCGCGCCGGCGCCAGCGCGCCCCAGAAGGCCTCCGCCTCGACGTCGTAGCCGAGCTCCTGAAGGGGCGGCACGTCCCGCATCGCCGCGCTGCGGGCGCGGCCGGTGGTGGCGAGCGGGCGGAGCGTGCCCTGCTGGATCTGCGGGGCGAGGATGGAGACCGTCGCGGTCGGCAGGTCCACCTCGCCCGCGGCGGCGGCGATCACCAGCGGCCCGCCGCCGCGATAGGGCACATGGGTCAGCGCGATGCCCGCGGCCTTCTGCAGCAGCATCATGCAGAGATGCGCGAGCGAGCCATTGCCGATCGTGCCGTAGGTCACCGTGTCGGGCCGGGCCTTCGCCGCCTCGACCATCGCCGCCATCGAGGTCCAGGGCCGGCCCTTCGCGGCCGTGATGGTCATCGGCGCGACGCCGATCCGCAGCACCGGGGCGAGGTCCTTCAGCGTGTCGTAGCCGAGGCTGGGGATCAGCGCCGGGTTCACCGCATGGGTGTCGAAGACGAACAGGAAGGTCTGCCCGTCCGGCGCGGCGCGGGCGACCTGCTGCGCGCCAAGCGCGCCCGAGGCCCCGGCGCGATTCTCCACCACGACCGGGACGCCGAGCTCCGCTTGCAGCGGCGGCTGCACCAGCCGGGCGATGGTGTCGACGCTGCCGCCCGGGGGAAAGGGGACGACGATGCGGACCGGCCCGCTCGGCCAAGCCGGCTGCGCGAGGGCCGGCGCGGCCAGGGGCAGCACGCCGGCCGCGGCCAGCAGGCCTCGGCGGGTCGGGAAGGTCGGCATCGGCGTCTCCAGCGTGTGCGTCGGGCCCGGCGCCCTTGCCGCAGGCGCGGCGAAACCGCAACCGGCGCGCCGGGGGCGCCTCCCCCGGCGTCATGCGGCCGCCGCCTCAGATCGAGTGAGGAGATCGCCCTTGCGGAAGAGCGCCCTTTGGAATCAATGCCGAATATGCACCAGCATCGGGTCTGACGGGCGCTCTTTCATAAACACTCAGCGCGCCGGGTCGGCGGAGGTCCCGGGGGGGATCACGGCCGGGGCGCCGCTGCCGGTGGCGGGGGGCGTGGCCGTCACCGCCGGCTCATCCTCCCCGAAGGGCCCGCCATCCATCGCCGACCAGCCGATCATGAGGACGACCAGCACCGCGGCGACCGCGACCCAGCCCCAGAGCCTGCGGCGCGGCCGCCTCTCGGGGCCGTCGAAGGGTCCGCGCGCCGCATCGGCGCCTCGGGTGTCGTCATCGCCGCCGCGGGTCGCCATCCTGCCCTCCTCGAACCTTGCGAGGCCAGGTCAACGCCGACGCGGCGGCCGCGGTTCACCCGGGCGGCGGCCGCGACGCGCCGGGTGCCGGCCCGCCCGGCGCCCGGGCGGAGAGCAGGGCGCGGCGGATGTCCTGCTCGGCCTTCTCCAGCTCCCGCCCCGCCGCGGCGCGCTGCGCCTGCGCATCCTGGGCGATGCGCAGGGAATCCTCGATGGTGGCGACGAGGGTGGCATTCGCCTTCTTCACCGCCTCGATGTCGAAGACCCCGCGCTCGAGCTGCGTGCGCGCCTCGACATTGCCCTGGCGCAGGCGGTCGGCATTGGCGGTGAGCAGCTCGTTGGTCAGGTCGGTCGCCTCCTTCAGGGTCCGGCCCGCATCGCGCATGCGCTGGATCGCCAGCGCCTGGGCGAGCTGCTGGCGCCACAGCGGCACCGTGTTGGCGATCACGCTCTGGATCTTCGCCGCGAGCGCCTTGTCGTTCTCCTGGATCAGCCGGATCGAGGGCAGGGCCTGCATCGCCACCTGCCGCGTCAGGCGCAGATCGTAGACCCGGCGCTCCAGCTCGTCGCGGGCCGAGCGCAGGTCGCGCAGCCGCTGCGCCGCGATGGAATCGCCGCCCTCGACCTCGCGCGTGAGGGTCGGGATCGCCTCGGCATCGACGCGCTTCAGCACCGTGTCGCCGGCGGCGATGTGGTCGCCGAGGGCGTGGAACCAGTCGAGCGTCGCCTGGTAGAGGCGTTCCAGCTTCTCGACATCCTCGAGGAGCCGCGTGCGGTGGGTGTCGAGCCGGTCGCCGACCTCCTCGACCTGGCCGCGGATGGTCTCGTAGCGCTGCACGACGCGGGCGGTCTCGGCGCGCGCCCGGCCGAAGATCCGCGCGAAGAAGCCGGGCTGGCCGCCGAGCGAGCCCATGTCGAAACCGCGCAGCGTCGCCAGCAGCCCCGAGAGGGTGTCGCCCGCCTCCCCGGCCTCGCGGTTGCGGGCGCCCTCCAGCATGGCGTCGGCGGCGCTGGTCGCGCGGTTCTGCGCCGCCTGGCCGAAGCGGAGGATGCTGCCGGGATCGGCGATGTCGAGCTCGGCGGCCAGCCGCTCGATCTCCGGCCGGCGATCCTCGGCCACGCGCTCGATGGCGGCGGCGAGTTCGGCCGCGGTCACGTCACGGGCCGAGGCGGCCGCCGGGCTCAGCGGCACGATGTCGAGCGTCGGCGTGGTCGTCGTCTGGCTCAACGGTAGCCCTCCTGGCTGAGGCGGTCGGAGAGGACCTTCACCTGGATCTCCAGTGCCTCGCTCTCCTCGCGCCGGATCCGCTCGCGGAGGTCGCGCGCGGTGGTGTCGAGATCCGCCAGCAGCTTCGGCAGCCGCTCGGGCGGTGCGGCGCCGGAATCGAGCCGCTCGGCGATGCGTTCCAGCCCGTCGAGATGGACATTGAGGAAGCGCCGCGCCATGGGCAGCCGATCCGGCCGGGCCGTCAGGTCGTCCAGCACCCCCGTCATCGCGTCGGCGACCGAGCGCAGCCGGGGGTCCGCCAGGCGCGTGGCCACGCCTTCGACGCGCGCCAGGCGGGCGCGGGCCTCATCGAGGGGGCCGGGCGGCAGGGGCGGCGCCGGTGGCGGCGGCGGCTCGGTCTCCGGCAGCGCCTCGAAGGTCATGCGGGTGCCGATGAGCGCGCCGGCGGCCATCACGAAGGGGAGGATCACGCCGAGGCCGGCGGCGAAATGCGCGGCGAGCCCCGTCGCCGCCGCCATGATCCAGGAGGCGCGCGTGAGGTCCCCCTTCCGGCCGCGCCGCAGCACCCAGGCCGCGAGCACGGACCCGCCGAGCCCGAGCGCCGCGCCGAGGACGATCTGGTCGGCACCCGCGATCGCGGCAACCAGGGCGGCCGGCAGCAGCGGCCAGGCGTAGAGCGGCAGGCCGAGCCCGCGCAGCCGCGCGCGGAAGCCGACCGCGCCGCCGAGCGCGCGATCCAGCATCTGCGCGGGGGCGGAGGGGGAGGCGCCGGGCGGCTCGAAACGGGGGGGCATCGTCAGAACAGCGCGCCGAAGGCGCGGACCAGCGCGATGACGCTGACGACGAAGGTCGTCGCCGTCAGCAGCAGGCTGCCCCCGATCCAGACGAGGGGGGTGGCGAGGCTGTGCCGCGACGGGGCGGGCGGGAGGGGATCCATGGCGGGGCAGTACATCGTCCGCTCGGGGCCCGGGATCAAGCGATGGCGATCGGATGGGGCGAGGGTGGGCGGGGGGCGGGACCCGAGCCCCGGCCCTCCCCGGCGCGCGGGGGAGCCGGCGGCAGGACGATCCGGCCTTGATTTCCCCCCGGCCCCGGCCCGAAGTTCCGCGCGGCGGCCACGCCGCAGGGAGAAGACGTCATGGACCAGACCCGCCGCGCGCTGCTCGCGGCCTCCGCCGGCGTGGCCCTGGCCCGGCCCGCCTCCGCCCAGCGCCCCGCCTGGCCCACCCAGCCCGTCCGCTTCATCGGCATCTTCCCGCCGGGCGGGGGGACCGACATCCTCTCGCGCATCTGGTGCCACCGGATGGCCGAGATCACCGGCCAGTCCTTCGTGGTCGAGAACCGCTCGGGCTCGGGCGGCAATGTGGGCACCGAGGCGATCGCGCGCGCGACGCCCGACGGCAACACGATCGGGCTCGCCTCGGTCTCCTCGCTGTCGATCGCGCCGACCCTCTACCCGCGGCTGCCCTACGACGTGAACCGCGACTTCTCCTACATCTGCGGCCTGTGGCAGCTGCCGAACCTGCTGATCCTGCGCCACGGCGTGCCGGCGCAGACCGTCCCGGAGCTGATCGCCCTCTGCAAGGCCGAGCCCGGCCGGCTGAGCTTCGGCAGCTCGGGCGCGGGGACGACGCTCCATCTCGCGGGCGAGATGTTCAAGCACATGGCGGGCGTCGACATCCTGCACGTGCCCTATCGCGGCGGCGCGCAGGCCTACAACGACCTCCTCGGCGGCCGGGTCGACATGGTCTTCGGCAACATCCCCGAGGCGCTGCGCCTTTCGCGCGAGGGTCAGGTGCGGCCGCTGGCCGTCACCGGGGCGGCGCGCAGCCCGCAGGCGCCCGAGGTGCCCGCCATGGCCGAGTTCCTGCCGGGCTACGAGATCAACTCCTGGGGCGGCGTGCTCGGCCCCGCCGGCATCCCGCCCGCCCTCGTCGAGCGGATCGCCGCGGTCGGGCGCGAGGCGGTGGAGGGTGCCGCGGTGCGCCGGCAGTTCGAGGAGAAGGGCGCCTCCGTCTGGTGGACCACGCCCGAGGGGCTGGCCGAGTTCCGCCGCGAGAACGAGGTGCGCTTCGCCCCCCTGGTCCGTGCCTCCGGCGCCCGGGTGGAGTGAGGCCGGCTTCGCGCCGGCAGGACGATCCCCGCCCGCGGTCATGCGCCGATCCCGCCCGGCGGGTGCGGGCCGCCGGTGCATTTCCCGGCGCGCCCCGCCTCGCTACACCCGATGCGGGCGCCGCCGCCGCACCGCGCCGCGGCCGAGGGGAGGAAACGGGAGATGGATCGCATCGCAGTGGTCGGCGCCGGGCTGATCGGGCGCGCCTGGGCCATGGTGTTCGCCCGCGCCGGCCTGAGCGTCGCGATCTGGGACAAGCTGCCGGGCGTCGCCGAGGGGTCGATGGCGATCATCCGCGACCGGCTGGCCGATTTGAAGGCCGCGGGCCTGGTGCAGGAGGCGCCGGAGGTGATCGCCGCGCGCATCGCGCCCGTCGCGACGCTTGCCGAATGCGTCGCCGGCGCCAGCCATGTGCAGGAGAACGGGCCGGAGCGCCTGACCCCGAAGCAGGAGCTCTTCGCCGAGCTCGACCGGCTCTGCCCGCCGGAGGTGGTGCTGGCCTCCTCGACCAGCGGCATCCCGGCGAGCGAGTTCACCGGCAACCTGCCCGGCCGCGGCCGCTGCCTGGTCGCCCACCCGGTGAACCCGCCCTACCTGGTGCCGCTGGTCGAGCTGGTGGGCGCGCCCTGGACCGACCCGGCGGTGATCGCGCGGACCCGGGCGCTGATGGAGCGGGTCGGGCAGGTCCCCGTCGTGGCATTCAAGGAGACCCGCGGCTTCGTGCTGAACCGGCTGCAGGCGGCCCTCGTCGCCGAGGCCTTCCGGCTGGTGCGCGACGGGGTGATGTCGGTCGAGGACGTGGATGCCTGCGTGAAGGACGGGCTCGGCCTGCGCTGGGCCTTCATGGGGCCCTTCGAGACGATCGACCTGAACGCGCCGGGCGGCGTCGCCGACTATGCCGAGCGCTTCGGCCCTCTGATGGGCGGCATCACCGAGGAGCAGGCGCCCTACGACTACGATGCCGCGACGGTCGGGCGGGTCGCGGCGGAGCGGCGGGCGGCGCTGGAGCTGCACCGGATCGAGGAGCGCAGCGCCTGGCGCGACCGGCGGCTGATGGCGCTGATGGCGCATAAGCGGGGGCAGCCGGGCTAGGGGCTGGCCAGCGTCGCTGCCGCAGGGGCGCGCGCGGCCGTCCCGGTTCAGCGCCCGCTGCCGCCCGCGGGGGCCGGGGGCGTGCCATCGCTCCCCGTGGCCGGGATGCCGCCGGATCGGTCGGGCGCGGGCCGCGCGCCTGGCGCCGGCAGGGGCGCGCCGGGCGGCAGAAGATCGCGGGATATCGCATTCAGGTCCCGCAGCTGCCCGCGCGCGACGGAAGGCGGCCGCGCGGCGCCGCCCTGATCCAGCAATTCCTGTGTCCGCTCCCGCGTCGGTTGCTGCCGCTGCCCGTCTCCGATGTCGGGCGTCCGGCCATCCGATCCCTCCCGTGCCGGTGGCGCGTCGGAGTCGGCGGCGGGCCGTGCCGCGAGTGGCGGGACGGCCAGCAGGGCCAGGGCGAGGGCGATGGGCAGGGGGCGGGCCATGGCGTGTTCCTTCGCGGATGCATGGCGAACGCCCCGATCGCCGTTGGGCTGCGCGACCCCGGGCTGCGTCGCGTGGTCCGATCCCCGTGCCATGGCTCGACCGGGTGGCAACGCGGCCGCGCGAGCCGGCCCTGCGATGCCTGGGCATCGTTCGGGAGCATGATCGGCCGCCTCGCACCATATCGGGCCGGGTGCCGTCGGCGATCCCCTACGGCGCGCGGACCGGCGGCGGCCCGCCCTCCGTGCCGGCCCCGAGCTGCCGCCGCCCCAGCACGCGCTGCGACAGGGCCGGGAACAGCAGGGTCGTCAGGATGCCGCCCCCCACCAGCGCCGCGCCCTGGCTGCCCGGCATCAGGCCACGCTCCACCGCGATCGCCGTGATGGCGACGACGAGCGAGATCTGCGTCCCCAGATGCAGCGCCAGCGCCGCCCGGTGCGGCGCGTCCAGCACACCGCGATAGAGCAGCATCACCGGCACCCCGCGCACCGCCAGCATCAGCGCCGCATAGACCGGCACCATCGCCAGGGTCGCCGGATCGGCGAGCAGCCCGCCGATATCGAGCTTCGCGCCCGAGACGATGAAGAACATCGGCACCACGAAGGCCGAGCCGATGCCGTCCAGCCGCGCCGAGATCGGGCCATGGGTGTGCTCGGCCAGCGCCGCCCGCAGCAGGGCCCCGGCGGCGAAGGCGCCGAGCACGACATCGATGCCGAGATGCTGGACCAGCACCACCATCAGCAGCAGCAGCGCCATCGCCAGCCGCATCGGCAACTGGCCCGAGCTGCCCATGGTCCGGTCGACCAGCGCCGCCGCGTAGCCCCGGCGCGCATGCCCGGCCAGGGCGATCACCGTGACCGCGCCGGCGGCGAAGGCCAGCAGCACCGCCGCCTGCTGCCAGACATGCCCCGCGGCCAGCAGCAGCGAGAGCGCCACCACGGGCGCCGCCTCGCCCACCGCGCCGGCGGCCAGCACGAAGGGGCCATAGGGCGGCACCAGCAGCCGGCTGTCGCGCAGCACCGGCATCAGCGCCCCGATCGCCGTGGTGGTCAGGGCGAGCGCCGTGAACGATGTCGCCCCGTCCAGTCCGAGCGTGGCCAGCCCACCGATGGCGCCGACCGCCAGCAGCGCGGACAGCGCCCAGCCGGCCAGCGCCAGCCTGATCGGCGCGCCGCGCAGGGTGTCCGGGGCGATCTCGAAGCCCGCCATCAGGAACAGCAGGCCCAGCCCGAGGGTCGCCAGCAATTCGGCGATCGGGCCGGTCGAGAACAGCCCGAGCACATGCGGCCCGAGCACCGCGCCGGTCATGATCTCCAGCACCACCCCCGGCAGCGGCAGGCGCGGGAACACCGCCGGGATGGCGGCGGTGAAGGCCAGCGCGAGCGCGAAGGTGATCAGCGACTCCGACGGGATGTGCACCATGCGCGCGGCGGGGTCCGTGCCAGGAGGGCCACGCTCCTTCGCGACGCCGCGAGCCGCGCGCAAGTGGGCCCCGGTGGGCCAGGTGACAGGCCATTCGGTCGGGACGAAGGCGGCCACGGGTCTTTTCGACGGCGCAAGCCTGCCGCGAAGTGCGTAGGCTCTCCGCCGGGAGCCCCCGCGAGGGTGCGGGGGGCGGGAGGGAGCCAGGGACATGGACAAGGCCAGGGCGGATGCGGTGTTGCGCGAGGCGGTGGAGAGCGGCGCGGTGGCCGGCGTCGCCGCCGTCGCGGGCGACCGGGGGGGCACGCTGCACGAAGCCGCCTTCGGGCGGCGCGGCCTCGACCAGGACGCGCCGATGACCCCCGACACGGTGGTCTGGATCGCCTCGATGACCAAGGCCATCACCTCGGTCGCGGCGCTGCAGCAGGTCGAGGCCGGGCGGCTGACCCTCGATGGCCCGATCGCCGAGGTGCTGCCGGCCCTCGCCACGCCGCGCGTGCTCGAGGGCTTCGCGGCGGACGGGACGCCGCTCCTGCGCCCGGCCCGCCGGCCGATCACCCTGCGCCACCTGCTGACCCACAGCTCGGGCTTCAGCTACGACATCTGGAACGCGGCCATCGGGCGGCTGATGGAGCGCGAGGGGATCCCGGGCATCATCACCTGCCGCCGCGCCGCGCTGACGACGCCGCTGGTCGCCGACCCCGGCGAGGCCTGGGAGTATGGCATCGGCATCGACTGGGCGGGGCTGGCGGTGGAGGCGGTGACCGGGCGGAGCCTGGCCGAGGCGATCGCGGAGGGCATCACCGGCCCGCTCGGCATGACGGACACCGTCTTCCGGCTGGGCCCGGCGCAGCGGGCGCGGCTAGCCAGCATGCATGTGCGGGGCGCCAACGGGACGCTCGCCCCCATCCCGTTCGAGATCCCGCAGGAGCCCGAATTCCACATGGGCGGCGGCGGGCTCTACGGCACGGCGCCGGACTACCTGCGGTTCTGCCGGATGGTGCTGAACGGCGGCACGCTGGACAGGGCGCGGATCCTCTCGCCCGCCATGGCGGCCGAGCTCGGGCGCGACCAGATCGCGCCGCTGCGCGTCCGCAAGCTTACGACGGCCCTGCCGGGCTCCTCGAACGATGCCGAGTTCTTCCCCGGCCAGCCCAAGGGCTGGAGCCTCGGCTTCATGATCAATGCGGAGCGCGCGCCGGACGGGCAGGGGCGCTCGGCCGGCAGCTTGGCCTGGGCCGGCCTCGGCAACACCTATTACTGGATCGACCAGCGGGCGGGCCGGGCCGGGGTGATCGTCACCCAGAGCCTGCCCTTCGCCGATCCCGCCGTGCTCGACCTGCTGGCCGCCTTCGAGCGCGCGGTGCATGCCGGAGTGCCCGCCGCGTAGCGCGCGCCGCGCTGGCCCGGCCCGCATCCCGGAACGCCCGGGCAAAGAGCCAGAAAGCGATGATGGGGGGCTGGTGGGGGGAAGAAGTGTCTTCTTCCCCCCGCCGACGCGCCCCGGCCCCCCGCCTCAGCGCCGCGTGCGCGACGCCGTGGCCGACCTGCCGCGGGACGGGGCGGCGGCGCTGGCGCGGTTGATCGGCGCCTCGGCCACCTCGCGCCAGGTCGGCGCGTCGGTGCTGGCCTGGATCGTGCGGGTGGGGACGCCGGCGAAGTAGCTCGGCGAATCCGGCCGGTTGTAGATGAAGCCGTAGGTCGGGTAGGTGCGGCCGAAGCTGCCGGCATCGTGGCCGACCTGCACGCGCACCGCCGACCAGTCATTGCGCTCCGAGACGTCGATCACGTTCACGTTGCGCGTCACCGTGCCGCGGCGCAGCCCGGGGCCGCTCCAATTCGCGTGGTCGATCTGGACGTGGCGCGGGCCGAGCACCTGGCTGACCACGGCGACATGGCCGCGGGACATGCCGCCGCTCGCGCGGAACGCCATCACCGAGCCCGGCTCCGGCCGCCCGCCCCGCGCGTAGAGGCCGGCCGCGTTGTGCCACCACTGCCCGCCATTGCCGCTGACCTGCATGCCGGTGACCATGCGGGCATAGGGCACGCAGGACAGCCCGCCCCCGCCATAGCTGGCCCGATGCAGGAGGCGGTTGCCGGAGGCGGTCGTGCGGCCCGACCGGGAGGAGGCGCTTCTGGTGGCGGGTGTGCCGCGGGCGGATTTCGCCGGGCCTGTCGAGGTGGACTTCGTCGGCTTCGCCGTCGTGGTCCCGCGCCGGTCCGAGGGAGCCGCGCCGCCCTCTCCGGGCCAGGCGGACACCGCGGTACCGACCATCACGCAAAACGCCAGCGCCATTCCCCGAACCCGCATGCACCCCCCGCTCCGATGTCCTGGACAGGCCTTCGACGTCTTCACGAACCCGCGAGGATCCGTGCCCCAGGTTTCGGTAACAACATGTCACAGGGGCCAGCAACCCGCTGGCGCGACACAGATCGAAATCTGTCGTGATTCGTCGGATGGACGGCAATTGGCGCGGCCCGATGGGGACCATCGTCCTAGGCACCGTGCCAGGAATGAGACATGCAACAGTGTGATGGCAGAAATGCAACGACGGCGCCCCTGCCCGGGGCGCCGCCATCCGTCCGATTCCCGACGCAGCCGATGGGCGGTCGAGCCGCCGCCCGACGACCCCGTCGGATCGCGTCGCCCCCTGCCGGGCTCAGCGGCAGGCGTTGACCATGATTTCGACCAGGTGGCGCGGATCGGCCATGTTGGCCTGCACGCAGGCGCGCGCCGGACGGCCGGCCTCGCCCAGCCACTCGACCCACACCTTGTTCATGGCGTCGCGGTCGCGGATGTCCTTCAGCCAGATCTGGGCGTTCAGCAGGCGGGTGTTGTCCGTGCCGTTGGCCTCCAGCGCGGCCGAGATCTTGGCCAGCACCTGCTTCGTCTGGCCGGTGATGTCCTGGCTGAGGTCGTCGGCCGTCATGCCGGCGAGGAAGACGAAGTTGTGGTACTCGACGGCGCTCGACAGGATCTGGTTGCTGCCCTGGCGGGTGATCTTGGACATGGTGGAGGGCTCCCTCTCCGTTGCGGGTGGCGCTGGCATCTAGCCCCTGAACCGACCCGCTGGAAAGGCGAGGGGGGCGGGACCTGCGCCCGCCCGCACCGGCCGCGGTCCGCGGAAGGGTCGAGCGGCCCCTGGCCCGCCCTCGCCACCGCGAAGGGGCGGAGCGGGTGCAGGACCTTCACCGTGCCGGCGTGCTGCGCCAGCACCTCGGGCGGGCGCGATAGGCCATCGGGCTCTCGTCGAGATCCCCGCCCGCGACCAGCACGCCGCGGCCGCGCAGCCAGGCCTCCATCTCCGCGCGCTGAAGCGGCGGAACGCCTCGCGGCGGCCGAAGACGCCGCCGGCGCCGTGGACCGTCGAGTAGAGCGCCGAAGCGGCCTCGGGCGTCTGCACCCCCTCGAGGATCACCGCGTCGTCGCCCATCGATCCGCCGACGAAGCCGCGCTGGCCCGGGAAGGCCGGCGTCGCCCCCTTGCGCACCACCCAGAGGTCGCGGCTGCCATGCGTCTCGCGCCAGGTGTAGTTGTGGTGGTTGTGGACG
>CAZMCV010000030.1:0-29972 GCA_964564645.1 uncultured Acetobacteraceae bacterium
GCGGCCGTGGCGGCGGGGGAGGCGATCGTCACCCTCGCCCCCGCCGGGGCGCTGCGCGGCGAGGGTGGCCGGGTCGCCGGAACCGTCGGGCGGGCCCCGCTCGGCACGGCGGCGCGCTGGGCCCTCGCCACGCTGGCCGATGGCGGCGCCGCGCTGCTCGATCTCGGCGCGCCGGGGATCGCGGTGGCGGAGGAGCGGGGCCTCGACCTCGAACGACCGGTCGGGCGCATCACCGCCGAGGACGCCACGCCGGCGGCGCTTTGGGCGGCGGGCGATCCGGCGCTGTCCGCCTTCCGGGCCGATTCGCTGCTGCTGCGCGCCGCCGGGGCGCTCGGCGCGGCCGAGCATGCGATGGAGCGGGCGATCGCCCATCTGACCGATCGGCGGCAATTCGGCCGGCCGCTGGTCGGCTTCCAGGGGCTGCGCTTCGACCTGGCGCGCCAGAAGCTGGCGCTGGAGGGGGGGCGGGCGGCGCTGGCCCATGCGCTCGCCATCGCCGGGCAGGACCCGCGCGCCGAGGATGTGGCGCGGCTCGTCGCCCGCAGCGCCGTGGCGGATGCCGCCGTGTCCATCGCCGAGGGCGCGATCCAGCTGCATGGCGGGATGGGCTTCACCTGGGATCTCGGCCTGCACCGGCAGCTGCGGCGGGTGAAGGAGGCGGCGGTCGCGCTTGACCCGGTGGCGGCGCGGGCCGCACTGGCAAGCCGGATCGATCGCGCCTGGGCGGGCTGAGCCGATGCCCGCCGGCTGCGACCCGCCGGCCACGCTTGGCCGCGCATTGCCGCCCGGCGGGCGGCGCCGGTTCCGCGCCGGGCCGATCGGCTGTAGTGTTGGCGGTTAGGCAAGGAGACCTGGATGCCAGGAGGCCGGAGCGAGGCCGCGTCCCCCCCGCCACAGGAGGTGAGCGGGATGTCCTTCGAGGACGCGCTGGCGGAATTGGAATCGATCGTGACCCGTCTCGAGCAGGGCAAGGGCGTCCTGGCGGATGCCATCGCGGATTACGAGCGCGGCACGGTGCTGCGCCGGCACTGCGAGGCCCGGCTGGGCGAGGCCGAGGCCAGGGTCCAGGCGATCATCGAGAACACCTCGGGCAACCTTGGCCTGCGCGACGTCGAATGAGGCCCGGATCGCCATGAGTTCCACGATGGATGCCCAGGATCTCCGCCTGCCGCGCGCGATGGCCGCCGCGGCCGTGGAGTTGGACACCGCCCTCGACCAGGTCCTGCCCGCCGTGGAAGGCCCGGAGGGGCGCCTCTTCGAGGCGATGCGCTACGCCGCCATCGGCGGCGGCAAGCGGCTGCGCGGCTTCCTGGTGCTGGAGGGCGCGCGGCAGTTCAACGCGTCCCGCGCCGCGGCGCTGCGCGTCGCCGCCGCGGTCGAGATGGTGCATGCCTACAGCCTCGTGCATGACGACCTGCCGGCGATGGACGATGACGATCTGCGTCGCGGCCGGCCCACGGTGCACCGCGCCTTCGACGAGGCGACCGCGATCCTGGCGGGCGACGCCCTGCAGACCCATGCCTTCTCGGTGCTGGCGGAGGACGCGACGCATACCGACCCCGCCGCGCGGGTCGAGCTGATCCGCTGCCTCGCCCGCGCCGCCGGGCCGCGCGGCATGTGCGGCGGGCAGATGCTCGACATGCTGGCCGAGGCGGCGGAGGAGCCGATGGACGAGATCGCCATCGGGCGCCTGCAGACCATGAAGACGGGGCGGCTGATCGAGTTCTCGGCCGAGGCCGGCGCCATTCTCGGCAAGGCGCCCTCCTCGCTGCGCCACGCCCTCGTGATGTATGGCCGCGACCTCGGCGCGGCGTTCCAGATCGCCGACGACCTGCTGGACGCGACCGCCTCCGCCGAGGAAGCGGGCAAGCGCACCGGCAAGGACGCCGAGGCGGGAAAGGCGACGCTCATCGGCCTGCTCGGCCTCGACCGCGCCCGGGTCCAGGCGGAGCGCCTGGTCGCCCAGGCGAAGGGGCACCTCGATGGCTTCGGCGAGAAGGCGGATCTCCTGCGCCTGCTGGCCGATTTCGTGATCACCCGGAGAAGTTGATGTCCGCATCGTCGCCCATGACTCCCCCCGCCACCCCGCTGCTGGACCGCGTGCGGATCCCGGCGGACATGCGGAACTTCTCCGGGGAGCAGTTGAAGCAGCTGGCCCAGGAGCTGCGGGCCGAGACCATCCATGCCGTCAGCCAGACCGGCGGTCATCTCGGCGCCTCGCTCGGCGTGGTCGAGCTGACCGTCGCCGTGCACGCGGTGTTCGAGACGCCGACGGACCGGCTGATCTGGGATGTCGGCCACCAGGCCTACCCGCACAAGATCCTGACCGGGCGCCGCGACCGCATCCGCACCTTGCGCCAGGGCGGCGGCCTGTCGGGCTTCACCCGGCGTAGCGAGAGCGAGTACGACCCCTTCGGCGCGGCGCATTCCTCCACCTCGATCTCCGCCGGCCTCGGCATGGCGATCGCGCGCGACCTGAAGGGCCAGGACGACCGGCACGTCATCGCCGTGATCGGCGACGGCGCGATGAGCGCGGGCATGGCCTATGAGGCGATGAACAATGCCGGCGCGTCCAAGGCGAAGCTCATCGTCATCCTGAACGACAACGACATGTCGATCGCGCCCCCGGTCGGCGCGATGAGCGCCTATCTCTCGCGCACCATCTCCTCCCGCCCGTTCCTCTCGATCCGCGAGGCGATGGCCAAGGTCGCCCGCGCGCTGCCCGGCCCGCTCGAGCGCGCCGCCAAGCGGGCGGATGAATACGCCCGCGGGCTGCTGACCGGCGGCACCCTGTTCGAGGAGCTGGGCTTCTACTATGTCGGGCCGATCGACGGCCACGACCTCGACCACCTGCTGCCCGTGCTGCGCAACCTGCGCGACGCGGAGAACGAGGCGCCGATCCTGCTGCACGTGGTGACGCAGAAGGGCAAGGGCTACGCGCCGGCCGAGGCCAGCGCCGACAAGTACCATGGCGTGCAGAAGTTCAACGTCGTCACCGGCGAGCAGCAGAAGGCCCCGCCCGGCCCGCCCAACTACCAGAAGGTCTTCGCCACCGCGCTGATCGCCGAGGCCGAGCACGACGACCGCATCGTCGCGATCAACGCGGCGATGCCATCCGGCACCAGCCTCGACATGTTCGCCAAGAAATTCCCCAAGCGCTGCTTCGATGTCGGCATCGCCGAGCAGCACGCCGTGACCTTCGCCGCCGGCATGGCGACCGAGGGGATGAAGCCCTTCTGCGCGATCTACTCGACCTTCCTGCAGCGCGCCTACGACCAGGTCGTGCACGACGTGGTGCTGCAGGGCCTGCCGGTGCGCTTCGCCATGGACCGCGCCGGGCTGGTCGGCGCCGATGGCGCGACCCATGCCGGCAGCTTCGACATCGCCTATCTCGGCTGCCTGCCGGGCATCGTGCTGATGGCGGCGGCCGACGAGCTCGAGCTGATGCACATGGTGGCGACCGCGACGGCGCTCGACGACCGCCCCTCCGGCTTCCGCTATCCGCGCGGCGAGGGGCTGGGGCTGGAGCTGCCCAAGCGCGGCACGCCGCTCGAGATCGGCCGCGGGCGCGTGGTGCGGGAGGGGACGAAGGTCGCCATCCTCTCCTACGGCGCCCGCCTGCAGGAAGCGCTGAAGGCGGCGGACGAGCTGGCCACCTACGGCCTGTCGACCACCGTCGCCGATGCGCGCTTTGCCAAGCCGATCGACGGCCCGCTGGTCGAGCGCCTGGCGCGCGAGCACGAGGTGCTGATCACGATCGAGGAAGGCTCGGTCGGCGGCTTCGGCAGCCTCGTCCTCCAGCACCTGGCCTGGAAGGGTCTGCTCGACCAGGGTCTGAAGGTGCGGCCGATGTGCCTGCCGGACCGCTTCATCGACCATGACAGCCCGAAGAAGCAGTACGACGAGGCCGGGCTGAACGCGCAGCACATGGTGGCGGCGGCGCTGGCCGCGCTGGGGCGCGAGGCGGCGGCGGCGCTGCCGGCGCGGGCCTGACCGCGCCGGGCCTGCCGCCGCGCGGCGGCAAGGTCCGCGCCGACCAGGCGCTGGTGGATCGCGGGCTGGCGGAAAGCCGGACCCGCGGCCAGGCGCTGATCCTGGCCGGCAAGGTCTTCTCCGGCGAGCAGCGCATCGAGAAGCCGGGCCAGGCGCTGCCGCCCGGCTTGCCGCTCGAGGTGCGCGGGCAGGACCATCCCTGGGTCTCGCGGGGCGGCCTCAAGCTCGACCACGCGTTGCGGCATTTCGGCCTGTCGCCGGAGGGGCGGGTCTGCCTCGACATCGGCGCCTCGACCGGCGGGTTCACCCATGTGCTGCTGCAGCATGGCGCGGCGCGCGTGCATGCGGTCGATGTCGGGCATGGGCAGCTGGCCTGGACCTTGCGCAACGATCCGCGCGTGGTGGTGCGGGAGAAGGTGAATGCGCGCTACCTGGATGCGGCGGCGCTGGGGGAGGGGGTCGGCGTGCTGGTCTGCGATGCGAGCTTCATCGGGCTTGCGACGGTGCTGCCGGCACCGCTGGCGCTGTGCGCCCCCGGCGCCTGGGCCGTGGCGCTGATCAAGCCGCAATTCGAGGTCGGGCCGGCGGTGGCGAAGGGCGGGGTCGTGCGGGATGCGTCGGTGCATCGGGCGGTGTGCGACCGGATCGCCGCCTGGTGGTCGGGCCTGGCCGGCTGGCGGGTGCGGGGGATCGAGCCGAGCCCGATCCTCGGCCCCGAGGGCAACCGCGAATTCCTGATCGCCGCCGAGCGCGACGGGATGGCCGGGGCGGGCTGACCAGCGCTTCGGAGGTGTGCGCGCCGGGGCGCCTTCCCGGGCGCGCCGTGGTTGCGGCGGCCTGGAGGCAACAAGGACCGGGCGACGCGGCGAAGGTCCGGCACGGGGAAAGGCTGGACAAAGCTGCGCCGGGCGCTATTCAAGCGCCCCTCGTGGCCGAGGCCTCACGGCTTCCCGCGCGGGCGCATAGCTCAGTTGGTAGAGCAGCTGACTCTTAATCAGCGGGTCGTAGGTTCGAATCCTACTGCGCCCACCAGCCCCTTCCTTTTTGGCGTTCCGTGGATCGTCGCCTCCGCAGGGCTTCCGCACTCGCGGGGGAGGCCACGGCACTGGCGCGGCGACCGCAGACTGTTGCGGGCGGCGAACGCCAGGGTCTTGGCCGACCCGGCCCGACAACGAAGCGAAGCGCCCATCCCGTCATGCGACGACGCGGATCTCGGCGCCTTCCCATCCCTGGGCCCCCGCCAGGTCGACGACCAGCACTGCCGCTACGCTGCCGGCCCCGTCCCGATCCCACCGGAGCGTCCGCGCCGTGGTATCGAAGAGGAACTGGACGAACGCCGCCGTCGTAGCGACGCCGGGCGCCGCGACGTACCGGCCGGCCGCGACGAGATCCATGATCTCCGCCAGCCCGCCGCGGAAGCCGGCGGCGGACATCACCAACCGATCCTCCTGCCCGACATGGCCAGGGATCCGGTCACCGCCATCCTCGGGCGAAGGGAAGCGGAAGGCGTCATGTCCGTCGCCGCCTCGCAGCGGATCCCTGCGGCGCCGCCGCGCAGGACGTCGTCGCGGGCGCCCCCAAGGCCATCCTTGCCGCCTGCCTACCCGGTGGAATGCAGGAGGCTGGTGCCACCGCCCGAGCCGCCGCAACTGTCCCGGTAGCCGCTCCCGCCCTGTCCACCGGGAATGCCGGCGGTGTTCGTGGTGCTTCCCGCGGCGCCGGCAGGGCCGTAGCCGCCGGCCAAGTCGTCGGACGGGCCGATGCCGCCCCGGCCGCGGTGTCGGGCTCGGCCCCGCGCGCGGCGAAGCCGGTCCGGCGCGTCAGGCTGCCCACATCCACGGTATCGCCGGCACCGACATCCCGCCCGCCGAGCAGGATGCGGCTCTCGCTGCGCTGTCCGGTGCCGAGGATCGTGGGCGCGCCGATCGGCAGGTCGGCATAGCCGTCGCCATTGACGTCGCCCACTGCGGTCATCGATCGGTGCGGGGGCGTGTGGCCGGCATGGGGCGTCCGCTGGGCGCGGAAGCCTTCCCGGAGGATGAGCTGGACCAGCCGCAGCTGGCCGCTGGCGCCGATCTCCGCGCCGCCATCGCCATTGACCTCGCCGCTCAGCTCCGTGCTGGCCACTGCGGTGCAGCCGCCGGCATGGGCCTGGCTGTCGTCGTTCGAGACGCTGCCCGCCTGGCGCTGCAGATCGATGGGCGTGGTGGTGCCGGAGATTGGCGACCACGGCGCGCCGAGCACGGGGTTGTGGATGAGGAAGCGCGAATCCTGCTGCCCATTGATCACCAGCCTCGGCACACCGGAGAGCGGCGCATTGCGCATGTTGCACATGCCGTTGGCCAGGCCCGCATAGGTGTGCAGGTTCACGATGGCGGGCCTGCCGGTGATCATCGCATGGCCCGCGGCGATGCCGACGGCGCTGGATTCATGCAGGGACAGGATGTAGCGGGCCTTCGACGCGGCCACGGCGCCGAGGAAGGTGGTCTCCGTCGTCCCCGGATTGCCGAAGACATAGGGAACCTCGCAGGTCTCGAGGAAATCCTGGATGAGCTCGACGCCGGTGCGCTGCGTCATGACCTGTCTCCTGGGCGCGGATCGCCATCCGCGGGATGCGGGGCGTCATCGGTGTGTCTGCTTCGACGAAAGAGTGCCGGCGCGGGCGTTCCGCTGAACATAGGCGCCAAGCTATTCGAAGCCGTATTCCCGCCAGCGGTCATGGACCCGCGCGACCACCTCCCGCGGATAGCCGTGGCGGAAGGAGGCGCGCATCGGCAGTCGCTCGCCCCACTCATCGGGTGGCAGGCCGTTGTAGACCATCTTGCCGGTCGTGGCGGAGATCTTCTCGCTCCTCCGCAGATAGGCGAGCAGCGGGGCCGCATGGATGTGGTCGAAGGCCACGTGACCCAGCAGCGGGTGGCAGCGCGTGGCGAAGGCCCAGATCAGCTCCGACGGGTCCGTCGGGTCGACATCGTCGTTGAGCACGATGATCTTCGGGATCACCGCGCCGGCCTTGCTGCGGAAGACGATCTCCCCGATGCGGCGACAGAGCGTCTCGCCATACTCGACGCCGCTGCGGCGCCGCCAGTCCCGCGGCACGGTCACGACCAGCCAGTGCAGCGCCGCCTCGAAGGGCAGGCAGGCGAGCGTGACGGGAAGCCCGGCAGCCCGGAGATCGGAGAGGATGACGGCAGCCGTGGGAATGCCCCAGGCGGTGTGGTTCTCCTCCACCGGCTCGCCCGCGACGACGACCGGCAGGATCGCGTCGTCGCGGTGGCTGAGGGCGCTGACCTTGTAGACGGGGCGCTGCATCGTTCCGCCGGGTTCCAGGTAGCCCGCGAACTCCCCCATCGGACCTTCCTCGGCCAGCTCGTCGAGGTGGAGATGGCCCTCGATGAGGATCTCGGCGCTCGCGGGGGCTTCGAGGTCGACGGTCCGGCAGCGCACCGTGCGCAAGGGGCGTTGCAGGTATGCGCCGAGCCGGCCCGCCTCGTCGACCTGCGCGGCCAGGGGCATGCCGCAGATGAAGGGAATGGACGGCTCCACGCCGAGGGCGAGGGCGAAGGGCATGGGCTTGCCGATCTCCGCCCAGGCGCGGGCGACCATGCCGAGATGCTGCTCGGGGGCGACGATGCCCGTCATCCGCCGCGCATCGAGGCGCATCATCCGTGCGATCGACCAGTTGGTCCAGGAACCGTCCGGCATGCGCGCGACGATGCAGCCCCAGGTGTTCAGGTAGCGGCCGCCATCGCCATGGTGCAGGAGCGGCACGGGCAGCAGGTTCAGATCCGCCGCATCGCCGGTCAGGACATTCTCGAAGCAGGGGGCGCTGTCGACGATCACGGGGTCGATCGCCGGCAGGGCGAGGCTTGCGGCCAGCGCCTCGGTGATGTCGCGCAAGGCGCTGTGCGGCGGCAGGCCGAGCGAGGTCGCCACGCGCGCCAGCCGCTGCCCGGGCCGGCGGCTCAGCCCGGCCGGGGCGCCGAGGATCCGGAAGCCGGGCGGGTGATCCGCGAAGCGGCGAAACAGCGGCGCCGGCGCGCCCGTCTCGTAGCAGCGCCGGACAATCGCGCCGAGCTCCAGGTCGAGCGCGACGGGGACGGCGATGTCCTGGATCTCGCCCAGCTCCCGCAGGCGATCGGTATAGGCCCGCAGATCGGTCAGCGGCATCTCACGCCTCCTCCCCGGCCGCGGCGAGCGACATGCCGGCCGCCCTCGGGTTGCCGTCCCAGCAGCGCACCAGGCCGGCATCGAGGTCGAAGAGGTCGAGCACGCGGCCGACCGTGTGATCGACGATGTCCGAGAGGGTTTGCGGCCGATCGTAGAAGGCCGGCACGGGCGGGAAGACGATGGCGCCGTTCTCGGTGGCCGCCGCCATGGATCGGATGTGGCCGGCATGGAGCGGCGCCTCGCGGAACAGGAGGACGAGGCGCCGGCGCTCCTTCAGGCAGACATCCGCGGCGCGCGTCAGCAGCCCGTCCGTGTTGCCCGTGGCGATCGCCGAGAGGCTGCGCACCGAGCAGGGGGCGACGACCATGCCCAGGGTACGGAAGGAGCCGGATGCGATCGCGGCGCCGATATCGGCGTCCGGGTACCAGACATCCGCCGCGTCGCGCAGCTCCCGGACCGTCTGTGCGGTTTCGTAGCACAGGGTACGCTCGCCGGCCCTGGTCGCGACGAGGTGGCTCTCGATCTCCAGCGCGCGCAGCACTTCGAGGAGGCGCAGGCCATAGGCGATGCCGGTGGCGCCGCTGATCCCGACGATCATGCGCCGCCGCTTCGGGTTGACGATATGCATCTGCAGGGCCCCTTTGTTCGCCGCTTCGGTGCGATCGAGAGGTTGGAGGAGCGGCCCTGGCGCAGCATCCCCACATCTGTTGAGCCCGCCGGGGTGTCGCTGTGACGCGGCATCGGCAGGCGCCAGCCACGGCGGATGGCGACGAACCGCAGGAGGACGCAGAGCGCCGCGCCGGCGACCTGGCTCCTCACCTCCGGTGCTCCGCAGTCATCGCCGGTCACGCCACCGCCGATGCCGGCCAGGGGCGCGCGCATCGGCATGGGCTCGCGTCCCGCCTCAATTCCGCCGGGTCGTGTAGCCGGGCGGCAGCGCGTCCGGCGCGCAGGCGATGACCGTGTCGTCGTCGCGGCCGCGATCCTCGAGGAAGGTGATGGTGGCGAATTCGTCGATCAGCACGCGCGGATAGGTCGGACCCTCGTCCCGGTAGCGCCGCATCAGGTCGAGATGCTCGTTCTGGAAGCAGACGATCTTCTGCGGCTGCTGCACGATCCATTGCGGGAAGAAGGTCGCGCCATGCACGCGCCGCTCGGCGAGGTTCACCGCCACGCTGACGCTGGTGCCCGTCGGCTCGTCCCAGGAGACCTTGAAGACACCATCGGCGAGGCGGACGATGTGCGCCGGCTGGTGCTTGACCCAGCGCCCGCCGACCAGCCCACCATGCACGCGGTACTCGATGGTGCGCTCGTTCCGGATGTAGAACTCGTACTGCCAGCCATTCTCGTAGGTGTAGATGTAGTGCTTCCCGACGAAGGCGGCGATCGCCGCCGGATCGGTGGATTCGCAGGAATCCGACATCGCAGGGTCTCCTCGCGGCCTGGCCGACGCGGTGATCAATCGGCCGCATTCGCAGGCGCCATCCGGACCATGCGTCGCGGGGGCGGGACCACGCTTCCCCAGTTCTGGGGATCCCGATCGGCCGCGCATGCGCGATCCTGCCGCGGTGGCCGGTGGGCCGCGATCGGTTGCGGGCCCTTCTCCATGTCTGGCATGTTCGCCGCGACCGCACCCGGCGAAGCGCCTCATGCCCCTGCTCCAGGAACGGGACCTGTCCGCCTGCATCGGCGCGATCTACGACGCGGCCTCCGGCCATGCGGGCTGGCTCGAGGTCGGCACGCGGCTGCGCGCGCTCCTGCAGGCGGAGACGGCGGTCATGCCCCTGCAGCAGCTCGAAGGTCGGCCGGTCAACGCGCTGAGCCCGCCCGATCCGGCGGGCGCCGCCTACGCGGCCTACTACCACAGCGTGGATCCCTATCGCCTGCAGGGGCAGGCGGATTTTGCCGCATCGCGCGCGCGCCCCTTGCTGGGGGCCAGGCTCGGACCGGATGTGGTGCCGGAGGCGACGCTGCTGGCCAGCGAGTATTTCGCCGATTACGCGCGCCGCCATGGACGCCGCCATTTCATGGGTGGCCTGATCGGGACGCGGCAGCCGGTCCATCTCGGCCTGTTCCGCCCGGACGGGGCGCGGCCCTTCTCGCAGGAGGATTGCCGCACCCTCGACCTGGTCCTGCCGCACCTGCAGCGGGCGCTCGAGCTGCATGAGCGGCTGACCGTCCAGGCGGCATCGCTGCGGATCACCATGGGCGCCCTCGATGCCGTGCCGATCGGCATCGTGCTGGTCGATGCCGGGTCGAGGGTACGCTTCGCCAATGCAGCGGCGATCCGCGCCTGCGGCGCGCCGGGATCGGGGATCGCCATGCTGGCCTCGGGACCGCGCGTCGATGCCGGCACCTACCTGACCGCGCGGCACCGGGACGACGCGAACGCGCTGCGGCGCCTGGTCGCCGACGCGGCACGGGGCCAGGCCGGCGGCGGGCTTCGGATCCGGCCGCGGGAGACCGATGCGGAACGCCTGCCGATGCAGGCCGCGCTCGTCATGCCCGCGCCGCCGGCGATGCTGGGCGCGGGCGGCCCTGAGCTGCCGCAGGCCGAAGGCGGCGTGCTCGTGCTCATCGAGGATCTGGCGCGCCGTGCGCCGCTGCCGGGCACGTTGCTCTGCGATCTCTTCGGCTTCAGCCGCAGCGAAGCGGAGGTGGCGGTCGCCCTGATGGGCGGCGCCACGGCCGAGGATGTCGCCATGGGTCGCCACGTGTCGCTCGACACGGTGCGCAGCCAGATCCGCTCCGTCCTGCGCAAGTCGGAGGCGACGAACCTCCGCGACTTCGAGGGGGTGCTGGCGACGCTCGCCTTGGTCGCGGGGGGGACGCAGGACCGGCAGGCCGGCAAGCCCCGCGGTCTGATCGACATCGCGCCGTAGGCCGCGCCGCGCCCGATCGGGCGGAAAGCGTGGATCACCCCCAGTTCTGGGGATTTCTCACGACCCGGCCCCTGCGAGGGTCTCCTCGTCAGCGTGTCGCAGCATCCGGAGATCCCCATGAGCTTCGTGTTCTGGCAGTCCACCGGGGACGAGAAGCCGATCGCCGTCCCCGCGATCGGCCTCGACCTGTTCGTCCGCCTTCCGCCCGGCGCGAGCGAGGGGGCGTTGACGGTCATCGAGACGGTGAACGCCCCGGGCTACGGGCCCCCCCGTCACCGGCACCGGGAGGTGGAGGTCTTCCGCGTCCTCGAGGGCGAGTATCTCTATGACGTGGATGGGCGCCGCTTCACCGCCCGGGCCGGCGACGTCGTCAGTGTCCCCGGCGGTGCGGCACATGCCTTCGTCAATGTGACGGACCGGCCGGCGCGGCAGCTGGTCATCATCCTGCCGGGCCTGGATGCCACGCGGTTCTTCACGGAGCTGGGCGCGGTCATGCGGGACGGCGTGCCGGACACGCAGGCGCTGAACGAGTTCGGCAGGCGCTGGCAGGTCGAGTTCCTCGGCCCGCCGCTGCGCGCCTCCGCATGACCGGGCGGCACGGCCTTCCCTTCCCGCCGCCGCGAACGCCGGCGGATCGGCCGCGAGAGAGCGACCCGTCACCCCGTGGGTGACGGAGGCGGCGTAGCCGCGCAGGCCGCCGCCCCGCCGGGGACGTGCCGGTTCGGCGGCCGCCGCAGGCCGAGATGCTCGCGCAGCGTGCTCCCCGCATAGGCGGTGCGGAACAGGCCGCGCCGCTGCAGCAGCGGCACCACCTTCTCGACGAAGATCGAGAGCCCGCCGGGCATTAGGCTGAAGGACATCATGAAGCCGTCGCAGGCGCCGGCGGCGAACCATTCCTCCATGTGGTCGGCCATCTGCGCGGGCGTGCCGCGGAAGGTCCTGTGGCCGCGCTCATAGGACAGGTAGAGCTGGCGCAGCGTCAGCCCCTGGCGCATCATCCCGACGATGTGGTCGAAATAGGCGCGGTGGTGGTTGGCGCTGCGCGGGATGCGATCCTCCGGGATCGGCTCGTCCAGCGGCAGGTCGGAGAGGTCCGTCTCGAGATCAGTGCCGAGGCGAATCCTGCCGACGATCGGATGGATCAGGCCCTGCAGGGTCTGGTACATCGCCTCGGCCTCCTCCGCGCTGTCGGCCAGCAGCGTCGGCTTGCCGGCCAGCACGCGGAGGCTGTCGCGCGGGCGGTCGAACTTCGCCATGCGCCCCTTGAGATCCTCGTAGGAACGCCGGGCCGCCTCCAGCGTGCTGTCGGAGGCGAAGACCACCTCGGCGATGCGCGCGGCGAAGTCGCGGCCGGTGTCGGAGGCGCCGGCCTGGATGAGGACGGGCTGGCCCTGCGGCGTGCGCTCGATGTTCAGCGCGCCATGCACCCGGAAGAACCGGCCCTCATGGTGCACCGCGTGCTGCCCCGCGGGATCGAAGATCTGGCCGCGCGCGCGGTCGCGGATGAAGGCGTCGTCCTCCCAGCTGTCCCAGAGGCGTTGCACCACCTCGACGAATTCCTCCGCCCGCGCATAGCGCTCGGCATGCGGCGGCAGCGTGTCGAGGCCGAAATTGCGCGCGGCGAAATCATTGGCCGAGGTCACGACGTTCCACGCCGCCCGGCCATGGCTCAGATGGTCGAGCGAGGCGAATTGACGGGCGATGTTGTAGGGCTCGGAGAAGCTCGTGCTCGCCGTGCCGCCGAGGCCGATGCGCGTCGTCAGCCCGGCGAGCGCCGAGAGCAGCGTGATCGGCTCGAACCCGTTCATGAACATCGGGAAGCGGCTGAACGCCTCCAGGTCCTTCGTGCGCGCGGCTGGCGTGTCGGCGATGAAGAACAGGTCGAACAGGCCGCGCTCGGCCAGCAGCGCGGTGTCGCGGTACCATTCGATGCTGGTGGCCGAGGCGGGGTCGGTCGAGGGGTGCAGCCAGGAGGCGGGGTGGTAGCCGGTCGCGTTGACCAGCAGCGCGAGGGCCATCCTGCGTTCGGTGGCGACCATGGCGGTTCTCCTGGGCGTGGCCGGCGGGCCATGGGATGGGCGGCGCGGGCCGGGTTGCCCGCGCGGTCTCGCGCGACGATGCCGAAGCCCGTGCGCGAGGCCCGGCGCGGCCCCCGCGGCGCCGTCAGGCGGCCGGCGACAGCACGTGGATGACGCGGCTGGCGATCATGTCCCGGGTCTTGGCCGCATAGGCCGCCATGTGCGGCGCGGCGGCGTGGGCCTTCAGCGCCTCCTTGCTCTCCCACTTCTCGATCACGACGAAGGTGTCGGCGCCGAAGGCGGTCTGGAAGCTGCCCATGCCCTCGGTGTCGATGGCCGGGCCGTATTCGATGCAGCCTGCCTCGGCATGGACGGCCGGCATGTTCGCGCGGAAGGCCTCCAGCACCGTCGCGCGCAGGCCGGGCTTGGTGGTGATGATGGCGATGACGTGAATCATCCGGGACTCTCCTCCGATGCGGCGGGCGCGCGTGTCGCGCCACGACGGCGGTGAGGCTAGTGTCGAGTGACGGACATCCGCAAGCGGGCTTCAGGCATCGGCGCGAGACGCTGCCGCGTCAGCGCGCCAGCGGCGGGCGAAGATGCGCCCAGGGCCGCGCCTCCTCGAAGGCGGCACTCGCCTGCAGCACGCCGAGATCGTCGAAGCGCCGCCCGACGATCTGCAGCCCGACCGGCAGGCCGGACGGGGTGAAGCCGCAGGGGACGCTGGCCGCCGGGCTGCCGGACCAGTTGAAGGGGTAGGAGAATTCCGCCCACATCAGCCAGTCCCAGGGGTGCTGCGGCCAGTGCGCGGGCTGCAGCCGGTCGGCCGGGAAGGCGGCGACGCTGACGGAAGGCGACAGCAAGAAGTCGTAGCCTTCCATGAACTCATGGATCTGCTGGATGTAGGCGAAGCGCCGCTCGCGCATCTGCATGAATTGCGGCACGGTCCAGTCGGCGGCGGATTTGATCATCGCGACGAAGCCCGGATCCATCCGGTTCTCGAACTCCGGCAGGTGCCGCAGCCGCGCGGTGAAGGTCGCGGGCCAGAAGAAGCGCACCAGCTCGGGCCCGAGCGGGCCCCAATCCGGCGTCACCTCCTCGATCTCCGCGCCCATCTCCGCGAAGACGGCGACGGCCTTCTCGACCTGCTCCGCCACCTCCGGATCGACGCGCGCATGGCCGAGGTCACGCGTGTAGGCGATGCGCCTGCCCTTCATCGTCGCCGCGCGCAGCAGCCCGGCATAGTCGGGCGGCTGGGATTCGAGCGAGGTGTAGTCCCACACATGCGGGCCCGCGATCGCCCGCAGCATGAAGGCCGAATCCTCGACTGTGCGCGTCAGCGGACCGGTATGGGTGGCCAGGTCGTTGTTCGACATCGGCCAGGACGGCACGCGCCCATAGGTCGGCTTCAACCCGTAGACGCCCGAGAAGGCCGCGGGCATGCGGATCGAGCCCGCGCCGTCCCCGCCCTGGTGCAGCGGCCCGTAGCCGCAGGCCGCCGCCACCCCGGCGCCGGAGGAGGAGGCGCCGGCATTCAGCCCCTTGCCCCAGGGGTTGTGGGTGATGCCGGAAATCGGCGCCTCGCTGACGCCCTTCCAGCCCCATTCGGCGGCCGAGGTGGTCTTGCCGATCATCATCCCCCCGGCCTCGCGCAGCCGCGTGACGACCGGCGCGTCGAATTCCGGGATGGTGCCCTGCATGGTGGCCGAGGCGTAGTCGGTCCGCACGCCCCTGGTCGGCTGCAGATCCTTGATCGTGTAGGGAACGCCCTCGAGCAGCCGCGGCGTGCCGCGCCCGGCGAACACCGCCTCCGACCGCCGCGCGGCGTCGAGGGCCAGCTCCGGCGTCAGGCGCATCATGGCATTGACGTTCGGATCGATCCGACCGATCCGCGCCAGCACCGCCTCCGCCACCTCGATCGGCGAGAGCTTGCGCGCGCGGTAGAGCGCCGCGAGCGCCGCGACCCCGAGATGGCCGATCTCATCCGCGTCCATGCCCCTGCCCCCTGGCTGCCCGATCGGCAGCTTCGGACAAGGCCGCCATCTGTCAATCCGCGGGTCGCGGCCGCCATCCCGCCGTCGCCGGCGACGTGATCGATGCGATGCCGCATCCCCAGGTTACACGGGCACGCCGCTCGGGCAGGATCGCGCCGCGGCAGATCGACCTCCCCCGACCTGATGCGGCCCCGGGTGATCGCGCAGCGGTCCCGTTGCGGATCGCTGCCGGCGGGACCCGCCTGCCGTGCCTCATCCCCCCGCAGCGAAGGATCGACACCATGGGCATGATCACGACCGGCGACGGCGTCGAGATCTTCTTCAAGGATTGGGGGCCGAAGGAGGCCCGCCCCCTGGTCTTCCACCATGGCTGGCCGCTGAGCGCCGATGACTGGGACGCGCAGATGCTGTTCTTCCTCGGCCATGGCTTCCGCGTCGTCGCGCATGACCGGCGCGGCCATGGCCGTTCCGCCCAGGTGGGCGAGGGCCACGACATGGACCACTACGCCGCCGACGTCGCCGCGGTCACGGCGCATCTCGACCTGCGCGACGCCGTCCATATCGGCCATTCGACCGGCGGCGGCGAGGCGGCGCACTACGTCGCCCGCCATGGCCAGCCCGAGGGGCGTGTCAGCGGGCTGGTGATGATCGGCGCAGTGCCGCCGATCATGCTCCGCACGCCGGCCAATCCCGGCGGCCTGCCGATCGAGGTGTTCGACGGCTTCCGCCAGCAGCTCGCCGCCAACCGGGCGCAGTTCTACCTCGACATCGCCGCCGGGCCCTTCTACGGGTTCAACCGCCCCGGCGTCGCGACGCTCGACGGCGTGGTGCGCAATTGGTGGCGCCAGGGGATGCAGGGCGGCGCCAAGGCGCATTACGACGGGATCAAGGCCTTCTCGGAGACCGACTTCACCGAGGATCTGAAGGCGATCGCGGTCCCGACCCTGGTGATGCATGGCGATGACGACCAGATCGTGCCCATCGCCGATTCCGCGCTGCTGTCGGCCAAGCTGGTGCGCGACGCGACGCTGAAGGTCTATCCCGGCTTCCAGCACGGCATGTGCACGACCGAGGCCGCGACGGTGAATGCGGATTTGCTGGAATTCCTCCGGCGCTGACGGCGAAGCCTGCCCGCATCACCACCGACCCGGCACGTCACCGGGTGAGAACGCGATGATGGGGGCCCCGGGGGGAAGAAGCGTCTTCTTCCCCCCGGCGAAGCCCCGCCCTCGCCGCGGCGCGACTCACGCCGCGGCGGCGAATTTCCCCCGCACCTCGGCCTCCTCGTATTCCGCCGCCGCGATCGCGCGGTCGAGCGCGGCGCGCAGCGCCTTGGCCGATTCCAGCGTGATCTCCACCGCCGCCCGCGCCCCGGGCTCGAGCGCGGTGTTGACGAAGTCGAGCGTGATGACGTCGCCGAGCGGCGCGTGCCGCGCATGGTCATAGGCGATGACGGCCTGGTTCAGCGGGAACCAGGCCTCGCCGCGCTTGGCCATGCCCTCGGCGGGCGCCAGCTCGATGATCGAGGTGCACATCGCCGCGCTTCCCCTACTTCGCCAGGTGCTTGCCGAAGAAGGCCCAGACCTTGGACCAGCCATCCATCGCCGCCTCCGGCCGGTAGAGCGGGCGGTGCCAGTAGAAGATGCCGTGGCCGGCGCCGTCGTAGCGGTGGAATTCGTGGTCCTTGCCGGCGGCTTTCAGCGCGGCCTCGTGCTGGTCCACCTGCTCGGGGCTCGGCGCGCGGTCGTCATTGCCGAAAAGGCCGAGGAGCGGCGCCTTCAGGCCAGCGGTCATGTCGATCGGCGCGACCGGGGTCTTCGCGTTCAACTCCTCCGCTCCCATCACCACGCGGCCGCCCCAGAGGTCGACCACCGCATCGACATCGTTGCGCTGACACGCATAGATGACGGCGTGCCGGCCGCCGGAGCAGGAGCCGAAGAGGCCGACCTTGCCGTTTAGGTTCGGCTGCGCGCGCATCCAGGCGACGGCGGCGGCGGTGTCGCCGACCATCTGCGCATCCGGGATGCCCCCTTCCGCGCGCACCTTGGCGGCGACATCGTCCGGATGCCCCTCGCCGGCGCGCTCATAGAGGTTGGCGCAGATCGCCATGTAGCCGTGATGGGCGAAGCGGCGCGTGGTCTCGATGTAGAACTCGCTCCAGCCCGGCAGGTGGTGGATCAGCACGACGCCGGGGAAGGGGCCGGGGCCGGCGGGCTTGGCCACATAGGCGGTGATCGGGGTGCCGCCGTCGCCCTTCAGGGTGACGTTCTCGCAGGTCATGCCTCGGTAGAACGACATCATGGCTTCCTCCATCGACGCGGGTCCCGCGCCCGGGCGGCCATGACGATGGTGGCGCCGCGCGGGCGGTGGGTGCGCCCGCGCAGTATTCGACGAAGCCCCGGAAGGGCGCAATGGCGCCGGGTCAGGCCCCGGCATGGCCCTCCGCATGGCCGCCGGCGCCGGCGGCCGGCGCCGCCTTGCCGCGGTTCCGCCATTCCTCGAAGCGCTGCAGCACCACGTAGAAGGAGGGCACGAACAGCACCGCGAGGCAGGTCGAGGCCAGCATGCCGCTGAACACGCTGATGCCGATCGACCGCCGCGCATTCGCCCCCGCCCCCGTCGCCAGCACCAGCGGCAGCACGCCGAGGATGAAGGCGAAGGAGGTCATCAGGATCGGCCGCAGCCGCATGCGCGAGGCCTCGACCGCCGCGTCCAGGATCGCCTTGCCGCGCATGCGCTCCTCCCGCGCCACCTCGACGATCAGGATGCCGTTCTTGGCGGAGAGCGCGATCAGCAGCATCAGGCCGATCTGCACGTAGAGATTGTTCGCCGCCCCCGTCGCCGACAACGCGACCACCGGCCCGACCAGCGCGAGCGGCACGGCCGAGAGCACGGCCAGCGGCAGGATCCAGCTCTCGTACTGGCCCGCGAGGCATAGATAGACCAGCAGCAGCGAGAGGGCGAAGACGTAGATCAGCGTGTTGCCGGTGATCTTCTCCTGGTAGGACATGGCGGTCCATTCGAAGCTGACATCCGCCGGCAGCACCCGCTTCGCCACCGCCTCCATCGCCGCCATCGCCTGGCCCGAGCTGTACCCCTCCGCCGGCCCGCCGATGAGCGTCGAGGAGGCGTAGAGGTTGTAGAGGGTGATCAGCGGCGGGCCGACCGCCTGGCCGAGCCGGGCGATGGCGCCGAGCGGCACCATCTGCCCGTCCTGGCTGCGCACATGCAGCGCCAGGATGTCCTCCGGCTTCAGGCGGAAGCGCGAATCCGCCTGGACATAGACCTGCAGCGACAGGCCGAATTTGTTGAACTGGTTGACGTAGGAGGAGCCGAGGTTGTCGGTCAGCACGGCGAAGACGTCGCCGACGGGGACGCGCAGCTGCTCCGCCCTCGTGCGGTCGACCGTCACCGTCACCTGCGGCGCGTTGGCCTGGAAGGTGGCGCTGACCGAGCGGATGGCCGGCTCCTTCCGCGTCTCCTCGAGGAAGCGGTTGGTCAGCGCCTCGAGCTTGCCGAAGTCGAAGCTGCCGCCGAGCAGCTCGAGCTGCATCTGGAAGCCGCCGGCATTGCCGATGCCCTGGATGGCGGGCGGCGGCAGCACCAGCGCGCGCCCGTCCGGCAGGGCGCCGAGCGCCGCGGACAGGCGCCGGTAGATCGGCAGCAGGCCGAGCTCCGGATCCTGGTCGCGCACCGAGAAGGGCTTGAGCATCACCCAGGCCGCGCCCGCATTGATCAGGTTGGCCGAGTTGTCGAGCAGCGAGATGCCGGCGATGGTGATGACGCGGTCGACCGCCGTGTCCTGCATGGCGAGCTTCGTCACGCCGTCGAGCGCGGTGGTGGTGCGGCCGAGCGAGGCGCCCTCGGGCAGCTGCAGCGCGACCATGACGTAGCCCTGGTCGTCGATCGGGATGAAGCCGGTCGGGATGCGGCTGAACGCCCAGAGCCCGACGCCCGAGACGGCCAGCGCCAGCAGCACCATCGCCCCGCTGAGGTTCACCATGCGTCGGATGAAGGCCGTGTAGCCGCGCTCGACACCGTCATAGACCCGGTTGAAGCCGCGGTAGAAGAAGTTCCGTTTCTCGGGCGGGGTCGGGGCGCGCAGCCACTGCGCGCACTGCGTCGGCTTGAGGGTGGCGGCGTTGATGGCGCTGATCAGCGCGGTCGCGGCGATCACCAGCGCGAACTGGGCGAACATCTGTCCCGTCAGGCCGGGGACGAAGGCGGCCGGCAGGAAGACGCTCATCAGCACCAGCGTGATGCCGATGATGGGGCCGAACAGCTCGCGCATCGCGGCGATGGCGCCGTCATGGCCGCTCTCGCCCTCCTCGATGTGCTTGGTCACGCCCTCGACGATGACGATGGCGTCGTCGACCACGATGCCGATCGCCAGCACGATGCCGAACAGGGTGGTCAGGTTCACCGTGAAGCCGAGCGCGGCCATGCCGGCGAAGGCGCCGATGATGGTCACCGGCACGGTCGTCGCCGGCACCAGGGTGGCGCGGAAGTTCTGCAGGAACAGCAGGATGACGACGAGGACGAGGAGGCCGGCCTGGTAGAGGGTGGCGTAGACCTCGTTGATCGAATCGCTGACGAAGGTGGTGGTGTCGTAGGGCACGGATTGGCGCAGCCCGGCGGGGAAGCGGGTGGCGAGCTGGGCCATGGTCTTCTTGACCGCCTCGCCCACCTGCAGCGAGTTCGCCTCCGGCGTCTGGTAGATGCCGATGCCGGCGGCCGGCTTGCCGTTCAGCTTGAACACCTGCGCGTAGTTCTGCGAGCCGAGCTCGATCCGCGCGACGTCCTTCAGATAGACGATCCGCCCGCCCTGCCGCGTCTCGTCCTTGACGACGATGGTCTCGAACTGCTCCGGCTGGTCGAGGCGCGACTGCACCGCGACCGTGTACTGGAAGGCGAGGTCGGGGGGCGCGGGCGGCGTGCCGACCTGGCCGGCCGCGATGGTCTGGTTCTGCTGCTTGATCGCGTTGATGACGTCGGAGGGCTGCAGGCCGAAGGAGAACAGCTTCTCCGGGTCCATCCAGATGCGCATGGCGTACTCGCCGGCGCCGAAGACGGTGACGCTGCCCACACCTGGCAGGCGCTCCAGCACGTTGACCAGGTTGATGGTGGCGTAGTTGGACAGGAACAGGCTGTCGTAGCGATCGTCGGCGCTGTCGAGGGTGACGATCTGCAGCAGCGCGGTGTTCTTCTTCTGCACGCTGATGCCCTGCGCCGCCACCGGCTCCGGCAGCTGGGCGGTGGCCAGCGCCACCCGGTTCTGCACCAGCACCTGGGCGATGTCGGGGTCGGTGCCGATCTCGAAGGTCACCGTCAGCCGGTAGGTGCCGTCGGAGGCGCTGGTGGACTGCATGTAGATCATGCCGTCCACGCCGTTCACCTGCTGCTCGATCGGCAGGGCCACGGTGTTCACCACGGTCGCGCTGCTGGCGCCGGGGTAGTTCGCGGTTACCATCACCGTCGGCGGGACGACGTTGGGGTATTCGGCGACCGGCAGGCGCAGCAGGCTGACCGTGCCGATCACGATCAGCACGATGGCCAGCACGTTGGCCAGGACGGGGTGCTCGATGAAGAACTTCGACATGCCGGTCCCCCCCAGGGGCGATGCGTGCAGTGCTGGCTTCGGCGCGCTGGGTGCTGGCGCTAGTCGGTCAGCGGCGTCGTCTGCGGCCGCACCCGCGTGCCGGGGGAGGCGCGCCACAGCTCGCCCACCACGATCCGGTCGCCCCGGGTGACGCCGCCGGTGGCCACCTGCCAATTGCCGACCGCGGGGCCGAGCTGGACGTAGCGCTGGCGCACCACCCCGTCCTGGTCCACCACCAGCAGGTAGCGCCCGCCCTGGTCCTCCTGCAGCGCCCGCTGCGGCACCAGCAGCGCGCTCTGCAGCGTGCGGCCAAGCGGCATGCGGACGTTGACGAACATGCCCGGCAGCAGGTCGCGGTTCGGGTTGGGCAGGATGCCGCGGACGAACAGCGTGCCCGTCGCCGGGTCGATCGCGGGTGCCACGTAGTTCAGCGTGCCGCGATGGGTGAAGGCGGTCTCGCCCGGCAGCTGCACCTCGATCGGGATCTGCTGCATCTGCTCGAAGGTCAGGCGCCGCTGGTCGAGGTTGGCGCGCACCTGCTCGGCCTGCTGGGTGCTGATGTTCACCTGCACGTAGATCGGGTCGAGCTGCAGGATCTCGGAGATCGTCGCACTCTGCCCGTCGCCGCCGACGACGTTGCCGGGGTCGAACACCGCGCGGCCCATCTGCCCGTCGAAGGGCGCCCGCACCTCGGTGTAGCCGAGGTTGAGGTTGGCGAGGTCGACCTGGGCGCGCGCCGACATCACGTCGGCCTCGGCCGCCGCGCGCTGGTAGACCCAGTTGTCGAGCTCGGTCTGCGTCGCCGCGCCGCGCTTGACCAGCGCGCCGTAGCGCTGCACCTCGGTCCGCGCATGGGTGAGCGCCGCCTGCGCCTTGTTCAGCGAGGCCTGCGCCTGCTGGAGCTGCGCCTTCCACTGCGCCTGCTGGATCGTGTAGAGCAGGTCGCCCTTGCGCACGATCGCGCCGTCCTGGACGTTCTTCTGCTCCAGGTAGCCGACCACCCGCGCGACCAGCTTGACGGTGTTCACCGAGGCCGCGTTGCCGGTCACCGTCATCGTCTCGCTCACCGCCTGCACCCGCGGCAGCGTCACCGGGATGGTGGGCGGTTCGGCCGCGGGCGCCTGCGCGGCCCGGGCCGGCGCGGTCTGGGCTTGCGGGCCCTGGCCGGGCGCGGCCTGGGCGGGGGCCACCTGGGTCGCCGTCGCCGGGGGCGCCACCGGGCCGGGCACGGTGGGCGGGGCGGGCGTCGCCGTCGCCGGCGGGGTGCCGCCGGGATGCCGCCCCGTCAAATCGTCCCAGACGCGGTCGAGGATGTTCTGCGCCGCCGTATGGCCGATGGCCAGCGGCGCGGCGAAGGCGAGCATGGCCGCCGTGGCGAGCAGCCGGAGGCGCCGCGTCGTGACCACCCGCCGGTGCGCCGATGGGCGGCGTGCCGGAGCGGGGCGGGGGATTCCTGATGGGGTCTCGGGCATCTCGATCACCATTCGGGGGCGCGGATGGACGGCCCGCGATCCGCCGGGCCCGGAAGCCCGGGGGTGGCCGGGACCGGCGCCCCGGGCGGGGGAAGCAGCCGGCCCCAATTCGTGCGCTGGCGCATCTCCTCGATCGTGCCGTCGTCGAGGAATCGGCTGCCCTCGCGGATCTGCCAGCCGCCGCCGAGGGCACGGTAGAGGCCGACCAGGCTGTTCGCCCTCGCCCCCATCGCACTGGCCAGGTTGCTCTCGGCCTGGAACAGGTTCTGCGCGGCGGTCAGCACGGTGGTGAAGTCGCGCGTGCCCAGGCGGTACTGCTCGTTCGCCAGCGACAGCGCGCGCTCGGCCGCGGCGGTGCTGCGCTGCAGCAGCGCCACCTGCCGCGCGCCCTCGGCATAGCCGCCGAGGCCGGTCTCGACCTCCTTCTGCGCCTGCAGGACCGTGTTGCGGTACCCGATCAGCAGCGCCTGGAGCCGCGCATCCTGCACCCGGACCGTGTTGGTGATCTGGCCGTAGTTCAGCACCGGCCAGCTGAAATCCAGCCCGAAGGCGAAGGACAGCGAGGAGGCGTTGAACATCTGCCCGAGGTCGTTGGTGCCGACCGTGCTCGCATTGGTCCCGAGCAGCCCCGAGAGGCGGAAGGCCGGGAAGAGCTGCGCCAGCGCGATGCCGACCTGCTCGCTCTGCGCCGCCGCGCGCAACTCGGCGGCGCGGATGTCGGGGCGGCGGCGCAGCAGGTCCGCCGGCACGCCGACCGCGGCCGTCGGCGGCGGCAGCGGGATCTGCGGCCGCGCCCGGCCGAGCTCGGCCGCGAGCGTCGAGGGCGGCTGGCCGAGCAGCACGGCAAGGGCCGAGCGGCTCGCGATCAGCTGCGCCGTGAGCTGCGGGATCGTCGATTCCGTCTGCGCCAGCACGTTCTCCGCCTGCGCCACGTCGAGCGCGGTGCTGACGCCGCCCTGGAACCGGTCGCGCGCGATCCGCAGCGAGAGCCGCTGCTTGACCACGTTCGCCTCGGCGATGGCGATCTGCGCCTGCTGGGTGCGGATGGCGATGTAGGTGCTCGCGACATCGGCCAGCAGGGTCACCAGCACGTCGTCATAGGTCGCGATGGAGGCGAGGTACTGCGCGTCCGCGGCCTGCACGCCGCGGCGGAAGCGGCCCCAGAAGTCGAGCTCCCACGTCGCCTGCGCGGCGAGCGTCGAGCGCCAGAACTCCGAGGTGACGCCGGAGGGGAAGGCGGTCTGGTCGTTGCGCGAGGGCCGGATGGAGGTGACGCTGCCGGTCAGCTCCTGGCTCTGCGGGTAGAGCTCGCCGATGGCGACGCCGAGCCGCGCCCGGGCCTCCAGCACCCGCGTCCCGGCGGCGAGCAGCGTCAGGTTCTGGCGGTAGGCGGTCTCGATCAGCGCGGTCAGCGTCGGGTCGTTGAAGCTGGTCCACCAGGCCGCGTCGCTGCGCCGGTCGGTCACCACGGTCGGGTCGCCCGCCAGGGTCCAGCGCTCGGCCAGCGAGGGCTCTGGTGTCCGGAAATCGGGCCCGACCATGCAGGCGCCGAGCGGCAGGAGCAGGGTGAGGGCGGCGACGACCCGGCTGCGAAGCGCCGCTCCGCCGGATCTCCGGCGCGGCGATGCGCATCCCGGACGGGCTTGCGGCATCGCTCAGCCGCGCTCCGCGACGCGCCGCGCGGGCGCCGGTACCGGGCCTGGTCGTGTGTGCGGGGGCGGGGAAGGCGCTCCGCCGCCTGGCTTGGTGCTCATGCTCGGATCGGACACTCTGCGGGACGGGGGACCGGACGAGGCTTGCGGGCCGCAACATAGGCCCATCCCGGCACCTCACAGCGGCGCGAGTTCGCGGAGTTGTGATTCCCGCCAGAGGTGTGGCCGCGGCACCGCACACCCCCCCTCCATCGGCACTGGCCGCGCGCCGCTGCCGGCCGCCGGGATCGTTCCTGGCGGCGCGCCGCATCGTCGGCGGGGACGGACCGTCCCCTCCGGGACCCGCCGGGGAGGGGCCTTCAACCCTGCGGCAGCGGG
Organism: uncultured Acetobacteraceae bacterium; assembly: GCA_964564645.1. Taxonomy (GTDB): domain Bacteria; phylum Pseudomonadota; class Alphaproteobacteria; order Acetobacterales; family Acetobacteraceae; genus CAZMCV01. Next base: position 24,159 of record CAZMCV010000030.1, read on the forward strand.
TGCTTTTCGAGGTAGGGCAGGTAGTCCGCCTCGACATCGATCTCGAAGCTCGCCAGCAGGCGGACCACGGCGCAGTAGAAGCTCGCGGTCACGATCAGGTCGGTGATCTCCGCCTCGTCCAGGTGCTGGCGCAGCGCGGCGAAGGTTTCGGCGGCCATGGCGCCGCCGTGGATCTCCCGCGCGCCCTTCAGCACCAGCCTGGCCAGCGGTTCCAGGCCGCTGGGCCTGCCTTCGGTGTCGGCCTTCAGCGCCTCGATGTCGGCGTCGGTGACGCCGAAATCGTAGCCGATCTTGACGTGGTGCGACCATTCGTAGGGCGAGCGCGCCAGCCAGCCGACCTGCAGGATCGCGAGCTCGCGCAGCCGCGGATCGAGCTTCGACTTGTGGCGGATGTACTGGCCGAGGCCGCCGAAGGCGCGGGCCGCGCCCGGGTTGTGCACCAGCATGCGGTGCAGCGCGATGGGCCGCGCCAGCAGCTCGCGGTCCTCGGGCTTCAGGGCGTCGGCGTCGAGATAGGGCAGGCGGGCCATGGGCGCGCTCCTCAGACGAAGGACCAGCGGAAGCCGCCCCTGGGGGCGGAGGTGACGTGCCCGCCGGTCGGGCTCGGGAAATGGATGGGCAGGATGACGGCGCCGCTGTCCGCGACGTCGCCGAGGAACTTCCGGCGCGATTCGATGCCCTGCGCCGCATCCCAGTCGAAGATGGTGGACCAGCCCGGCTCATGGACCTGCAGCGCGTGGTGCATCAGGTCGCCGGTCACGATCGCCTTCTGCCCGCGCGAGGTGATGTTCACGCAGCAATGGCAGGGCGAGTGGCCGGGCGTCGGCGTCAGGGTGATCAGGTCGTCGAGCGCGTAGTCGTCATCGACCAGCAGCGCCTGGCCGGCGGCGACGATCGGCTCGCAATTGTAGCGGAAGACATTGCCCGGCGGGTTGCGGCCCTCGGCGCTCGCCTTCTCCCAGGCGGCGTATTCGCGCTTGTGGAAGACGTATTTCGCCTTGGGGAAGGTCGGCACCCAGCGCCCGTCCACCAGGCGCGTGTTCCAGCCGCAATGGTCGATGTGCAGGTGGGTGCAGAAGACATGGGTGATGTCCTCGAAGCGCAGGCCCATGGCGTGGAAGCCGTCCAGCCACGGTGCTTTCGGGAAGTCCATCGGCGCGGGGTAGCCCTTGTCCTCGCCGGTGCAGGTGTCGACCAGGATGGTGTGCTTCGGGGTGCGCAGCACGAAGGTCTGGTAGGTGATGACCATCCGCCCCGTTGCCGCGTCGAACACCACCGGGTCGAGCTCGGCCAGGATCTCCTTCCCGCGCGCCGGGTCGTAGGCGGGGAACATGTCCTCCGGCTTCCGCCAGGGCCCGTCGCGCTCGACGATGCTGGTGATGGCGACGTCGCCGATGGTGATGGTCTTCATCTCGGTTCCTCCCCCGCTGTCGGGCCCGCGCGGGCCTTTGCGGCCGGGCCCCCGCATGGTGTGGGCGAAGCCGCCGGAGCGGAAGCCCGCCCCGGCGCCCGTCAGGCGTCCACATGCTCCGTCGCCTGCACCGACGGCCGGGCGCGGAAGGTCGCGTGCCAGGCGGCAAGCGCGGGATGGCCCGGGCGCCAATCCTCGCCCGGCCAGCGGAAATCGCGGTAGGACAGCGCGGCGCCGATCGCGACATGCCCGATGCCGAAGGCCGTGGCGGCGAGCGCGGGCGCCTCCTCCTCCAGCGCGGCCAGGGTCGCCGACAGCTTGCGGCCATAGCCCTCGAGGATCGCCTCGGAGGGCGGCTTCCGCGCCAGCTCGGAGCGCCAGGGGACGAGGAATTCGCAGAAGCCGGTCCCCAGCGCCTCGCGCCGCCGCGCCGCGGTCCAGGCCGGCGTGCCATGCGCCGGGTAGAGCCGCCCGCCGCCCGGGGCGATCCCGTCGAGATACTCGCAGATCACCGCGGAATCGTAGAGGGTCGTGCCGTCCGGCAGCACCAGCGTCGGGATCTTGCCGAGCGGGTTGCGCGCCAGGATGTCGGTGTTGCGGATGGCGGGCGAGACCAGGGTCGGGATCCGCTCGATCCGGTCCGCCAGCCCGCTTTCATGCGCCACGACCATCACCTTCCGCACGAAGGGCGAGCGCGACGACCAGTGCAGCGCCATCCGCCCCGTGCCGGCCGAAGCCGTCCCGACCGCACCCGTCATCGCCCGTTCCTCCCGTGGCCGTCCCGCATGCCGCGGAGGTTGCGCCGGAAGTGGCCGCCCGTCACCCTGTGCGGCAGGACAACGGAGGGGGGAGGACACCGCCATGGCCGGCATCGCGCGCCGCCGCCTGGCTGCCCTTGCGGCGCTCGGCCTCGCCGCGCCGGCCCGGGCGCAATCCTGGCCGGAGAGGCCGATCCGCCTCGTCGTCCCGCTCGCCCCGGGCGGCATCGTCGACCTGCTGGCCCGGGCGCTGGCGCCGCATCTGCAGGCCTCGCTCGGCCAGCCGATCGTGGTCGAGAACCGGGCGGGCGCCGGCGGGAATGTCGGCGCCGACCACGTCGCCAAATCGCCCCCCGACGGCTACACGCTGCTGCTGAGCGCGGCCGGGCCGCTGGCGATCAACGCGGCGCTCTACCCGGCGCTGCCCTTCGACCCCGCGACGGCCTTCGCGCCGGTGGCGTTGGTTCTGGCCACCCCGATGCTGCTGGTGGTCCGGGCGGACCAGCCCTGGCGCGACCTGGCCGCGCTGATGGCCGCCGCGCGCGCCGCCCCGGGGCGACTGGCCGCGGCCTCGGGCGGCAATGGCAGCACGCCGCACCTGGCGCTGGAGCTGTTCAAGTCCATGGCCGGGCTCGACATCACCCATGTGCCGTATCGCGGCCAGGGGCCGGCGACGACGGCGCTGCTGGCGGGCGAGGTGGCGCTGATGTTCGACACCGCGACCCTGGCGATGCCGCGGGTGCGGGGCGGGGAGATGCGCGCGCTCGGCGTGACCGCGCCCCGGCGCATCGCCCCGCTGCCGGAGGTGCCGACCATCGCGGAGGCCGGGGTGCCGGGCTACGAGAGCAGCAGCTGGTTCGGACTGGTCGCGCCTGCCGGCACGCCGGCGCCCGTCGTGGCGACGCTGGCGCAGGCGATGGCGTCGGCGCTGGGGCGGCCGGACATCGTGGCGCGCTTCGGCGCCGGGACGGGCGGGGTGCTGGGCGGCGACGGGGGGGCGGAGGGCTTTGCCGCCTTCGTCGCGGCGGAGCGGGTGAAGTGGACCCGGGTGGTCCGCGCCTCCGGCGCTCAGGCGGACTGAGAGTTTGTGAAAGAATGCCCGGAGTTTGTGAAAGAATGCCCCTCAGCGCCGATGTTGAAGGGAATTCCCCAACGTTTTCAACGGGTAGTCTTTCGCAAGTTCGATTTCTTCACAAGGTCTGAGCCCACGCCCCCGGCGTAAGGGCGGATTTGGGGGCCGCCGATTCGCGTCCGGTCCCTGCGGGATCCTGCGGGTCACCGGACATGCGGGACCGTGGCGCGCCGGCCTCTCGGCGCCGCGGTCTGCCCGACCAACCCGGAACTGTCATGCGGCGGGCCCGGAGCGGGCCGGCCGGGGAGGGCTCAGAAGCCCTCGCGCTCCAGCCGCTTGCGCTCGACCTTGCGGGCGCGGCGGACGGCCTCGGCGGCCTCGCGGGCGCGGCGCTCGGACGGCTTCTCATAGTGCCGGCGGAGCTTCATCTCGCGGAAGACGCCTTCCCGCTGCAGCTTCTTCTTGAGCGCCTTCAGCGCCTGATCGATGTTGTTGTCACGGACGACGACCTGCACGCGGCCCAGACTCCTCTCGGCTCGGGTTGGAAAAACGCAGAGCCGCGCCGGGCGACAGGCCCCGCGTGGCCGGGCGGACCGGCCACGCGCGCCATGCCCACCCAGGCGCGGATCGCGGAGAGATAGCATGGCTTCACGGCGTTCCGGAAGCCCCTCGCGGTGGCGGCCTGGCCTGCCTACCTAACCGGCACAGCCATCGCGCGGGAACCCGGCATACGACCATGGCCCTCCTGAAGATCGCCCGCATGGGCCACCCGGTCCTGCTCCGGGTCGCCGACCCGGTTCCCGACCCGACCGCGCCGGAGATCAGGCGCCTCGTCGCCGACATGGCCGAGACCATGGCGGATGCGAACGGCATCGGCCTGGCGGCGCCGCAGGTGCATGTGCCGCTGCGCCTCTTCGTCCATCGCACGCCGGCCGGCGTCGCCGCCCTGGTGAACCCCGTGCTCGAGCCGCTGGGGGAGGAGGTGGAGAGCGCCTGGGAGGGGTGCCTGTCCATCCCCGGCCTGCGCGGCTGCGTCGCCCGCCCGAAGCGGATCCGCTGGCGCGGCCAGGACCTCGAGGGCCGCGCGGTCGAGGGCGAGGCCGAGGGCATGGCCGCGCGGGTGATGATGCACGAGACCGACCACCTGGACGGGATCCTCTACCTGATGCGCATGGAAGACCTCTCCCTGCTCGGCTTCACCGAGGAACTCGCCCGCGCCGCCGCCGCGGCGGAAGCCGCGCCGTGACGGACGAGTCGCACCAGGCCGATCCGGTGCGGGATCGCGCCATCCGCGCCCTGCTGCCGATCGCCGCGACCGCGGGCTGGAACTGGGCGACGCTGCGCGCCGGCCTGGCGGCCATCGGCGAGGATCCCGGGCTGGCGGAGAGCCATTTCCCCCGCGGCCCGGTCGGCGCGGTCGAGGCCTGGATCGACCTCGCCAACCGCGAGATGGAGGCGGCCGCCGCCGCCGAGGAGCTGGACGCGCTGCGCGTGCCGGCCCGCATCCGGCGCGTGGTGGAGCTGCGGCTCCAGGCCGTGGCGCCGCACAAGCTGGCGCTGCGCCGGGCGCTCTCGCTCCTCGCGCTGCCCTGGAACGCGGCGGCGGCGCTGGCGGCGACGGCGCGCACCGCCGATGCGATGTGGCACGCGGCCGGGGACAGCTCGGCCGATTTCTCCTGGTACACCCGGCGGGCGACGCTGGCGACGATCTACGGGGCAACGCTCGCCTACTGGATGCGCGACGAGGATCCGGGGCTCGAGGGCGCGATGGCCTTCCTCGACCGGCGGCTGAAGGATCTCGGGCGGCTGCAGCGGCGGCGCGCGGCGGCCTGAGGGTTCGCGGGGAAGCGCCCTCCGCGCCCGACCCGGAGCGGGCCCTTCCCGGGGTGCCCCCGGGTCGGCGCCTTGCGCCCCGGGTTCCCGCCTGCCACACCTCGCGCCCGCATGACGACCGACGATGCCGCGCCGAACCCGGCCCTGTTGCCGGCCGGGCTGATGGACCTCCTGCCGCCCGAGGCGGAGCGGGAGGCGGCGCTGGTCGAGGCGATGATGGCCGTCTTCGCGAGCCACGGCTATGAGCGGGTGAAGCCGCCGCTGCTGGAGTTCGAGGACAGCCTGCTCGCCGGCTCCGGCGCGGCGGTCGCCGAGCAGACCTTCCGCCTGATGGACCCGGTCAGCCAGCGCATGATGGGGCTGCGCGCCGACACCACGCCCCAGGTCGCGCGCATCGCCGCGACCCGGCTCGGCCTGCAGGCGCGCCCCCTCCGGCTCTGCTATGCCGGCCAGGTGCTGCGGGTGCGCGGCACCCAGCTCGCCCCCTCCCGCCAGCTCCCTCAGGCGGGGGTCGAGCTGATCGGCGCGCCGGGCGCGGAGGCCGATGCGGAGGTCGCGCTGATGGCGGTGGAGGCGCTGGCCCGCGTCGGCCTCGGCGCGCCAAGCCTCGACGTGACCCTGCCGACCATGGCGCCGGCGCTGCTCGGCGGCGTGCCGGCGCCGCTCGCCGGGCGCCTCGCCCGCGCGCTCGACCGCAAGGATGCCGCCGCCGTCGCCGCCCTCGCGGCCGAGGCGGGGCC
>CAZMCV010000031.1:0-29791 GCA_964564645.1 uncultured Acetobacteraceae bacterium
ACCGGGCCGGCGAGGACCATCTCGACGACGTCGAGCATCGCCTCGTCGGTGACGCGCAGCCCCTGCACGAAGGTCGACTGCACGTTCAGCCGCTTCAGCATGGCGTTGATCTGCGGCCCGCCGCCATGCACCACGACAGGCTGCACGCCGACCTGCTCCAGCAGCGCGATGTCGCGGCCGAAGCGCAGCGCCGTCTCCTCCTCGCCCATGGCGTGGCCGCCATACTTCACGACCACGATCTGATCGTCGTAGCGCTTCAGGAAGGGCAGCGCGCCGACCATGATCGACATGGCGTCGGCGGGCGGCAGGGCGGCGGCATCGTTCGGCATGGTCGGGCGTTCCCTCGGGCGTGCACGCCGGCGGTGCGGTCACCCCGGGCGTGGGTCACGCGGAAAGTCGGCAGGCTCGGCGCGGGCGCGACAGAGCGGATCGCATCCGGATGGAACCGGTCTGAGCGCGTGAAGAGGCTCTGAGAACAACGGGCTGGGGCAGGCTGCGTGGACGTCGCCAGGCGTCGCGCGCTCTAGGCGGGGCGCCGCCGGGGGTCAAGCCGGTGTCAGGCGCCGCCGCCGCCGGGCTTCGCGCCACCCCGGCGCAGCCGCGCGATGGCGCGCCAGAACTCCCGCACCGGCCAGGCCGGGCTGCCGAGCACGTCGGTCCCGGGGGGCACGTTCTCGATCACCCCGGCCTGGGCGCCGATGCGCGCCCTGTCGCCGACGCTCAGATGGCCGGTCAGCCCGGCCTGCGCCGCGACCACGACGAAATCGCCGAGCCGGGTGGAGCCGGAGATGCCGGATTGCGCGACCAGCACCGTGCTGCGGCCGGTGCGCACATTGTGCCCGACCTGCACCAGGTTATCGAGCCGCGTGCCGGGCCCGAGCACCGTGTCGCCCTGGCTGCCGCGGTCGACGCAGGCATTGGCGCCGATCTCGACCTCGTCGCCGAGCAGCACGCGCCCGAGCTGGGGCATGGTCTCGTAGCGCCCGTCCGAGGTGGCGGAGAAGCCGAATCCCTCCTGCCCCACCCGCGCGCCCGGATGCAGCACCACGCGCCGGCCGGCGATGGCGTGGCTGATGCTGGCATGGGCATGGATCTCGCACCCCTCGCCGAGCTCGACCGCGGCGCCGATGACGGCGTGCGGGCCGATGCGGCAGCGCGGCCCGATCCGCGCGCCCGCGCCGATCACCGCGAGCGGGCCGATCTCCGTCCCCTCCCCGATCTCGGCATCCGGGGCGACCACCGCGCTCGGGTGGATCCCGGCGAGGGGGACGGGCGCGGGGTGGAACAGGCGCGCGACGCGGGCGAAGCCGAGATAGGGGCTGGAGGAGACGATCGGCACGCATCCGGTGGGCGCGGCGCCCGCCATCGCCTCCGCCAGCACCACGGCGCCGGCGCGGATCGCGCGCAGCATGTCGGCATAGCGCCGGTTGTCGAGGAAGCTGACATCCTCCGGCCCGGCCTGGTCGAGCGGCGCGACGCCGCCCAGCCGGCGGGCCGGATCCACCCCGTCCGGCAGCCGCCCGAAGGCGGCGGCGGCGATGTCGGCAAGCGCCAGCGGCCGGGCGGCGCCGAAGAAGCGCGGATCGACGGGCATGCGCGGCGGAGCCGGAAGCGGCCGGCCGCTAGCGCCGCTGGCCGCCGCCCTGCGCGGGCGGGCGCGCCGCCGGCTGGGCCGGCTGGGCGGGAGGCGTGGCGGCGGCGGCCGGCCCGACGCTGCCCTCGGGCGGGATGGTGACGCTGCGCAGGGTCCGGTTCACCTGCGCGACCACCTCCTCCGTAAGGTCGAAGGCCGGGTGGTTGAAGATCACCAGCTCCCGCCGCAGCACGAGGTTCACGTTCCGCGCGGAGGAGACCTGCTGGATCACCTGGGCGACGGCGCGCTCGATCTCGACGAGGGCCTGCTGCGCGGCCTGGTCGATGGCGCGCGCGCGCTCGCGGAAGATGCGCTGGCTCTCGGTGATGCGCTCCTGCAGGTCGCGCTCCCGCTGGCGCAGCTGGTCGGGCGCCATCGCCGCGCGCTGGTTCGCCAGCTCCTGCTGCGCGTCGCGCCAGCCGGTCTGCTCGCGCTGGAGGTCCTCGTTCAGCTTCTGCTGGCGCTTGCCGATCTCCTCGCGGACCTGGCCGAAGGCGGCGGCCTGGCGCTGGATCTCGGGGATGTCGACGATGCCGACGACCGGCGCGGGGGGGGCGGAGCCCTGGGCGGGCCGCCCCGCCTGCGGCTGGGCCGGGCGTGGCGGCTGGCCCTGGGGCGGGCGCTGCTGCCCGCCGCCCTGGCCGCCGGGCACGAACCATTCCTGCCCCTGCTGCGCCGCCGCCGGCCCCGGCATCGCCAGCCCGCCGGAGAGGAGCGCCGTGGCGGCGACCGCCGCCGCGGCCCGCCAGGACAGGGCCGCCGGGCGCGGCGCCCGGCGGGGCGGCAGGGATGCGGGCAGAAGGGGCATGGAGGGTCGGATTCCCGTTCTCGTCAGAAGCGCGTGCCGAAGCCGAAGCGGAAGACCTGGGTCTGGTCGTAGGATTGCTTCACCACGGCCTGGGCGACGTCGATGTTGATCAGCCCGAAGGGGCTGCGCCAGGAGATGCCCGCGCCGACGCCGACCCGCGCGGCGGGGCTGTCGACGATGCCGGGCCCGGACGGGATGTCGGACAGCGAGCCCACATCGACGAAGGCGCGGCCGACCAAGCCGAGCTCGGCCGGGAGCGGCAGCGGGAAGCGCAGCTCGGTGCTCTGGGTCCAGAGCAGGCGCCCGCCGAGGCTGTCGCCGGTGTTGATGTCGCGCGGGCCGACGCCGGCGATGCGGAAGCCGCGCAGGTTCTCGCCGCCGAGGAAGAAGCGGTCGATGATCCGCTCCTCCTTGCCGAACAGGTCGGACAGGTAGCCGACGCTGCCGCTGATCGAGATCACCCAGTCCGGGTCGCCGAGCAGCTGCTCGAGCGGGATGAAGTAGGTGCCGTCGACGCGGGTGCGGAAATAGGCGACGTCGCCGCCGAGCCCGGCGAAGTCGGTGCCGAGGCGCAGGACGAAGCCGCGCCGCGGGTCGATGAAGCTGTCGCGCACGTCATAGGTCAGCGTCTGGCTGAGCTGCGACAGCAAGGTCGTCCCGGCCTGGTCCTGGATGTAGATGGACGCGGTCGAGGCGACGTCGAACACCTCGCGGTTGACCAGGCTGTAGGTCCAGGACTGGCGCATCCGCTCGTTGAAGGCGTAGCCGGCGCGCAGCGCGAAGCCGGCGCGACGCTCGTTGTACTGCGCGATCTGCTGCAGGTTGCGCTGGATGTAGAAGATGTCGGCGCCGGCCGCGAGGTTGCGGTCGAGGAAGTAGGGATCGGTCACCGAGAGGTCGAGCTGGCTGCGCCGCTGCGCCAGGGTGCCGTTGATGCGCGCATCGATGCCGGTGCCGAGCAGGTTGCGCTCGCGCAGGCCGACATCGGCGAGCGCGCCGGCATCCGTCGAGTAGCCGCCGCCGAGCGAGATCTCGCCGGTCGCGCGCTCGACCACCGAGGTGGTCAGGATCGAGCGGTCCGGCGCCGAGCCCTGGGAGGAGGCGATCTGGACGTCGGCGAAATAGCCGAGGTTGCGGATGCGGTCGCGCGAGCGGCGGATCTGCGCGGCGTTGAAGGCGTCGCCCTCGGCGACCCGGAACTCGCGGCGGATCACGCGGTCCTGGGTGCGGGTGTTGCCGACGATGTCGATGCGCTCGATGTAGACGCGCGGCGCCTCGTTGACCTCGAAGACCAGGTTGACGCGCTTCGTCTCGCTGTCGCGGTTGATGCGCGGCTGGATCTCGATGAAGGGGAAGCCGCGCAGGTTGGTCTCGTCCTGCAGCGCCTGCGCCGTGCGCTCGACGAGGTCGCCGTCGTACCACTCCCCGGTCTCGAGCAGCACGAAGCGGCGCAGCGCCGCGGCGTCGAGGTTGCGGACGTTCGAGACCACCTCGACCTCGCCCACGCGGTAGCGCTGGCCCTCGTCGACCGCGTAGGTGATGAAGAAGGCGTCGCGCTCCGGAGAGAGCTCGGCGGTGGAGGAGGTGACCTGGATGTCGGCATAGCCGTTGCGCAGGTAGAAGCGGCGCAGGAGCTCGCGGTCGAAGGCCAGGCGCTCCGGGTCGAACTGGTCGGAGGAGGAGAAGATGCGGTACCAGGCCTGCTCCTTCGTCGCCACCACCTCCTTCAGCCGGCCGTCCGAATAGGCCTCGTTGCCGACGAAGTTGATGCGCGCGACGAGGGCGGCATCGCCCTCCTGGATCTCGTAGACGACATCGACCCGGTTCTGGTCGAGCTGGATGATCTTCGGATCGACCACCGCGGCGAAGCGCCCGCGCCGCGCGTAGAGCTCGAGGATGCGCTGCCGGTCCGCCTGCACCGCCTGCGGCGTGAACACCGAGCGGGGGCGCATCTGCACCTCCTGGCGCAGCACGTCGTCGGAGATCTTGCGGTTGCCCTCGAAGGCGACGCGGCTGACGATCGGGTTCTCGGCGACGACGACGACGACGCGGCTGCCGTCGCGGCGGATCTGCACGTCGCGGAACAGGCCGGTGGCGAACAGCGTCTTCAGGCTGCGGTCGAGCCGCTCCGCGTCGTAGCGGTCGCCCGGCTGCACCAGCATGTAGGACCGGACGGTGTCCGGCTCGATGCGCTGATTGCCTTCGACCTCGATGGCCGTGATCACGTCGCCGGCCGGGACGGCCACGCGGGTCGCGGCGGCGCGGCCGGCTTGCGGCGGCCGTGTCTGCGCCTCCGCCGATGCGGACGCCAGCGCTTCGAAGGAGATGGCGGCGAGCAGCGCCAGGGCGACTCGGGCGATGAGGGGCAATGTCTCGGCCGTGCGAAGGTTGGATCCGTGCGGCGCGCACCATAGCGGGGGGTCTGGGGCCCCGCCACCCCGCAGCGGTGCCGGGCCCGGCGCCGCGCCGCGCCGCGTGGCCGGGCGGGCACGGGCCTGTCGGCGGAAATCGAGGCGCGATGCGGATTCGCGCGAAGCGCGATGGCGCGGCGGCGGCGCGACCGATGGCGGCGTCCGGCACGCCGGCCGGCGATGGCGGGCGCGCGCGACTCGGCACCGTGCGATCCGTGGCACCACCCGCCGGGCCGCGCTCCGTCGCCCGGGATCGCCGTCCCGCCCCGCGCCGGGCGGCCGGGTGCCCGCCTTCGGCCGATCCGGGACTAGCCCAGCAGCCCCGCCACCCAGCGCCCGACCGCGCCATGCGCGATGTCGTTCCAGGAGGCGAAGATGAACAGCGCCGCCAGCAGCGCCGCGCCGGCACGGAAGCCGTATTCCATGGCGCGCGGCGGCAGCGGCCGGCCGCGGATCGCCTCGGCCGCGTAGAACACCAGATGCCCGCCATCGAGCAGCGGCACGGGGAAGAGGTTCAGCAGGCCGAGGCTGACCGAAAGCAGCGCCATCAGGTTGACCAGAGGCACGATGCCGAGCGAGGCCGCCTGGCCGCTGACCTCGGCGATGCGGATCGGGCCGCCGAGCTCGGCCGCGCTGCGCTGGCCCGTCAGCATCTGCCCGATCGCGACCAGGGTCTGCCAGGTCACGTCGGCGGTCTGCTCCACCCCCGCCCAGAGCGCGGCGGCCGGCCCGAGCGTCTCGCGCGTCAGCGCCCCGCCCTGGATCCCGAGCACGGCGGGCGCGCCCTCGACCCCGTCGCGCGGCGCGGGCGTCGCGGTCACCGTCACCTCCCGCCCGTCGCGGCTGAGCGTCAGGGTGATCGGCTGGCCGGCGCGCGGCTGGACGTGGCGCTGCACCTGCTCGAAGCGGGTCACCGTCTCCCCGTCGAGGGCGAGGATCTCGTCGCCGGCCCGGATGCCGGCGGCAGCGGCGGGCGAGCCCTCGACCACCACGCCGACCATGGTGTTGCCCACGGGCTTGCCGACGAAGGCGAAGATGCCGGCGAACAGCAGCACGGCGAGCAGGAAATTCGCCGCCGGCCCGGCCGCGACCACGATGGACCGGCTGGCGACGGATTTCTCGTGGAAGGTCTGGCCGTGGCGCCAGGCGGCGCGCACCTCCTCCGGCGCGTCCTCCGGCTGCTCCTGCCCGTGCAGCTTCACGTAGCCGCCGAGCGGGATCCAGCCGACACGCCATTCGGTGCCGATCCGATCGGTCCAGCGCAGGAAGGGCCGGCCGAAGCCGATCGAGAAGGCGTCGACATGCACGCCACGCCAGCGCGCGGCGAGGTAGTGCCCCATCTCATGCACGAAGACGAGCACGCCGAGCACGAGCGCGAACGCGATCAGCGTGCGCGGCAGCTGCGGCAGCGATTCCCAGAGTCCCGCGAGAAGCTCCAAACCCGACCTCCCTGCGCGCCGCCGGCCCCTCTGGCCGGGACGGCGCAAGCCTACAGCGCCCGCTGCCCCGCCAGCAGCGATGCCGCGCGCCGCACCGCCTCGTCGAGCGCGAGAACGGCCTCGAGCCCCTCGGCGACGGGCTGCGCGCCGAACCGCGCCAGCGCCTCCTCCACCACCGCGGCGATGTCGAGGAAGCCGAGCCGCCGATCGAGGAAGCGTTCCACCGCGACCTCGTTGGCCGCGTTCAATATGGTGGGGGTGCACCCGCCGGCCCGCAACGCCTCCCGCGCCAGCCGGAGCGCGGGGAAGCGCGCCGGGTCCGGCGGGTAGAACTCCAGCCGCCCGAGCGCGGCCAGGTCGAGCCGCGGCAGGGTCACGCCCATCCGTCGCGGCCAGGCCAGGCAATGCGCGATCGGGGTGCGCATGTCGGGCGTGCCGAGCTGGGCCAGCACCGAGCCGTCGGCATACTGCACCATGCCGTGCACGGTCGATTGCGGATGCACCAGCACCTCGATCCGCGGCTCGGGGATCGGGAACAGCCGCGCGGCCTCGATCAGCTCGAGGCCCTTGTTCATCATCGTCGCGCTGTCGACCGAGATCTTGGCGCCCATCGACCAGACCGGATGCTTGACCGCCATCTCGGGCGTCGCGGCGCGCATGGTCTCGACCGTCGCCTCGCGGAACGGCCCGCCCGAGGCGGTCAGCACGATCTTCTCGATCGCCGCCGGGTCGCGCGCGTCGAGCGCCTGGAAGATCGCGTTGTGCTCGGAATCGACCGGCAGCAGAGTCGCGCCGCAGCGCCGCGCGGTCTCCAGCACCACGTCGCCGGCGCAGACCAGGCTCTCCTTGTTGGCCAGCGCCACCGTCCCCCCGCGCTCGAGCGCGGCAAGGGTCGAGCGCAGCCCGGCCGAGCCGACGATCGCCGCCATGGTCCAGTCCGCCGGGCGCGCGGCGGCCTCGACCACCGCCTGCGGGCCGGCGGCCGCCGCAATGCCGCTGCCGGCCAACGCCTCGCGCAGCGGGCCGAGGCCCGCCGGGTCGGCCACCACGGCCAGGCGCGCGCCGAAGCGCCGCGCCTGGGCGGCCAGGGCGGCGACGTCGCGGCCGGCGACCAGCGCCTCCACCACGAAGGCGCCGGGCGGGGCGGCCTCGATGAGCGCCAGCGTGCTGCGCCCGATCGAGCCGGTGCTGCCGAGGATGGTGATGCTGCGGCAGGCCCCGCTGTCGGGCGGCAGCGCCGCGCCGAGCCCCGGGGCCGCGCCCTGCGTCGCGTCTAGTGCCACAGCAGGCCCCCCGCGCCGAGCCAGAGGCCGATCAGCGCCGCGGCCGGTGCCGCGGCGAGGACCCCGTCCAGGCGGTCGAGCAGGCCGCCATGGCCGGGGATCAGGGAGGAACTGTCCTTCACGTGGAACCGCCGCTTGATCCAGCTTTCGAAGAGGTCGCCCAGCTGGGAAACCAGACCGAGCGCGGCCGCGACCAGCACGGCGCCTCCGGAAAGCCTCCCCTCCATCACATACGCCGCGAGCATGCCCGCCGTCACGGCCGAAAGCAGGCCGCCGATCGCCCCGGACCAGGTCTTGTTGGGCGAGATCGCCGGGGCGAGCTTCGGCCCGCCCAGGGATCGCCCCGCCAGGTAGGCGCCGATGTCGCTCGCCCAGACCACCAGGAAGAGAAAGAGCACATTGGCCCGCCCGACCGCCGCATCGCCCCGCAGATGGATCAGCGCGATCCCGGCAAGGCCGACATAGAGCACGCCGAAGGCGAGCCAGGCGGGGTGGACGATCGCCGCGCCGGGCCGCCCGCCGCGATCCGCCCGGCGCCGCGCGGTCCCGAGCGCGATGGCGGCGACCAGGCCACCCCCGGCCAGCACCAGGCCGAGCGCCGCGGCGAAGGCGCCCTCGACCGCGACGGTCCCGGCCGCCAGCACCGCCAGCGGCACGGCCATGCCCGGCAGCCTCCGGCTGGAATAGCCGCAGAGCCGCACCCATTCCCAGGCCAGCAGCGCGCAGGCCGCGGCGATCATCGCCGTCCAGGCCTCGGCGCCGAGCCAGATGCAGAGCACCGCCGTCGGCAGCAGCAGCGCCGCCGACAGGATCCGCCTGCGCAGATCGCGCCAGCGCGCCTGGCCGAGCGAGGCCGCCATCCCGCCCGGGGAGGCGCCCGCACCCGCCATCGCCGCCGCCTTGTCCTGATCCAACACCACGCCTCCCCGGCAGCGCCCCGCTCAGAGCCTGCCGGCCGATCGGAACGGCAAGGGAATGCCCATCCGCGTCACCGCGCAACTCCCTCGCCGATCGGGGCGGGCGGGCATGGCGCCGCGCCCCCCCCGGGATGGCCGGCGGCGCGGCATGGCGAAGCGGGGCCCGATGCCATCACCGGGGAACCCACCCGGGGCCCGGGCCGACGCGCATTCCTTCCCGCATGCTCACGCCGCGCCGGCCGGCCCGGCGCAACGGGCGCCGTAGCGGCGCTCGCGGCGCGCGAAATCGGCGAGCGCCGCGGCCATGTCGGACGCCGCGAAGTCCGGCCACAGCACGTCGAGGAAGACGAACTCGGCATAGGCCGCCTGCCACAGCAGGAAATTCGACAGCCGCTGCTCGCCCGAGGTGCGGATGATCAGGTCGGGGTCCGGCATGTCGCGGGTGAACAGGCGGGACGCGAGCGCCTCCTCGTCCACCTGGGCCGGGTCGAGCGTGCCGGCGCGCACCGCCTCGGCGACCGCGCGCGCCGCCGCGGCGATCTCGGCGCGCCCGCCATAGGACAGCGCCATCGTCAGATGCAGCCGCTGGCCGGCCGCCGTCACCGCCTCCGCCCGCTCGATCTCGCGGGCGAGGTCGGGTCCGAATCGGGCGCGGTCGCCGATGACGCGCAGCCGCACCCCCTCCTTCGCCAGGGTCGCCACCTCGGTCCGGAGGTAGAGGCGGAGCAGGCCGGTCAGCGCCGTCACCTCCTCGGCCGGGCGCAGCCAGTTCTCCGACGAGAAGGCGAAGAGGGTCAGCCAGCCGACGCCGTGCTCCACCGACGCCTCGATGGCGCGCCGCGCCGCCTCCGCCCCGGCCTTGTGGCCGAGGGCGATGGGCAGCCCGCGCGCCTCCGCCCAGCGCCGGTTGCCGTCCATGATGATGGCGACGTGCCGGGCCACGGGCGGCGCGGCATCGCCGCCGCCGGCTTGCGGGCCCGGGTCGGAGCTTCGCGGGGCCGCATCCGGCGCGCCGAGGGCGTCGGGGGGCGGGCAGGACTTGAGGGCGCCGGACATCGTGGCGGGTCGGATCCTCGTGCGCGGGAGGGTCGGGGCCCCGCTCAGAGCGTGGGGAGGCGTCGGGGATGCGAAAGCCTGCCCCCCGCCCTTCCTGGATGATCGCTACCAGGATGGCGGATGTCGGGCATGCCGGCGCGGGCGGTCAGACCTGCCGGATGTCCTTCTCCTTGTCCGCCAGCGTCGCATCGACCTGCTTGATGGACTGGTCGGTCAGCTTCTGCACCTCGTCCTGGGCGCGCTTGGCCTCGTCGTCGCTGATCGGCGCCTTCTTGTCGGCGTTCATGGCCTTGATCTGCTCCATGCCGTCGCGCCGGACGCCGCGGATCGCGACCCGCGCCTGCTCGGCGTAGCGGGCGGCGGCCTTGACCAGGTCGTTGCGGCGCTCCTGCGTCAGCGGCGGCAGCGGCACGCGGATCACCTGCCCCTCCGTCTGCGGGTTGAGGCCGAGATTGGCTTCGCGGATCGCGCTCTCGGTCGCCTTGACCAGCGACTTGTCCCAGACCTGGACCGAGAGCAGGCCCGGCCCCGCGACCGAGATGTTCGCCACCTGGTTCAGCGGCGTGATGCCGCCATAGGCCTCGACCCGGATCGGCTCGAGCAGCGCGGGGCTGGCGCGGCCGGTGCGCAGCCCGGCGAATTCCTTGCGCAAGGTCTCGATCGCGCCGTCCATGCGGCGCTGGAGGTCCTGCTTGAGCGTCTTGACATCCGACGCCATGGCCTTGGTTCCCTGTCCTCGACCCCGGTGCGACCCGGGTCCTGTTCCCGACGCCTCCCGCGGCGGCGGGGACGCCCCGATCTCCTCTGCCCGGCGGCCGGGTCCGGCCCCCATCCCGCCCGGCGGCCCGCCCGGCGATAGGACCGCACGGGCCGGCGCGTTTCCAGTCTGACGCATCCGGGCTTCGCATGCGGAGTGCGGGGGCATCAACCGGGAATCAATGCCCGGGCGGCCCGCCGGTCCCCGAAGCCCTCGGCCGAACCCCGGGGGCGGGACGCATGCCGATCGCGCGCCCGGCCGCGGCGACGCCCTCCAGCCCGCCGGCACCCAGGCATCGGATGGGGCCGGGGAGGCGGACCGCGTTCAGCCGCAATCACCCGCGTGCGCGACGGCGCGGGAAGGACACGATGCCGGGGCCGGCGGCGCGGGCACATGCGACCGCGGCATCCCCTAGAGGTCCACGACCGTCGTGAAGCGCCCCTCGCCCTGCATGACCGCCGTGAAGGCGCCGGCCTCGTGGATGTTGAAGACGATGATCGGCAGGTGGTTCTCGCGCGCCAGGCTGATCGCCGCCGCGTCCATCACCGCGAGGTCGCGCGCCAGCATGTCGAGATAGGTCAGCGTCTCGTAGCGCTCGGCCTGCGGGTGCTTGCGCGGATCGGCGGAATAGACGCCATCCACCTGCGTGCCCTTGAGGAGGGCGTCGCAGCCCATCTCGGCGGCGCGCAGCGCGGCGGCGGTGTCCGTCGTGAAGAAGGGATTGCCCGTGCCGGCGCCGAAGATCACCACCCGCCCCTTCTCCATGTGCCGCATGGCGCGGCGGCGGATATAGGGCTCGCAGACCGATTCCATGGCGATCGCGCTCTGCACCCGGGTCGGCACGCCGACCTTCTCGAGCGCGGACTGCATGGCCAGCGCGTTCATCACCGTCGCCAGCATGCCCATGTAGTCGGCCTGGGCGCGGTCCATGCCGGCGGCCGAGGCGGCGATGCCGCGGAAGATGTTGCCCCCGCCGATCACCATGCAGACCTCGACGCCGAGGGCGATGACGCCGCGCACATCCTCGGCGATGCCGCGGCAGACGGCGGTGTCGATGCCGTAGTCGCGCCGCCCCATCAGGGCCTCGCCGCTGACCTTGAGCAGGACACGCTTGTAGGCGGGCGGGGAGGACATGGCGTCGGGGACCATCGGACAGCGGAGGCAGGTCGGAGGCGAACCATAGGGACCCCCCTGCCGCCGGGCAAGCACGCGCTGCCCCGGCGGCAGGGGGTTGACCGGAGGTTGATCGGCGTGCGGCGCCGGACCGCGCGCCGGTGCGGGGGGGTGCCCCGGGGCGGCGCCGGGCGCCGCCCCCGGCGATCAGGTCGCCGGCTCGCCCGGGTTCTGGGTGATGCCGGCCGCGGCCGCGACCTCGGCGGCGAAATCCGGCCCGGCCTGCTTCTCGACACCCTCGCCGAGCTGGAAGCGGGCGAAGCCCTCGAGCTTGAGGCCGGCCTTCTGCACCACCGCCTTCACCCGGCTCTCGCCGTCATGCACCCAGACCTGCTCCAGCAGCACCACTTCCTCGTAGTACTTGCGGATGCGGCCCTCGACCATCTTCTCGATGATCGCCTCGGGCTTGCCGGAGGCGCGGGACTGCTCCTTCAGCACGTTCTTCTCGCGCTCGAGCGCGGCGGGGTCGACCGCGTCGACCTCGAGCGCCTCGGGGCGGGCGGCGGCGACATGCATGCCGATCTGGCGCCCGAGCGTCTCCATCACCGCCATCTCGGACTTGCCCGCGAGCGCCACCAGCACGCCGATCTTGCCGAGGCCCGGCCGGACCGCGTTGTGTACATAGGTCGCGACGGCGCCCTCGGCGACCTCGAAGCGCCGGGCGCGGCGGATCGTCATGTTCTCGCCGATGGTGGCGATCAGCCGGGTCAGCTCCTCGGCCACGCTGTGGCGCGTGCCGGGGTAGGTGGCGCGGGTCAGCGCCTCGACATCGTCGCCGACCGACAGCGCCAGGCCCGCCACCTCGGCCACGAAGGCCTGGAAGGTCTCGTTGCGGGCGACGAAGTCGGTCTCGGCATTCACCTCGACCATCGCGGCCACGTTCGGGCCGGAGGCGACGCCGACCAGCCCCTCGGCGGCGGTGCGGCTCGACTTCTTGGCCGCCGCCGCCAGGCCCTTCTTGCGCAGCCAGTCGACCGCGGCCTCCATGTCGCCGCCCGACTCCGTGAGCGCCTTCTTGCAGTCCATCATGCCCGCGCCGGTCTTGTCGCGCAGGTCGCGGACCATCATCGCGCTGATCTCGGCCATGGCCATCCTCCGTGCTGTCTCGCATCCGGCCCGGCGGCGCCATCCCGCGCGCGCCAGGACCGTCGCACCATCCGATCCTTCGCGGGCCGGGGGCGCCGCCGCCCCATCCGTCCCGCCTTCCGGCTCAGCCCGCGGCGGCGGCCTGGTCGCCCTCGGCCGGGACCGCGGCCTCGACCGGCGCCTCCTCCGCGCCGGCGGCCGGGCCGGCCTCGGCCGCCTCGAACATCGCCAAGTCCTCGCCCGCCGTCGCCTCGGCGGCCGGCGGCCCCTCCTCCAGCGCCGCGGCATCCTCCTCGACCGACAGGTCCTCGGACGCGCCGATATCGACGCCCGAGGCCTGCAGCTCGGCCGAGATGCCGTCGAACACCGCGCCCGCGACCAGGTCGCAGTAGAGGTTGATGGCGCGGATCGCGTCGTCATTGCCCGGGATCGGGAAGGCGATGCCCTGCGGGTCGGCGTTGCTGTCGACCACGGCCACCACCGGGATGCCGAGCTTGTTGGCCTCCTCGACCGCCAGCTTCTCCTTCACCACGTCGATGACGAAGAGGATGTCGGGCAGGCCGCCCATCTCCTTGATGCCGCCGAGCGCGCGGTCGAGCTTGTCGCGCTCCCGCGTCAGCATCAGCACTTCCTTCTTGGTCAGGCCGCGCGTGTCGCCGCCGAGCCGCTCCTCCATCTGCTTCAGGCGCTTGATGGAGCCGGTGATGGTCTTCCAGTTGGTCAGCATGCCGCCGAGCCAGCGGTGGTTCACGTAGTACTGGCCGCAGCGGGTCGCCGCCTCGGCCACGTACTCGGCCGCCGCCTTCTTGGTGCCGACGAACAGCACGCGCCCGCCGGCCGCGACCGTGTCGCGCACCTGGCGCAGCGCGCGGTCGAGCATCGGGACGGTCTGCTGCAGGTCCAGGATGTGGACCTGGTTGCGCACCCCGAAGATGTAGGGGGACATGCGCGGGTTCCAGCGCCGCGTGTGGTGGCCGAAATGGACGCCGGCCTCGAGCAGCGAGCGGAGCGTGACCTGGGGCATCGCCATGGGGCGAGTTCCTTCCTTCCAGATGTCCGGTTGGGCCTCCGCGGCGCTCCCCCCGGGAAAACCCCGGGGGACCGGACCCGTTCCGATGGAAGGGCGCGCCGCGTGCGGATTTGCCGCCGCGGGGTCTCCCCCGCGCCGGCGGCGGCCCTATGGCATGGCGGCGCCGCCGGGGCAAGCGCGCGCCGGCGTGGCCAGGGCGATCGGCGTCGCCTCTGTCGCGGCGGGCAAGGCAAGGCCGGGGAGAAGGCATTCTCCCGGGACACCTCATCTCTTTCTGCTCCTTGTCGTGCCGCCGCGCGGTCCGTGCGATGGCGCTTCAGCCTCGACGCGCGGGAAAGCGGAAGGGGAGCAGAAAAAGGTGGGTTGGGGTTTCGGGGAAGGGAGTTCCCTCCCTTCCCCGATCTGCCTTGCCCCCGGGGCCACCCCCTCACCCGCGCCCCGCCCGCGCCTCCCGCCAGAGCAGGGCCAAGATGGCCGGGTTGTCGCGCAGGTAGCGCCCGGCGAGCCGTCGCGGATCCTGCGCCAGGCGCCAGGCCCATTCCATGCCGGCGCGCTGCACCGCGCGCGGCGCCCGCCGTTCATGCCCCGCGAGGAACAGCAGGCTCGCGCCGATGCACAGGCCGATGCCCCGCGTCCGCCCGCGCCGCACCAGCGCCAGCGCCACCCGGCACTGCCGGGGCGAGCCGACGCCGAGGAAGGTGAAGCGGGCCGGATTGGCCTCCAGGAAGTCGAGCGCGCGCGCCATCGCCGCCGGATCGGCATCGAACCCCATCGGCGGGTCGTGATGGGCGAGTGCCCGCAGCCCGTAGCGGGCGCGCAGCGCGGCGATCGCCTCCGCCGGCGCGCCCAGCACCGTCACCGGCTCCCCCGGGGCGACCAGCCCGCGCTCGAACAGCGCCGCGGTCAGGTCGCTGCCCGGCACCACGCGCGGCGCGGCCAGTCCCATGGCGCGGGCCAGCCGCGCCACCACCCGGCTGTCGAGCAGCCGCAGCGCCGCCCCCTCGTAGAGCGGCCGCAGCGCCGGCTGCCGCGCCAGCCGCACCAGGTGGTCGGCGTTCGGGGTCGTGACATAGGCGAAGGGCGCAGCCGGGTCGCGCGCGGCGAGGCGGGCCAGCACCTCCTCCTCGGCCAGATCGGCGAAGCGGAGCCCGAGGAGCGCGCGCTGCGGCACATCGCCGAGCCCGTCCGCCCCGCCGGGCGGCGCCGTTCCGGCATCAGAGGGCAATGCGCAGCCTCACCATCAGCAGGTTGCGGTCGAACTCGGTCAGGCCATTCGTCGCCTGCAGCCGGTCCGTGTAGGCGTAGCTGCCCGACAGAACGATGTTGCGGTTGATCAGCCACCGCACCCCGAGGACGAAGCCGAGCTCGGTGGCGGTCTGGTTCGGCTGGCGGTACTGCAGGTTGCGCAGCGCAACGTCGCCGCTGAGGATGACGTTGCGCAACACCTCGTGGTCGACCCCGATGCCGCCGGTGTTCAGCCGGTAGCCGGTCGCGTTCACCCGGATCGATTCCTCGAGCCGCGTGGCGACGACGAAGCGGACCGTGGTCAGCAGGGTCGGCGACCAGGTCAGCCCGCCCTCGATCGCCGGGCCGCGCAGCGGCCGGAGCTCCGATCCCTCGTAGTCGCGCTGCTGGTAGCCGGCCTCGATCCTGCCCTGCCAGACCCCGTCGAAATCGTACTGGAAGCCCAGCAGGGCCGCCCAGGTGATGCTGTCCTTGCCGAAGCGCGGATCGTTGCCGACCGTGCTGTTGGTGTAGGCGATGTCCTGCAGCCGCAGGACGGCGTTGACGAAGCGCCCCGGCGCCAGCGCGTAGGAGACGCCGAGCGCGCCGATCGCCGTGTTGAAGGACTGGTTCGAGAGCTGGCCCGCGCTGCCGGCGCCGGGGACGTCCTCGAAGCGGAAGGTGCGGTAGAGGCCGGTCGCCAGCAGGCCGACCCGGTTGAAGCGCGCCGTTCCGCCGACCTGCACCTCGTCCGAATCATAGGGGACGGGCCGGGTGATGCCGCTCGCCTGCACGTCCGTGCTGTAGACGTCGAGGTGCTGGCGGTAGTGCCGGTAGCTGGCATTCGCGCTGGCATCGGCCGAGAAATCGTAGCGGCCATAGCCGCCGGCATCCCAGTCGGTCCAGTCGAGGCTCGACTCGCTGAAGTACTGCCGCGCGTCGATGCTGGCCGAGGCGCCGAGGGCATGCGTCGTCCAGTCGCTGTCGAGGGCGACCCGGCCGGTCTGCTGCGCGAAGCCGTCGGAGACGACGCCGGAGGCGCGGCCGAAGACGTTGCTGTCCCAGCCGATCCCCGCATCGGCCGAGGCGCCGAGGCGGAAGCCGCCGATGCGGACCCCGACCGGGTCGAAATCCGGCCGCGCGCGGCCGGTGACGGTGACGCCGCGGGCGATGTCGGCCGGCGGGACCGTCTGCGCCGGCGCGGCACCCGCAAGGCCGGCCGCGATCGCGGCCCCGAGCGCGAACGACCCCAAGCCGCGCTTCCTGCGAACGACCATGCTTCCCCCGGGCGATGCCTGATCCCGTCCCGGCTATCCCATGTGCGTCGATGACGGGCCAAGTTCCGGTCCCGCGAGCCGTCATGCCCGATGGCGCGGCGCGCACGGGTCGAAAATCCTGCCCGATCAGGGAATTACGAGCCGGGCGCGGCCATCGGCCGGCACGCCGCGCGGGCCGCCTCGCCACAAGGTGATGGAGCGCGCGCCGCAAGGCGCCGGATGCCGCGCCGCCGCCGGCCGGGGCCGGACCGGCGCCCCGCGCATCGCGGCGTGCGCCAGCGCACGGCTCCCGGGGCGCGGCGGACCCAGTTGGCGCTTGCGCCCGGCCGCGATTGTGGCCTGTAACGCGCATCGGGCACGCATGGGCGGCTCGCGGCGCGGTGGAAGTGGCTCTATGAGCCTCTCGACCGGCTGCCCGTTCCCGCGTGCCCGGTCGAGGTGGCGTCTTCTTGCCGCCGAACCCGGAGCCCTTGCGCATGGCGACGACCGAGCAGACCCGGCCCGAGCCGGTCCGGAGCGCGACGACCCCCGCACCGGCGGCAACCCCGCCGGTCCCGAGCCTGGCCGCCTTCCGCACCGGCCAGGGCGAGGACGACCGGCTGATCGCGCAGGTCGCCTTCGCGCGCGCCGTCGAGCAGGCCGAGCGCGGCGGCACCCCGCCCGCGGCGGTCGAGGCGCTGCGCGCCCAGGCGCTGGCCGAGCTCAGCGAGTTCGCCTTCCGCTACCTGCACAACCGGGTCGAGGAGGTGCGGCGGGAGGCGGTGGCGACGCAGCTCGGGCAGCTCGGGCGGCCCCCCGGCTTCC
This sequence comes from uncultured Acetobacteraceae bacterium, assembly GCA_964564645.1. Taxonomy (GTDB): domain Bacteria; phylum Pseudomonadota; class Alphaproteobacteria; order Acetobacterales; family Acetobacteraceae; genus CAZMCV01. The sequence continues at coordinate 16,899 of CAZMCV010000031.1, forward strand.
TGCGGCTGGTGCTGGCGAACCTCGTCGCGCTGCTGCTGGCCGCGGCGGCCGTGTCCTGGCTGGCCGGCCATCCCGAGACCCTCGAGCGGCTCGTCTGGCGATGACGATCCCGGCCGCGCCGCCCGCCGCCGCCCGGCCCGCCGCCACCCGGGCGCGCGCGGCCGTGTTTTCTTCACGCTCCCGCCCTAGTCTCCGGGGCGAGGACCGCCCCGCGGGCGCGCCCTGCCCGCACCGGCTCCAGGAAGGCTGACCGACCCCATGCTCCAGCCCCGCAGCGCCGCCTCGGGCGGCCCGCTAGCCGGCCCCGCCGGGCAGACCATCCTCCAGCGCGCGATCGGCGCCTGCCGCAAGCAATTCCTGCTCGTCGGCGTGTTCAGCGGCGTCGTGAACCTCCTCCAGCTCACCACCTCCATCTACATGATGCAGGTGTTCGACCGGGTGCTCGCCACCCGGATCCTCGACACGCTGCTCTACCTGACCCTGATCGCGATCGCCGCGATCCTCGTCCTCGCCCTGCTCGAGGCGGTACGCAGCCAGATCATGCAGCGCGTCGCGACCTGGGTGGAGAACCGGGTGGCGCCGGAGGGCTTCGTGCGCGCCATCGAGGGCACCCTGCGCGGCCAGCCCTACCGGATGGAGGCGCTGCGCGACCTCGCGGTCTGCCGCAACTACCTCAGCTCGCCGGCCTCGCTCTCGCTCTACGACGTGCCCTGGGTGCCGATCTTCATCGCCGTCATCTTCATGCTGCACCCGATCATGGGCTGGATCGCGCTCGGCGGCGCGCTTGTGCTGTTCGCGCTGACCCTGGCCAGCGAGTTCTCCACCTCGAAGCTGCTGCGCGAGGCGAACACCGCCGCCATGGCCTCGCAGCGCCGGGCCGACAGCATCTCGCGCAATGCCGAGGTGATCGACAGCATGGGCATGCTGCCCGCGGTGATCACGCACTGGCGCAGCTCGGTGGCGGCGATGGCGGTGCCGCAGCAGCGGGCGCTCGACCGCGCCTCGGTGCTGCTGGCGATGACGAAGTTCTTCCGCCTGGCGGTGCAGATCGGCATCCTCGGCGTCGGCGCCTACCTGGTGCTGCTGCAGGAGATCACGGCGGGCGCCTCGATCGCCGGCTCGATCATCATGGGGCGCGCCCTGGCGCCGGTCGAGCAGATGATCGGCGGCTGGAAGCAGCTGGTGCAGGCGCGGCAATCCTTCCGCCGGCTCGAGGCCTTCCTGTCCATGCCGCGGATCCGCCCGCCCGGCCTGCCGCTGCCCGAGCCCACCGGGCGCGTGGCGGTCGAGCGCGTCTCCTACGCCTTCCCCGGCCAGGGCGTCGCGATGATCAAGGGCGTGAATTTCAGCCTGACGCCGGGGGAGAGCCTGGCCGTCATCGGCCCCTCGGCCGCGGGCAAGACCACGCTGATCCGTCTGCTGATCGGCACCCTGCCGCCCTCGGCCGGCAATGTCCGCCTCGACGGCGCCGACGTGTTCCAGTGGCAGCGCGAGGATTTCGGCCGCCATGTCGGCTACCTGCCGCAGGATGTCGAGCTGTTCGACGGCACGGTGTTCCAGAACATCGCGCGCATGGGAGAGGCCGAGCCCGACGACGTGTACGAGGCCGCCAAGCTCGCCGGCTGCCACGACATGATCCTGCGGCTGTCGAACGGCTACGAGACGCGGATCGGCGAGGGCGGCATGCACCTCTCGGGCGGCCAGCGCCAGCTGATCGGCCTCGCGCGCGCCATGTTCGGCCGCCCCAAGCTCGTCGTGCTGGACGAGCCCAACTCCAACCTCGACGGCGACAGCGAGGCCGGGCTGATCCGCGCGCTCGAGCGGCTGAAGGCGCAGGAGACCACGGTGATCCTGGTCTCGCACCGCCCCACCCTGGTGCAGGGCGTCGACAAGGTGCTGCTGCTGAAGGAGGGCGCGATGGAGATGTTCGGCCCGCGCGCCGAGGTGCTGAAGCGCCTGATGGCCCCGCCCCGCCCGGCCGAGGTGCCGACCCCCGCCGCCGGATCGCCCCCCGTCCTGGCCGGCCCCGGCGCGGCGTCCGCGCGCCTCGAAGGATCCGCCGCACGATGAGCGACCAGACGTCCACCCTGCCGCTGCGCGCCGAGACCGCCCGGGTGCCGGCCGATCAGGCGGTGACCGCGGCCGGCGAAGGCCCGGTGGCCGCTTCCGACACCGCGCGCATGCCCGCGCCCGCGGCGCCGGCGCGCCCGCCCGCGCCCTATGGGCGGCGCGAGATCGGCAACCCCCTGCCGCCCTTCGCGCCCGAGCCGCTGCTCGACGCCTCCGCCCCCCGCACCCGGGTGCCGATGATCTTCGGCGCCGTCGTCTTCCTGCTCTTCATCGGCGGCTTCGGCGCCTGGTCGGTCTTCGCCCCGCTGGCCGAGGCCGCGATCGCCCCCGGCATCATCAAGGTCGAGGGCCAGCGCCGCACCATCCAGCACCTCGAGGGCGGGATCATCCGCGAGATCCTGGTCCGCGACGGCAGCAAGGTGAAGGCCGGGGACGTGCTGATGCGGCTCGACGACATCCAGGCCGACAGCTCGCTGGAGGCGATCCGGGCGCAGCGCTGGGCGCTCCTCGCCCAGGATGCCCGCCTGACGGCCGAGCACGGGCTGAGCGGCGCCATCACCTTCCCCAAGGAACTGCTCGACAGCAACGACCCCCGCGCGCTCGAGGCGATGACCGGCCAGCGCGCCCTGTTCGAGGCGCGCCAGGTCAGCCTGAACAGCCAGATCGACGTGCTGCAGACCCGGATCGAGCAGCAGAAGGCCACCATCCTCTCGAATGAGGGCCAGCTCGCCGCCGCCCGCCGCCAGCTCGAGCTGGTCAAGCAGGAGGAGAAGGTGACCTCCGACCTGCTCCGCCAGGGCCTCGCCCGCCTGCCGCAGGTCCTCGCCCTGCAGCGCGCCGTCGCCCAGGTGGAAGGCACCATCCAGCTCGAGATCGGCGAGATCGACCGCGCCCGCGCCGCGATCGACGAATCGGGGCGGCAGATGCAGCAGCTCCGCGACCAGCGGCTGCAGGACGTCTCGACCGAAATGCGCGAGGTCCGCACCAAGCTCGCCGAGGCCGAGGAGAAGCTGCGCGCCGCCCGCGACGTGATGGTCCGCCGCGAGATCCTCGCCCCGGAGAACGGGACCGTCGTCAACCTCAAGGTCTTCACCGTGGGCGGGGTCATCCGCCCGGGCGACCCGCTGATGGATCTGGTGCCGGACAATGACCGCCTGGTCGCCGAGGTGAACGTCCAGCCGCACGACATCGACGTCGTCTATCCCGGCCTGCAATCCGAGGTCCGGCTGCCCGCCTTCAAGCAGCGCCTGGTGCCCTACCTGCACGGCCACGTGACCTGGGTCGCCGCGGACGTGACCACCAACGATCAGACGCGCCAGCAATACTACCGGGCGTACATCCTGATCGACAAGGACCAGCTTGCCAGCCTGCCCAACGTCTTCCTCACCCCCGGCATGCCGGTGGAGGCGCATATCCAGATCGGCGAGCGGAGCTTCTTCCGCTACATCACCCAGCCGATCCGCGACAGCTTCCACCGCGCCTTCAAGGAGCAGTAGCCGCCCGGCGGCCGGCGCGGTCCGGCCGTGCGCGGGCGCGGCCGCCGCGCGCCCGGCGCCGTCCGGTGGTATGGTCCCGCCGCCCGTGCCCGGGGATCCCGGGCGCCGCAGGAAAGGCCCAGACCATGCCCGATACGCGCATCACCCTCTTCGCCGATGGCCTGCTCGACGCCAGCGTCACCCATGGCGTCGCCCGGCTGACGCTGGCCCAGACCGGCCCGGACGGGAAGCCGGTGCCGGCCGGACAGCTCATCGTCCCCCTGGTCCAGCTGCCGGGGATCGCCAACGGGCTGATGGGGCTGCTCCGCCAGGTCGAGACGCGGCTGAAGGAGGCGCAGCAGCAGCAGCAGGCCGCCTCCGCCACCCGCCTCGGCCCGCCGGATGGCGATGGCGCCGCGCCGGAGCCGCAGAGCGTGCCGGGCGCCTTCCGCTTCGGCGGCTGATCCGAGCCGCGGCGGGGCCATGAGCGGCCCCGCCCCCCTCCCCGGCCCCGCCCCTGGCCCGGCGCCGGTCAGCCTCTCGGTCGTGCTCTGCACCCGGGACCGGCCCCGCTACCTCGCCGCCTGCCTCGCCGGACTCGCGGCCCAGGCCCCGGCACCCGGCTTCCCGGCGCCCGAGCTGCTGGTCGTCGACAGCGCCTCCGCCCCCCCGGCGGCGGCGGACATCGCCGGCCTCGCCGCCCGGCATGGCGCGCGGCTGATCCGGGTCGAGGCGCCGGGCCTGTCGCGCGCGCGCAACCTCGGCCTCGCCGCGGCCGGGGGCACCTGGGTCGCCTATCTCGACGACGACGCGGTCCCGGAGGAGGGCTGGGCGGCGGCCCTGCTGCGACGGATCGCCGCGCTGCCGCCGGACGTGGCCGCGCTCGGCGGCCGCATCCTGCCGGCCTGGGAGGCGCCGCTGCCGCCGTGGTGGCCCGGCGCGCTGCGCGGCGTCCTGACCATCGTCGAATGGCCCGGCGCGGGCGAGCCCGGCACCGCCGCGCTGCCGCAGGGGGTCGAGATCTACGGCGCCAACATGGCCTTCGCGCGCGGCCCGCTCACGGCCCTGGGCGGCTTCCCGGAGGCGCTCGGGCGGGTCGGCGACCGGCTGCTCTCGGGCGAGGAGGTCGAGGTGCTGTCGGCGCTCCGCGCGGCCGGGCACCGCAGCTTCTATGACGGCGCGATCGGCGTCCGCCACAGCATCCAGCGCGAGCGGCTGCGGCCGTCCTGGCTGCTGTCGCGCCTGTTCTGGCAGGGCGCGACGGATGCGCTGCGCGACCGGCGGCACGGCGTCCGGGCCGCGCGGATGCTGGGCGCGGCGGGGCGGCTGGCGGTGCAGGCGCCGCTGCTGCTCTGGCCCGCCGGCTCCCCGGCGCTGCTGCGGGCGCGCTGCGGGGCGGCCTACAATCTCGGCTACCTGCGCGGGCGGCTCGGCGCGGTGACCGCGGGGGCGCAGGCGTGACCCCGCTCCTCCCGCGGCGGGCCCTGCTGGGCGGGATCGGCGGCGCGGCGCTGGCCGGGGGCGCCGCCGCCGAGGGCGGGTTGCGCGACCGCCTCGCCCGGCTCCGGCTCGGCGCCAATCTCGAGCGCTGGTATCCGGTCGCCCGGGATGATCGCCCGCGCCGGCTCGGGCCCGGCTGGTGGGAAGGCTTCCGCGCCGCGGGCTTCGACCATGCCCGCCTCTTCCTCCCCCCCGCGCGGGAGACCGGCCCCGGGACGGAGGTGCTGGGCCTCTGGCTCGAGGCGGTGCGGGATGCCAACGCCGCCGGGCTGCCGGTGCTGCTCGGCCTCTGGGACGGCTACGACCATGCCGCCCCCTGGGGCGCGGCGGAGTGGCGCGCGCAGGCGGAGCGGGCGGCCTTCTTCGGCCCGCGGACCGATCCGGACCGCGTGGTGCTGGCCCCGCTGAACGAGCCCGCCTTCCCCGACACCGCCAGCTGGATCCCGGTGCGCGACCGCCTGCTGGCCGGGCTCCGCCGCGCGGCGCCGCGCCATGTGCTGATGTGGGGGGGGCGGGAATGGTGCAGCGCCCCCTCGCTGCTGGAGGCCGCGCCGCCGGCGGATCCGAACACGGTCGCCGAGGCGCATGACTATGCGGGCGGCGATGCCGGGGCGGTGCGTGATCGCTTCGCGCCACTGGCCGCCTGGCGCGCCCGGCATGGCGGGATCCCGGTGCTGGTCAGCGAGATCGGCGGGGCCAACGCGCATCGGACCGACCCGGCCGCCGCCGCGCTGGATCTGCGCCGGAGCCTGCCGGTGCTGCGTGGGTTGGGGCTGCCGGCCGCGCTCTGGACCTACACCCATGGCAGCTGGTGGCGGCTGCAGCCGGGCGACGACCCGACCCCGAGACCCGAATACCGCGCCGCCATCGCCGCGGCGTGAGGCCGCCCGGACGGCAGGGGGAAGGGCCGCGGGCGGGCCGCCCGCCGGGTGCCGCTGGGCCACGCCCCTCCGCGATCGGCCGGGCGCGATGCCGCCGGATCATCCGGCCGTCGCCGCCTCCCGCCCCCGCGCCGCCCGCCAGCGCGCCAGGATCCAGCCATGCGCCGGCGCCTCCACCAGGCGCCAGGCGAGCCAGCCGATCCCGAGATTGACCGCCAGCCCCCCCGCCATCAGCGCGAGCCGCGCGCCGAGACCCGGATCCCCCGTCGCCCGCAGCAGCGCGATCAGCGCGAGCTCGACGAAGATCCAGCAGAGATAGACGCCGAAGGACGCCTCGCCGACCACCAGCGCGAGGTCCGCGCGGCGCCGCGCCGCCCCGTCGCGCCGCTGGCCCAGCCGCCACAGCCCGGCCAGGCAGGCGGCCAGCCCGGCCACCACGACCGCATCCTGGCCGAGCCCGAGCCCGGCCACCAGCAGCAGGGCGGCCAGCGCGAGCAGCGGCGCCGCGCCCCGCCCCGGCAGCCATCCCTCCGTCGCCAGCCGCCCGAGGGCGAGGCCGAGCGCGAAGCCCAGCCCGAAGCGGACCAGCCCGAGGTGGTAGGTGAAGTTCAGCCCCGCCTCCGGCCAGACGCTCGACAGCAGGCCGAGCCCGGCCAGCGCCGCCAGCGCCAGCCCAGGCACCGCCGCCCGGGGCAAGGCCAGCATCGCCCGCAGCAGCAGCGGAAAGGCGAGGTAGCCCGCCCACTCCACGGAGAGCGCCCAGGAGGGATAGTTCCAGTCGAGCCGGTCCGTCGTCTCCCAGGCATTCACGAGGAGCGCCTGCAGCAGCAGCCCGTCGGCCGAGAAGCGGCCGGGGTCGCGGATCTCCGCCCCGAGCGCGCCGGCGAGCCCGACCAGCGCCACCAGCCCGCCGAGTGCCACCAGGTGCAGCGGCCAGATCTTGGCGACGCGGCGGACCAGGAAGTCGCCGATCCCGGCCGCGCCCCGCGGCGGCCGCGCGGCATAGCCGAGCCACAGCGCGAAGCCCGACAGCAGGAAGAAGCCGTCGACGCCGAGATAGCCGCGCCGCAGCACCGGCGCCGTCCAGCCGATCTCCGCCGAGACGCCGAGGGTCAGGTCGAGGTGATACAGCACCACCCAGGCGATCAGCGCCGCGCGCAGCCGCGTCAGCCAGGGCTCGCGCGGCGCCGCGGCCGCCGGGCCCAGCGTCGCCGCCGCCCTCACGCCGCGCACCGGCGGTTGACGCAACGCTGATTGGCCGCCGCCTGGCGCGCATGGGACAAGCCGGACCCATGCGGCCCCTGGCCTCCCCGGCACTGCTCCTGCTGTTGACGCTCGTCGGTGCGACAGCGCTGGTCCTGGCCGCGATCCTCGTGCCGGAAGCGGCGCTGCTGGTCCTGCCGCTGGCGGTGGTGCTGCTGCTCGCGCTCGCGCTCTACCAATTCCCGGTCGCCTTCGTCGCTCTGATGGTGCTGGCCTACGGGCTGGCGCTCGATTTCCAGCTCGACCTCATCGCCGGCGGCGGCACGGCCGCGGCGCTCGGCCAGGCGGTGGCGAAGATAATCCCCTTCGCGCTCGCCGCCTCCCTGATCCTGCGCTACGGCCCGGCGCGCGCGATCAATTGGCCGTTCCTCGTCTTCGCCGCGCTCGGCGCCCTCAGCCTCGTCGTGCTGCCGATGGGCCGCGTCGTCGGCACCGACGAGATGCTGCGCAGCCTGATCGGCTCGACCGCGCCCTTCGCCCTCGCCTTCGCGCTGGCGCCGCACCGCGTCTGGACCGCGCTGGTGCGCGGCGCGGCGGTGGTGCCGATCGTCAGCGCCGTCGCGGGGCTGGCCGCGGACATCGTCGGGCTGCACCCGGCGTTCAGCATCTTCGGCCGCTTCCAGGGGATGCATTCGCCGCCCTTCCTCGCGGGCTTCTGCGTCACCGCGATCTTCGCCGCGACGCTCGAATACCTGCGCGGCTTCCGCTGGCCCTGGCTCGCGGTCGGCGCGGCCAACCTCGCCATCCTGCTGGCGACGCAGGCGCGCGCGCCGCTGGCGGCGACGGCGCTGTTCCTGGCCCTCGTCTTCCTGCTCTCGGACCGGCGGGTCTTCCCGCTGCGCCGCAAGGTCGACCTGGTGATGGGCGGCATGGTGCCGGGGCTGCTGCTGCTCGGCCCCTTCGCGCTCTACGCGGCGGACAGGTTCCTCGGCGGCGGCAGCCAGGGCGGCGAGTTCAACTTCTCGGGCCGCGACATCATCTGGCCCTACTTCCTCGATGCCATCGAGGCGCGCCCGCTGTTCGGCTTCGGCCTCGGCGCCGGCAAGCTGATCGTCGACCCGGAGGATCCGGGCATCCGCTACCTCGGCAGCAACGCCGCGCACAACGAGTACCTGCGCATCGCCGTCGATGTCGGGATGGTCGGCTGCGCCGCCGTCTTCCTCTCGATCATCGCCTGGATCTGGGGCGGCTCGCGGCGCGCGCCGCCCGCCGACCGGCTGGTGCTGCGCGCCGCCCTGGTCGCCGCGCTGGTGCACAGCGGCTTCGACAACACGCTGATCGCCACGACCGCGGTGATGCAATTCGGCTTCTTCGCCGCGGCCCTGGCGCGCGCGCGGCTGGAGGGGCGGCAGGCGGCGGCCTCGGCGCGGCGGCGCCAGCTGCGCGAGGCGGCCGCGCCGCTCGGCGCGCCGCCGCCGCGGGCGGCCTGAGGGTGCGCGGGGGCATGCGCGCCAGCCCCGCCCGCGGAGGGCGCACCGCGACGCTGACGATTGCGATGGCCGGCCGCGCGCGGATCCGCCGGATCGGCGGGCGCCGAGGGTTTGTGAAGGAATGCCCGCCAGCGCCGATCTTGAAGGGAATTCCGCGATGATTCCGACGGGGATTCCTTCGCAAGTTCGATTGCTTCACAAGCTCTGAGATGCCGGACAACCTCCCGCCCGCGCGCGACGCGCCCGCGCAGGCCGCGGCCGGCGGGCCGGTCGCGCGCGCGCGCCGCCTCGACATCGAGCGCGCCAAGGGCCTCGCCATCCTCCTCGTCGTGCTCGGCCACATCGTGGCGCGGCAGGCGCCGCCCGGCATCGAGTGGTACGAGCCGCTGCGCCAGGCGATCTACCGCTTCCACATGCCCTTCTTCCTCTATCTCAGCGGCACCGTGCTCGTGCTCTCGGGCACCCTGGCGCGGCCGCCCGCCGACTGGCCGCGGCTGCTGCGGGCGCGGGCGGTGCGGCTGCTGGTGCCCTTCTTCGGCCTCGGCCTGCTGATCCTCGGCGCCAAGCTCGCCCTCGATCCCTTCCTGCATGTGGACAACCCGCCGGCCGGGCCGTGGGGCGGGCTGCGGGACCTGTTCTGGACGACGGCGCACAGCCCGGCGCTGACGGTCTGGTACCTCGCCGTGCTCTTCCTCTGCACCGCGGTGGCGCTGCCGCTCGCCTGGGCCGGCGCGGGCGGCATCGGACTCGTGCTGCTCGGCCTGGCGCTGCAGGCGGTCGCGCTGCCGCCGATCGCCTATCTCGACCGCTTCGGCTCGCATTTCCTGTTCTTCGCCGCGGGCGTGCTGGTCGCGGAGCGGCAGGCGGCGTGGCTGCCGGCGATCGACCGCGCGCCGCTGGCCTGGTGGGGGCTGTTCGCCGTGCCCATGGGCCTGGCCGCCGCCGGCCTGCTCGACGGCCGGGCCGCGCTCGTGCTGTGCGGGCTCGCCGCGATCCCGGCGCTGCACGGCCTCGTGCGGCGCCCGCCCGTCGCGCGCTGGTCCTGGCCGGTCCTCCTCGGCGGCTATGCGATGGCGATCTACCTGTTCAACACGCTGGCGATCGGCGGCACCAAGGCGCTGCTGATCGCCGCCGGCATCGGCTGGACCGCGGAGCAATTCTGGATCCATGGCGTGCTGCTGACGATCGCCGGCGTGGCGCTGCCGGTCGCGCTCAAGCGGCTGGTGCTGCGCCGCCTCCCGCGCGGGCTGGACCGGCTGACCGACTGACCGCCGCGCCGGCCAGCGCCAGCCCGGGCGCCAGCACGAACAGCCAGGCCAGCCGCGCCTGGTAGCGGTCCGTCGGCACCGAGAGCGCCCCCGTGACCGCGGCATTGCCGATGGCGGCGGCGAGCACGAGGCCGGCCAGCGCGCGCTCCGGCAGTCCCATCGCGGGCCGGCGCAGCACCAGCAGCAGCGCGAGCGCGGCCAGCCCGCCGAGGCCGAGCGCGGCATGCAGCGGCGCGAAGCCGCGCGCCTCCGCCTCCAGCAACCCGCGCTGCTGCCGCGCCGCCTCGAAGGCCGGGCGCTCGGCGGGGAAGAAGCGGGCGATCAGCGGGCCCGGCCCGGGCACGTCCGGCCAGGCCTCCAGCCCGTCGCCCGTGCGCAGCAGCCGCAGTTGGCGCAGCGTGTTCGCGGCCATGCTGCGCCCGACCGCGACCGGCGCCTCGCGCAGCGTCGCCACGATGATCGCGCGCGCCTCCGGCGCCCAGGCCTTGGGGCCGCCGAGCGGCCCGGCGAGCGGGCTGTCGGCCGACCAGAGGAAGGCGTTGTGGTGCGGGCCGAACCGGTCAAGATGGGGGCAGATCCGGTAGCGCGCCGGATCGGCCGCGCAGGCGGCGCGCAGATGCGCCATCCCCGGCCCGTCATCGATCAGCCGCGCGGCGAAGAAGACCGGGCCGAAGGGCGAGAGGCCGAGGCGCCCATGCCCGACCGCGTTCACCGCGAGGAAGCCGAGCGCCGCGACGAGCGGCGGCAGCAGCAGGCGCGGCGCCACCCGCCGCGCCGCCGCCCCGCCATCGCCGAGCAGGCGGAGCGCCGTGCCCAGCACCGCCAGGCCGAAGGCGAGCGGCAGGTGGCTCTGGTGCACCGCGATGGCGAGGGTGGCGAGGGCCGGCAGCGCCAGGCGCTCGGCCCGCCGGAGCATCCGCCAGCGGAAGCCGATCAGCCAGAACGCCAGCACGAGGAGGCCCGCGAAGAGGTCGGGCATGAGCTGCGCGACGAACCAGGGCAGCCCCGTCAGCAGCGCCAGCCCGGCAGCGGCCGCCAGCAGCGGCACGCCATTCCCCGCCAGCCCCTGCACGCGAAGCACGATGCCGAGCAGCCAGGCGGTGAGCAGGGCCTGCGCCGCGACCGGCAGGAACAGGCTCGCCCGCCCGGAGGTCGCCAGCAGGAACAGGCTGTAGAAGGGCGGCCGGTCCCAGCCGAGATACCGGAGCAGCGTCTGGCCGAGATAGGTGCCGGTGTCGGCGAAGACGAGCGGGTAGCCGTTCCAGAAGGCCGGCCAGGCGAGCAGCAGCGCGGCGGCGGGCAGCGTCGCGACGCGCCAGGGCCCCGCGCGCGGGGACCATCGCGCCCGCCGCCGCACTCAGCGCGGTCTCGCGCCGCCGGCGCGGCGGTCGCCATACCCGTCCGGATGCGCCGCGTGCCAGGCCCAGGCCGTCCGCACGATGTCGTCGAGCGCGCCGAGCCGCGGCGCCCAGCCCGTCTCGCGCCGGATGCACGCGGAGGAGGCGACGAGCGCCGCCGGGTCGCCGGCGCGGCGCGGGCCATAGGCATGCGGCACCGGGCGGCCGCCGACGCGCTCCACCGCCTCGATCACCTGGCGCACGGAATAGCCCGCGCCATTGCCGAGGTTGTAGCGCACCGACCGCTCCGCCAGCAGCGGCAGCACGCGGAGGTGCGCATCCGCCAGGTCGGCGACATGGACGTAGTCGCGGATGCAGGTGCCGTCCGGCGTCGGGTAGTCGTCGCCGAAGACCGTCAGCGGCGGGCGGGTGCCGAGCGCCGCGCCAATCGCCAGCGGGATCAGATGGGTCTCCGGCTCGTGGTCCTCGCCGATGCGCCCCGCAGGGTCGGCGCCGGCGGCGTTGAAGTAGCGCAGGCAGGCGGAGCGCAGCCCGAGCGCGCGGTCGGCCCAGGCGAGGCCGCGCTCGACCATCAGCTTGCTCTCGCCATAGGGGTTGGTCGGCGCCAGGCGCGCCTCCTCGTCGATCGGCACCCGGTCGGGCTCGCCGAACAACGCGGCGGTCGAGGAGAGGACGAAGCGCATGCAGCCGGATTTCGCGGCGGCGTCGGCCAGGGAGAGGCTGTTGGCGACGTTGTCCGCGCAGTAGCGCAGCGGATCGCGCATGCTCTCGCCGACCAGCGAGAGCGCGGCGAAGTGGAACACGGCCTCGAACGGCCCGTGGGAGGCGAAGACCTCGGCGACGCGGCCCCGGTCGGCCAGGTCGGCGACGACGAGCGCGACACCCTCGGGCACCGCCGCGCGGTGGCCCTGGCGCAGATCGTCGATCACGACCACCTCCTCGCCGCGGTCGACGAGGGCGAGGACGAGGTGGCTGCCGACATAGCCGGCGCCGCCGGTGACGAGGTAGCGGGGCAAGCGTGCCTACTCCCGGAAATAGCCGCTGTAGCGGGGATGGTAGAGTTCCGCGTCGGCATAGCCGGAGCGCCCGTGCACCTTGGCGTCCACCTGCGTCAGCGCGGCGCCGACGATCCGCGCATGCGCCTCCTCGAGCAGGCCGAGGGAGTTGCGCACGACGGAGCGCGGCGTGTCGCGCCACTTGACGCACAGCAATGTGGCATCGGCGAGGCGCGCGACGACGCGCGCATCGGCCATGGCGAGCGCCGGCGGCGCGTCCATGACGATCAGGTCGTAGTCCCGCCGCACCCGGTCGAGCAGCCCCGACATCGCCTCCGACATGAAGAGGCCGAGCGAGTGGATCTCGGCCGCGCCGGCCGGGATGTAGTCGAGCGACGAGAGATGGTCGCGCCGGATGATCCGCTCGAGCACCACCTGGCCGAGCAGCAGGTCGGTGACGCCGGGCGCGCCCTCGCAGCGGAACACGCGCCCGAGCGAGGGCTGGCGCACGTCGCAGTCGATCAGCAGCACGCGCTCCCCGTTCATCGCCGCCGAGCGGGCCAGCGCCACCGAGGTGGTGGTCTTGCCCTCGCCCGGACGGGCGGCGGTGATGACGATGACGCGCGGCGGCTCCGCGCCCAGCCAGAGCGAGG
>CAZMCV010000032.1:0-29527 GCA_964564645.1 uncultured Acetobacteraceae bacterium
GGGCGGCGCCGCGCCGGTCCGCGCCGCGCCACCGCGCCGCCGCTGGGGCCAGGGGATGGCCGTCGCCGCCTCGCTGCTGCTCGGCCTGGTCGGCGGCTGGGCGCTGCGCGGCACGGGCGAGGAGGAGGCGGGAAGGCGGCTCGGGCCCGCGCTCGTCGCGGCGCTCGAGACGGCGCCGAGCGGTGGCGGGCGCCCGGACGGCGTCCGCGTGCTGGCGAGCCATCCGATGGCGGGCGGCGGGATTTGCCGCGTCTTCGCCGCGCCGGGCGGGCAGGGGGTCGACCTCCAGGGCCTGGCCTGCCACGCGCCGCAGGGGGGATGGGATCTCCGGGCCCTGGTGGCGCGCGCCGCGCCGGCCGCCGGGGGCTACGCGCCGGCCTCGGCCGAGGATCCGCTGATCGCCGAGATGCTGGAGCGGCTCGGCGCCGGCACCGCCCTCACCGAGGCGGAGGAGCGCGCCGCGATCGGCCGGGGCTGGCCGGCGCGCTGAGCCGGCCGGGCGCCGCGCGGATGCGCGGACGCCCACCCTGGCGGCGTGGCCGGGATGGGCGCGCAGACGACAGAAGAACGAAGGTGCGGCCGACCCGGGCAGGGCCGGCCGCTGCCCGGGGCGTCAGCCGAAGGAGAAGTCGTCGCTCGAGAGGGCGCTGGGAGCGACGCCTTCCAGCACGACGACCGGCCCGCCGGCGAGCGGTCCCCAGGCGATGACGGCGTTGCCCTCTGCATCGGCGGAGATCCGCAGGTCGCCGAAATCATCGACGCCCTGGAAGGCGATCTGCACCTTGTCGTCGGTCACCGAGAAATCGGTGATGCGGTCGGTGCCCGTGCGGCCCTCGAAGCGGAAGGTGTCGTCGCCGGCGCCGCCCGTCATCAGGTCGTTGCCGAGGCCAGCGAAGACCAGGTCCGAGCCCTCGCCGCCCAGCATGGTGTCGGCGCCCGCGCCGCCCTCCAGGGTGTCGTGCTCGGTGCCGCCCTCGAGCAGGTCGCGCCCGAGCCCGCCCGAGACGCTGTCGTCGCCCGCCTCGCCGTAGAGGCGGTCATTGCCGTCCCCGCCCTCGAGCGAGTCGTTGTCGGTGCCGCCGAAGAGCTGGTCGGCCCCCGTGCCGCCGATCAGGCTGTCATTGGCCTTGCCGCCGCGCAGGACGTCGTTGCCCGCGCCACCATCCTGGGTGTCGTTGCCGTCGTCGTCGGTGATGGTGTCGTTGCCGTCCTCGCCGAAGGCCTCGTCGTTCCCGTCGCCGCCCAGAAGCTGGTCGGTGCCGGTGCCGCCGAACAGGGTGTCGTCCTCGCCGCCACCGAGCAGCGTGTCGTTGCCGTCGGCGCCCTGGATCACGTCATTGCCCGCCTCGCCCTCGGCGCGGTCATTGCCGCCGAGCGCGCGGATCAGGTCGTTGCCCGACCGGCCGAAGATCACATCGGCCAGGCTGGACGCGTTGATGGTGTCGTTGTCCTCGGTCCCGAAGAAGGTCGGCATGGTCGGTCGCTCCCGCAATCCTGGCGTGCGACGGTCGATTCCGCGCACCCGATGGAGCAACGGGGCGGGGGCGGGGGTTCATCCCGGCTCGCGACCAGGTGATCGACTCAGAAGCCGTTCAGCAGGATGCCAAGGGCGCGGGTGATCTCGTCGGCCTGGTCGAGGAGGTCGCCGAGCGGCGGGCCAAGCAGGCGCCTCGGGATGGCAGCGATGAGCGACGTCACCATGACCAGCCGCTCCTCCCCGACCACGAGGATCGGGTTGAGGTCGGCGAAGCCAGGGTAGCGACTCCCTAGCGCGAAAAGCGGCACGACGACGCGGGTCGCAAGCCCGTCGAGCTGGGAGGACTGGACCTCCAGCAGGTACTTCGCCTCGCCGCGCCCCCCGTAGTAGCGGAAGGGCGCCATCAGAAGGCGCGGTGTTCAGCCAGTGGCGTGTCGTTGTCTTCGAAATGGCGGTTGTAGGCCTCGATCGCGGCGCGATTCTCCTCGGCCCAGCGGCGGGCCTTCTCCTCGGAGATGGCATTGCGCAGGGCGGCTTCGGCGATGGCGGCGGGGTCGAGGCCGAGCGCCCGGGCCTCAGGCTCCAGCGCCGCCTGCGTCCCGGCCGGGCCCTGGGCGGGCCTTTGGGCGCCCGCCCTGCCGGGCGGGGGGCCGACCTTCGGCAGCACGAAATCGTTGGCGGTAACGGCGCCGCCGGTCGCCTCGAGGATGGCTTCCATGCTGGCCCAGTCCGGGCGGCGGGTTCCGTGCAGCCAGCCATGCACCGTGCTGACCGGGCGGCCCAGCAGGGCCGCCAAGGTGGTGAGGCTCAGGCCGCGCGCGGATTGGAACTCGGCCAGGGTCATGGCCACAGGATACCGTCCGGGGCGCTTCGCACCAAGCGTAAATTCGCGCGGTGCGAAGCTCTCTAACCCGCCCGCCGCAAAGCCCCCCACAGCCGCGGCCCGACCAGCGCCGCCACCGCCAGCAGCAGGATCGCCAGCGACACCGGGCGCGTGACGAAGGTGCTCCAGTCGCCCTGGCTGATGGTCAGCGCCTGGCGCATCGCCTGCTCGGCCATCGGCCCCAGGATCATCCCGATCACCACCGGCGCGGTCGGGAAGTCGAAGCGCCGCATGAACATCGCCACCACGCCGATCCCGTACAGCAGCACCAGGTCGGTCAGGCTGTTGGAGATCCCGTAGGTGCCGATCGTGGCGAACACCAGGATCCCGGCGTAGAGCTGCGGCTGCGGGATCTTCAGGATCCGCGCCCAGAGGCCCACCAGCGGCAGGTTCAGCACCACCAGCATGATGTTGGCGACGTAGAGGCTGGCGATCAGCGTCCAGACCAGGGTCGATTGCTGCTCGAACAGCAGCGGCCCCGGGTTGATCCCGTAGCTCTGGAAGGCGCTCAGCATGATCGCCGCCGTCGCGCTCGTCGGCAGGCCGAAGGTGAGCATCGGCACCAGCACGCCGGCCGCCGCGGCGTTGTTCGCCGCCTCCGGCCCGGCCACGCCCTCGATCGCGCCGGTGGTGCCGAACTCCTGCCGCGCCTCCGGCCCCGCCAGCTTCCGCTCGGCGTAGTAGCTCAGCATGGTCGGCATCTCGGTGCCGCCCGCGGGCATCACGCCGAAGGGGAAGCCCAGCAGGGATCCGCGGAACCACGGCCCGATGCTGCGGCGGACATCCCGCCGCGACATCAGGATTGAGCCGACCGGGCGGACCTCCTGCTTCGCGTCCACGTGCCGCCAGGCCAGGTACAGCGTCTCCCCCACCGCGAAGAGGGCCACGGCCACCAGCACCACGTTCACCCCGTCCAGCAGCTCCGGGATGCCGAAGGTCATGCGCGGCTGGCCGGTCTGCAGGTCGATCCCCACCAGGCCCAGCATCAGCCCGAAGAAGAGGCTGGTGAGGCCCCGCAGCGCCGACCCACCCAGCACGGCGGAGACGGTGACGAAGCAGAGCACCATGAGGGAGAAGTACTCGGCCGGCCCCAGCCGCAGCGCGAGCTCCACCACCACCGGCCCGAGGAAGCTGATGCCGATGGTCCCGATCGTGCCCGCGATGAAGCTGCCGATGGCGGCCGTCGCCAGCGCCGGCCCCGCCCGGCCGCTGCGGGCCATCCTCGCGCCTTCCAGCGCGGTGATGATCGAGCCGCTCTCGCCCGGCGTGTTCAGCAGGATCGAGGTGGTCGAGCCGCCATACATCGCCCCGT
Organism: uncultured Acetobacteraceae bacterium; assembly: GCA_964564645.1. Taxonomy (GTDB): domain Bacteria; phylum Pseudomonadota; class Alphaproteobacteria; order Acetobacterales; family Acetobacteraceae; genus CAZMCV01. Next base: position 3,673 of record CAZMCV010000032.1, read on the forward strand.
AGAACACGCCGCAGAACAGGATGAAGGCGCCCTCCGGCGGCACCTGGAAAGTGATCGGCAGCAGCAGCGCGATGGTCAGCGCCGGCCCGATCCCGGGCAGCACGCCGACCGCGGTGCCGAGGAAGCAGCCCAGCAGCGCCCAGCCGAGATTCGTCAATGTCAGCGCATGGGCGAAGCCGAGCGAGAGGCCCGCGATCGGATCCATGGCTCAGGGCACCTCCCGCCCGAGGCCGCGCAGCACCAGCCCCTCCGCGACTCCCGCGCCGATGTTCACCCCCAGCGCCTCGACGAACAGGAACCAGGCAGCCAGGGTCAGCGCCAGCGCCAGCACCAGGTCGCGTGCCAGCCGGCGCGACCCGAAGGCCCGCGCCGTCAGCACGAATTGCGCCGTGGCGGCGAGGGAGAAGCCGAGGGGCTCGATCAGGGCGAGGTTCGCCAGCATCCCGGCCCCCATCAGCGACAGGGCGCGGCCGTTGGTGGGCGGCGCCTCCGCGAGTTCCTCCAGGGTCCAGGACCAGCCGCCGCGCAGCGCCACGCCCGACAGCGCCGCCCCCAGCATCAGCAGCCCGCCCGCCACGACATAGGGCACCAGCCGCGGCCCCACCTGCGCGTAGAGCGGCGTCACCGGGATGACGAGCGCCTGCCACAGCGCCAGCGCGCCGAGCCCCAGCACGAACAGCCCGACCAGCAGGTCCGGCCAGGCGGAGGGCCGGTTCACGCCAGCCCGATCTCCTTCAGCACCGCCTCCATCTGCGCCCGGTCCTTCTCCAGGAACTGCGCGAAGGCGTCGCCGGTGAGGAAGGCATCGTCCCAGCCGCGGGTCTTCAGCATCTCCTTCCAGGCCGGCAGGGCGTGGATCTCGGTCATCAGCCGGATCAGCTTCTCCCTGGCGTCGGGGCGGAGGCCGGGCGGGGCGAAGACGCCGCGCCAATTGGTCGTGACCACCGCGACGCCGCTCTCCTTCAGCGTCGGGATGGCGGGGTCGCTGCGCGTCTCGCCCGTCGTCGCCAGCGCCCGCATGCGCCCGGCCTTGATCTGCTCGGCGAACTCCGAATAGCCCGAGATGCCCGCCTTGACCTGCGCGCCGAGGATCGCCGCCTGCGCGGGGCCCCCGCCGGCGAAGGCGACGTAGGACGCCTCCTTCGCCGACCGCCCGAGCGCCGCCAGCATCAGACCGAGCGTGATGTGGTCCGTCCCGCCCGCGCTGCCGCCGGCGACGGAGACCGCGCCCGGATTGGCCTTCAGCGCGGCAAGCAGCCCGGCGATGTCGCGGATGTCGGAAGAAGCGGGGACGACGACCACGCCGACCTCCTCGGTCATGCGCGCGATCGGCGTGACGTCCTTGATGCCGACCGGCGTCTTGTTGGTCAGCGTCGCGCCGACCATGACGCTGCCCGCGACCATCAGGCTCTCGCCGCGGCCGCGGCGCTGCGCGACGAAGCGCGGCAGCCCGACCGTGCCGCCGGCGCCGCCGACATTCTCGAACTGGAAGGTCCCGACCAGGCCCGCCCCGCGCGCCACCTGCTCGATGGCGCGGCCCAGCCCGTCCCAGCCGCCGCCCGGGCCGGCGGGGATGAACATGTAGAGGCTGGGCAGGATCGGATCGGCGGCGAGGCCCTGCCAGGGCCGGAGCGCGAGCGCCGAGGCGGCCAGTGCCGCCGCCCCGCCCAGGATCTGACGGCGTCCCCGCATCGCGCTCCCCCCTTCCCGATTCGGTGGACTACAGCACGCCGGCCCTCGCGCGGGGAGGGGGCGGGTCGACTCCTGGCCCGACCCGCGCGCGCCCGTTAGAATCGCCCCGTGTCCCGCGCATCCCTCTCCCTCCTCGGCGCCGGCCTGACCGTGCTGCTCGCCGCCGCCGGCGCCACGGGGTGGCTCGCCCTGCGCAGCCCCGGGGCCGATGCGGCCGCGGAGGCGCCGGCGCGGATCGAGAGCGCCCCGCGCGTCGCGGACACGCCGCAATACGAACGCTGCCTCGCCATGCTGCGGGGCGATCCGGACGAGGCCTTCCGCTTCGCCGAGGCCTGGGACGCCGCGGGCGGGGGGGAGGGGGCCCGGCATTGCGCCGCCCTCGCCCTGCTCAGCCTGAGCGAGGCCGACCGCGCGGCCGAGCGGCTGGAGGCGCTGGCCGCGCGCAGCCAGGCGCCGGCCGCGACCCGCGCGGGGCTCTTCGCCCAGGCCAGCGAGGCCTGGCTCATGGCCCGCCAGCCGAACCGCGCCTTCGCCGCGGCGACCATGGGCCTGACCCTCACGCCCGAGGATCCGGACCTCCTTGTCGAGCGCGCGATCGCGCTCGGGACCATGGGCCGCAACGGGGAGGCGCTCGAGGATCTGGACCGCGCCGTCGCGGCCGAGCCCGGCCGGGCGGAGGCCTGGGTGCTGCGCGCCGCCGCCCTGCGGCGGCTGGACCGCGGGGGGGAGGCGGAGCGCGCGATCGAGCGGGCCCTGGCGATCTCCGCCGACCATGCGGAGGCGCTGCTCGAGCGGGGGATCCTGCGCCAGCTGCGCGGCCAGACCGCCGCGGCCCGGGCGGATTGGGAGAGGGTGGTGGCGCTGGCCCCGGATTCGCCGGCCGCCGACCTGGCGCTGCAGAACCTGGCGCTGAGCGAAGCGGGGCCGCAGCGGCGCTGACCGCCCCTGCCGCCGCCGGCGCTCAGAAATCCAGGTCGGCGTAGTGCGGCGGCGGGGTGAGGCCGCTGACCCGGTCGGCCAGCAGCCCGCGGAAGCAGGGTCGCGACTTCATCCGCGCGTACCAGTCCTTCGCCGCGTCGTTCACCGACCAGTCCACGTCGCCGATGTAGTCGAGCGCCGAGAGATGCGCCGCGGCGGCGAAATCGGCCAGGCTCACCTGCGAGCCGCCGAGCCAGGCCCGCGTCTCGGCCAGCCACCCCAGATAGTCCAGATGCGCGCGGATATTCGCGTAGCCGGCGCGGATCGCCGAGGCGTCCGGGTTGCCGCGCCCGAGCAGCCGCTTCATCTGCTTCTCGAACAGCAGGTTGGCGGTGACTTCCTGGGCGAACTTGCCGTCGAACCAGGCCACCAGGCGCCGCACCTCCGCCCGCTCCGCCAGGGTCCGCCCGAACAGGCTCACCTCCGGATAGGCTTCCTCGAGATACTCACAGATGGCGTAGCTGTCGGCGATCGCGAGGCCATTGTCCTCGGTCAGCACCGGGACGGTGCAGGCCGGGTTCAGCTCGAGGAACTCCGCGCGGCGATCCCAGACGCGCTCGAGCCGGAGCTCGAAGGGCAGGCGCTTCTCGGCGAGCGCGAGGCGGACCTTTCGCGCAAAGGGCGAAAGCGGGAGATGGTAGAGGATGCGCACGGGCGCGGCGTATGCCATGCCCGGCGCCGGGACGGAAGCAGCGCGGCTGCGAAACGATCACGCGGGCGGCGCGGCGACGATCCGCCCGTCCTCCATCCGCACCACCCGCCCGCAGCGCCCGGCCAGTGCCGGGTCATGGGTGATCAGCAGCAGGGTGGTGCCGAGCCGCGCGCGCAGCCCGAACAGCAGGTCCATCACCGCCGCCCCGGTCGTGCGGTCGAGATTGCCGGTGGGCTCGTCGGCCAGCAGCAGCGGCGGCTCGGCGACCGTGGCGCGCGCCAGCGCCACGCGCTGCTGCTCGCCGCCCGAAAGCTGGCCCGGATAGTGCCCGAGCCTGTGGCCGAGCCCGACGGCGCCGAGCGCCGCCTCGGCCCGCTCGAAGGCGTCGCCCCGGCCGGCGAATTCCAGCGGCACCGCGACGTTCTCGAGCGCGGTCATGGTCGGCACCAGGTGGAAGGCCTGGAAGACGATCCCGACATGCCCGCGTCGGAACCGGGCCAGCGCATCCTCGTCCATCCTGGAAAGCTCGTGCCCGGCCACCGAGAGACGACCGCCGGTCGGGCGTTCCAGCCCGGCCAGCAGCATCAGGAGCGAGGTCTTGCCCGAACCCGAGGGACCGACGATCCCCACCGCCTCCCCGCGTCCGATGGAGAGATCGACTCCACGGAGAATGTTGACCTCCCCCGCCGCCCCCGCCACCTTGAACCCGAGGTCCCGGGCGGCGATGAGCGGCTCGGCCCCGGCGGGTTCGCCGGCGGCGGAGAGGGATCGGGGGTCGCTTGCGATGACATCCATGGTGCCGAGGGGGTTCCGGGGTGTTGGCGCATATGGTCGGCGCGCGGCGCTGGCAAAGGCCCTGGCCGCCACCGCCCTGCTCGCCAACCCGGTGGCACGCGCCCAGGACACCGCCGCCCCGATCCCCCTGCTCGCGCTCGGCGACAGCCTGACCGCGGGCTATGGCCTGCCCCCCGGCCAGGGCTTCGTGCCGCGGCTGGAGGCGGCGCTGCGCGCCCGGGGCCGTGCCGTGCGGGTGCTGGATGCGGGCGTCTCGGGCGACACCACGGCGGGGGGGCTGGCGCGGCTCGACTGGGCGCTCGCCGAGCGGCCGCGCGCGGCGATCGTGGAGCTCGGCGGCAATGACGCGCTGCGCGGGCTGGACCCGCGGCAGACCTATGCGAACCTCGCCGCCATCCTCGACCGGCTGGCGGCGCGCGGCGTCCCGACGCTGCTCGCCGGGATGCTGGCCCCGCCCAATCTCGGCGCCGATTACGGCCGCGCCTTCGCCGAGGTGTATGCGCGCCTGGCGCGGGAGCGACCGGGGGTCATCCTCTACCCGTTCTTCCTCGAGGGCGTCGCCGCCGACCCGGCGCTGAACCAGCCCGACCGGATCCACCCGAATGCGCGCGGGGTGGAGGAGATCGTCCGGCGCATGCTGCCGGCCGTCGAGGCGCTGCTCGACCAGGCGATGGCGGGCCCGCCGCGCCGCGGCGCCACGGGCTGAGGGGGCGCCGCGGCATGGCCGACCGCCTCGCCGTCGCCAGCGCGCGCGTCAGCCGGGCGAGGCCTCGACCCTTGGCCCTCGACCCCTGGGGCAGAGGAGACCTCCGACCATGCACCGCCTCTTCGTCGCCCTCGCCCTGCCTTTCGCGCTGAAGGCGCAGCTCGCCGCGCTGGCCGGCGGCGGCATTCCCGGCGCGAAATGGGTCGCGCCCGAGAACTACCACCTGACCCTGCGCTTCATCGGCGAGGTGGAGACCTGGCGGGCGCAGGAAGTCGACGAGGCGCTGGCCGGCATCCGGGCGCCGGCCTTCGATCTCTCCCTGCACGGCCTCGGCATCTTCGAGAAGGGGGGGAAGGTGCAGGCGCTCTGGGTCGGGGCGGAGAAGACCGAGGGCCTCGCCTTCCTGCAGAGCAAGGTGGAGACGGCGCTGCAGCGCGCGGGGCTCGAGCCCGAGCGGCGGCGCTTCGCCCCGCATGTGACCCTGGCGCGCACCGACAAGGCGCCGCCCGAGAAGCTCATCGCCTATGTCCAGGCGCACAATTTGTTCCGCGCCCCGCCGGTGCCGGTCGGGCATTTCACCCTGTTCTCGAGCCGCCTCGGCAAGGAGCAGGCGGTCTACGTGCCGGAGGTGGAGTACGAGCTGGCCTGATCCGGGCGGGCAGGCGGCCCCGCGCGGCGCCCTTTCGCCCTTCGTTTCCGCGATCCGAGACTGCTAATGTTCCCGCAAGCCCCCGATCGAAGACGGGGCGGGGAGGAGAGGCATGCACCATCGGCACCGGCCGGGCCTGGCGGATCCATGGTCCGATGCGTGGAATCCCGGGCGCCACTCCCTGGCGCTCGACCCGCTGTCTCTCGGCCCCGGCGGACCCGCCGACGACACGATGGCGGGGACGGCGGCGTCCGAGACGCTCCGGGGTCTCGGCGGCGACGACTTGATCCTGGCGGGAGACGGCGACGACACCCTCGCCGGGGATGCCGGGGATGACCACCTCGAGGGCGGTGCCGGCAACGACGCCTACCTGTTCGCGCCGGGTTTCGGCAACGACACCGTCGCCGATCTCGGCCTCGAGGGCGACAGCGACCGGCTCGTCTTCCGAGGCCTCCGCATCGCCGACGCCACCATCCGTGCCGTCGGCGGTTTCGCGACCACCGACCTGCTCATCGACATCGGCGGGTCGCGCGTCACCGTCACCGGCCAGTACACCGAGTCCGGCGCCCGGATCGAACGCGCCGTGTTCGACGACGGCGTCGTCGACCTGCGCCAGGGCGGAAGCTTCGTCGGCCCCGTCATGGGCGGTGCCGGCCCGGACCGCCTCTACGGCACCCCGTTCCGCGAGACGCTGGAGGGGCAGGAGGGTGACGACACGATCGCCGCCGAGGACGGCTCCGACCTGCTGGTGGGCGGTGCCGGCCAGGATTTCCTCACCGGCGGGGCCGGGCCCGATGTCTACGGGTTCGGGCCGGGCGGCTTCGGGGCCGACACCATCTCGGATTTCGGCCGGCCCGCGGAGGGCGACGCGATCCGCTTCGAGGGCCATGACCGCGAGGATGCCAGCCTCCGCCTGGTCGTGGACGGCGCCACGGGCATCACCAGCCTGCTGATCGAGGTGGCGGGCGGCGGCAGCGTCCTCGTCAGCAACCAGTACTGGGACGTCCCCTTCGTCTCGTGGCAGGTCGAGCGGGTCGTCTTCGACGACGGGCGCATCGACCTGACCGATGGCGCGCGGTTCGCGGCGCCCATCCTCGGGACCGCCGCCGCCGAGACGCTGGTCGGCTCGGTCTTCGGCGAGGTGCTGCGCGGCCGGGCGGGCGATGACCATGTGGCGGCGGGGAATGGCGACGACACGCTGGCGGGCGGGGCCGGGCGGGACCTGCTGTCCGGGGCGGCCGGGGACGATACCTATGAGTTCGCTGGCCTCTTCGGACGCGACGAGATCGCTGACCAGGGCGGCGTCGGCGATGTCGACCGGCTCGTCTTCCCCGGCGTCGGCCTCGCCGCGGCTGCCTTCGTCCATGGCCGGGGCGATCTCTTCGACCGGCGCGTCGTGATCGAGGGCCAGGGCAGCCTGATCCTGCGCGGGCAGTTCGAGAGCTTCGAGCCGCGGTCGCGGATCGAGAGCGCGGTGTTCGACGACGCGGTGGTCGACCTGACCGACCCGGCGCTCTGGCAGCTGGTGGGGTGAGGGGACGGGATCGGGGTGGCTTGCCGGACCCCGGGGTGCCGCCTAATGCTCGCGGCGTGTTGTCCCTTCGTCGCGACCACGGGCTGCGCCGCCTCCTCGCCGTCCTGCTGATCCTGCAGGCGGTGCTGGCGCCGTCGCTCTGCCTGGCGCGCGTCGGCGGGCAGGGCATGGCGGTCGAGCTGTGCACGCCCGACGGGATGCGCCTGGTCCGGCTCGACGGCGAGGGGCGGGAGGCGCCGCCCGCCAAGGCCGGGCACGATGCCGGCTGCCTCGCCTGCCACGCGCTGCCGCAGGCGGTCGCCGTCCCGGCGCCCTTCGTGCCGCCGCCGGCCTGGATCGCGCTCGGCACCGCCTGGGCGCCCACCGGGCTGGCCGCGCCGCCGCCCGCCATCCGTGGCCCGCCCTTCGGGCCGAGAGCACCCCCCACCCTCCTCTCCTGACGTCCCGCACGGCGAAGCGCGCGCGCGCGGGACCCTCCCCGCCTTAGTCCGACGTCCTGGAGAGGACACCCCGTCCCATGCCATCCCGCCCCGGCGCCCCGCGGCGCCGCGCCGCCTGGCCGGCCGCCGCCATCCTGGCCGCGACCCCGGCCCTGGCGCAGACCGCCCCCGAGATCTCCCTCCCCCCCGTGGTCATCGAGGGGCAGGCCGGCCTGCCGCGGCTGACCCCGGCGACCGTCCCCGACAACGCCGCGCGCGAGGAGCAGCTGCGCGAACTGCCGGGCAACGTCACCCTGGTGCCGGCCGACCAGTTCCGCGACCGCCCGGCGGTCACCACCCTGCAGCAGGCGCTGGAATACGTCCCCGGCGTCTTCGCCGCGGCGAAATGGGGTGAGGACAGCCGCCTCTCGATCCGCGGCTCCGGCCTCGCGCGGAATTTCCACCTGCGCGGCGTGCGCCTCTACTGGGACGGCGTGCCGACCAACCAGGCGGATGGCAGCGGCGATTTCCAGGAGCTCGACCCGCTCACCGCCTACCGGATCGAGGTGCTGCGCGGCGCCAACGCCTTCCCCCTCGGCGCCAACACCCTGGGCGGCGCGATCAACTTCGTCTCCCCGACCGGCCGGCTCGCCCCCGGCGCGCTGCTGCGCGGCGAGGGGGGCTCCTGGGAATTCGCGCGCGGCCAGGTCGCCTATGGCGTCGCGACGGATCGCGCGGATGGCTACGTCACCGGCACCGCCCTGACCCAGCAGGGCTATCGCGACCACAGCGCCGGGCGTAGCTACCGGCTGAACGGCAACGCCGCGGTGCGCTGGGGCCCTGGCAACCAGGCGGAGACGCGGATCTTCGTCGCCGCGGTCGATGTCTGGCAGCAGATCCCGGGCACCGTCACGCGCACCAGCGCGCTGACGAACCCGAAGGCGGCGGCGCCGGCGAACCTGGCGCTGAACTACCTGCGCAACATCCGCAGCCTCCGCCTCGGCACCCTCACCGCGGTGCGCCCGGTGGATGGCGTGCGGATCGAGGCCGGCGGCAGCTATGTGGACCGCGAGCTCGACCACCCGATCTTCCAGGTCATCGACCAGAATGGCGGCGACTTCAACGCCTTCATCCGCGCGACGATCGAGGGCGCGGTGTTCGGCCTGCCGAGCTGGACCATCATGGGCGGCAATCTCGCCCAAGGCTCGGCGCGCAGCCGGCGCTACGTGAACAATTTCGGCAGCCGCGGCGCGCTGGTCTATGCGGCGGAGGAGCAGGCGCGCACCTCCGACCTCTACCTCCAGTCGAATCTCGAGGTGCTGCCGCGCTTCCAGCTCGTCGCCGGCGTGCAGCTCGGCGAGGCCTGGCGCAACGTGATCGACGAGCTGAACCCGGCGCCGCCGCGCAACCAGTCGGGCAGCGGCAACTGGCAATGGGTGAACCCGCGCATCGGCTTCCTTTGGAACGTCACGGAGACCGCGCAGGTCTTCGGCAACCTCTCCTGGAGCACCGAGCCGCCGACGCTGTCGGATCTGACGCCGCAGATCCCGCGCGGCGGCTTCCAGAACCTCGACGCGCAGCGCGCGGCGACGCTCGAGATCGGCACGCGCGGCCGCGAAGGCCCCTTCGACTGGGAGGTCGCGGTCTACCGTGCCTGGATCAGGGACGAGATCCAGCTCTTCTCGCTCGGCGCCGGCACCTCCTTCGCGCTGAACGCCGACCGCACCCTGCACACGGGCGTCGAGGCCGCGCTGGCCTGGACCATCGTCACGAGCACGCTGGCCGAGGGCGATTCGCTGGCGCTGCGGCAGGCCTACACATTCAGCGATTTCCGCTTCGACGACGACCCGACCTTCGGCGACAACGAGCTGCCCGGCGCGCCGCGGCACCTCTATGCCGGGGAGCTGCGCTACACCCACCCCTCGGGCGCCTGGATCGCGCCGACGGTGAACTGGGTGCCGCAGGCCTTCTATGTCGACAACGCGAACACGCTGAAGACCGACGCCTATGCCCTGGCCGGGCTGCGCGGCGGGTGGAACCTCATGGCGGGACGGCTCTCCGCCTTCTTCGAGGCGCGGAACCTCGCCAACGCGAAATACATCGCCTCGGCCAGCGTCATCCCGGTGGCGAGCCCGAATTCGCCGCTGTTCGAGCCCGGGTCGGGCCGGGCGGTGTTCGCCGGCCTGCAGTACCGGTTCTGAAGCGGAGAGATCCCATGCGCACCCTCCTCGCCGCCCTGGCCGTCCTGCTGCCGGGCCTGGCCGCCGCCCATGTCACCATCGACCCACCCCAGGCCGAGGCCGGCGCCTATGTCCGCGCCGCCTTCCGCGTCCCCCATGGCTGCGCCGGCGGGCTGGCCACGGAGCGCCTGGTGGTCACCCTGCCGGAGGCGGTGCTGCAGGCCCGCCCCATGCCGAAGCCGGGCTGGAGCCTCGCCGTCACCCGCGCGCCGCTCGAGGTGCCGGTCGACAACGGCCATGGCGGGCAGGTCACCGACCGGGTGGTCGAGATCGCCTGGTCCGGCGGGATGCTGGCCGATGCGCATTACGACGAGTTCGTCGTCCTGCTCCGCCTCGCCCGCGACCTCGCCCCCGGCACGGCGTTGCCGATCGCGGCCGTGCAGCATTGCCCTGGCGGGGCGAGCGCCGCCTGGACCGAGGTGCCGGAGGCCGGGCGTCGGGTCACCGGATACCGCCATCCGGCACCGGTGATCCGTATCCTCGCGCCGCGCGGCGCGGCCGGGGATGCTGCGCCGCGCGGTGCGGCGGGGGGGAACTGAGATGCGCCCGCTGCTGCTGGCCGCCGCCCTGCTGCTGACGCCCCCGCTCGCCGCCCGGGCCTGCGACACGGACGTGCTGAACGCCGAGCTCACCCGGGTCTGCCGCGCCGCGCTCGACCCGGTGCTGGGCTGGCTCGGGGCGTTGACGCCGCCCGCCGGGGAAGGTGACGCGATCGCCCGCGCCACGGAAGCGGCCGTCGAGGCCTGCGACACCGGCGACCCCGTGATCGGGGCGCGGGAGGCGGTGCGCCTGGCCCGCCTGGCCGGGCAGATCGAGGCGCGCGCGGGGCTGCAACGGGCGGAGCGGCCACGCTGAACGCCGCCCGTCCCGCCGATTCCAGCCCGCGCATCCCCATCCTTTCCATGCATGATCGAAGGAGAACCGCCATGACCGACACGCTCCCCTGGTCCCGCCGCGCCCTGCTCGGCGCCGCCACCGGCTTCCTGCTGGCGGGCGGCCTCCGCCCCGCCGCCGCGCACGACGTCACCCTCGGCGACCTCGTGATCGCCCAGCCCTGGAGCCGCGCCGCCCGGCAGGGCGGCCAGGGGGCCGGCTACCTGCAGATCATCAATCGCGGCGGCGTGCCCGACCGGTTGCTCGCGGCGAGCAGCCCGGTCGCCGGGCGGATGGAGCTGCACACCCATGTCCGCGACGGCGACGTGATGCGCATGCGCGAGGTCCCGGTCATCGACCTGCCGCCCGGCCAGACCATCGCCCTCCGCCCCGGCGGGCTGCACCTGATGTTCATCGGCCTGAACCAGCCGCTGCGGCAGGGCGAGACCGTGGCGGTGACCCTGCGCTTCGAGCGGGCGGGCACGGTGGACATCCCCTTCGCGGTGCAGGCGGCCGGTGCCGCCGCGCCCGGCGCGCACCGCCACTGAACGGGCGGGGGGAAGGATCCGGGCTTCATCCTGGTCTTTGCCGGGGGGGATATGCGACAAGACGAGCAAATCGTCCCTGGGTTGGAACATGCCACGCTCGGCCCCCTTCCGGCTTCTGCTCCGCGCCCTGCAGGCGGCGCGGCGGAGCAACCATGACGCCGCCGGTATGCCGCGCCCCCTGCGGGCGGAAGCGCGCGGGCCCGGGCGGCGCGGCCTGCTGCTCGGCGCGGCCTCCCTCGGCGCCTTCGCGCCGCCGGCCTCGGCCGCGGCCTTCCGCGGCCGGGCCGACAAGGTTGCCATCCTCGGCGGCGGCCTCGCCGGCCTGGCCGCCGCCTGGCATCTCCGCCGGGCCGGGATCGTCGCCGATGTCTATGAGGGGTCGGGACGGCTCGGCGGGCGGGTGCTGAGCGAGACGGGCAGCCTCGGCCCGGGCCTCGTCACCGAGCTCGGCGGCGAGCTGATCAACTCCGACCATGCCGACATGCTCGGGCTGATCGAGAATTTCGGCCTCGGCCTGCCCTTCGACCGCCTGGGCGACGCCGCCCTCCTCCCCGGCGTCCCGGCCTCCGCCTACCTCTTCGGCGATGCCCGCGTGCCGGAGCGGCGGCTCGCCCGGGCGCTCCGCCCGCTGGCGCAGCGCATCGCCGAGGATTCGAAGCGGATCGACCAGGATTACGACCGCTACGCCCCGCCGATCGACCGGCTGAGCGTCGCCGAATACCTCGACCAGCAGCCCGACCTCGTCGCCGATCCGGTGGTGCGTTCCCTGATCACCGCCTCGATCCGCACGGAATACGGGGTGGAGCCGGACGCCTCCTCGGCGCTGCAGCTGGTCTTCAACCTGCCCACGGTGCGCGGCCAGGCGGTCGAGGTGCTCGGCAACAGCGATGAGCGGCTGACCCTGCCGGGCGGCAACTCGCGCATCATCGCCGCCCTCGCCACCGCGCTGCCGGGGCAGATCCACCTGAAGCGGCGCCTCGTCCGCCTGGCCCGCGCGGGCGGCGGGGAGCATGCCGGCTACCGCCTGGTCTTCGCCGACGGCAACGAGGCGGAGGCGCGGCGCGTGATCATCGCCATCCCCTTCCCCCTGCTGCGCCAGGTGACGATCGACCTGCCGCTGCGCCCCTCGCTGCGCCGCTTCATCGCGCGAGCCGAGCTCGGGCGGAACGAGAAGATCGGGGCGGGCTTCCGGGACCGGCCCTGGCGGCAGCCGGGCATCGGCTTCGCGCTCGAGGCCTGGACCGATCTCGGCTTCTCCGAGGCCTGGGATGCGGCGGCGCGCCAGCCGGCCGGCCCCGGCGGCGCGCTCACCTTCTATATGGGCGGGCAGGAGACCGGGCGCGCGCGCGGCGAGGCGCGGGATGAGGGGATGCGCTTCCTCCGCCGCCTCGACCGGTTCGTGCCGGGGCTGGAGGGGGCGGGCAATGGGCAGTTCCTGCGGACCGACTGGCAGCGCAACCCCTGGAGCCTCGGCGCCTACACCACCTTCCCGCCCGGCATGCTGACCGGCACGGATGTGGAGCTGTGGGAGGAGGGCAAGCGCGGCCGGGCGCGGTCGGAGGTGCGGTCGGGCCGGATCTGGTTCGCCGGCGAGCACCTGTCGGACGCCTTCTACGGCTTCATGAACGGCGCGGCGCAGACCGGGCGCCTCGCGGCGCAGAGCCTGGTCGCCGACCTGCCGCCCGGAGCCGCGCCCGCTTGATGGGCCTCCGCGCCGCCGGGCTGGGCCTGGCCCTGCTGTCCGGCATGGCGACGGCCGCGGAGCGGGACCCGATCATCCCCCGCGCGGTGCTGCCCGGCATCGGCAGCGCCGATCCGCGCCGGCCGGTGAGCCCCGACGACCCGCCCTGGCGGGCGCTGGGGCGCGTGCAGACCGAGCTCGGCGGGCGCTGCACCGGCACCCTGATCGGCCCCTCGACCGTGCTGACCGCCGCGCATTGCCTGGTCGGTGCCGCGACGGGGCGGCTCGTGCAGCCGCGCTCCGTGCATTTCCTGCTCGGCTACGACCGCGGGAGCTGGGCGGCGCGGGGGCGCGCGGCGCGCTTTCGCGTCGGGCCCGGCTATGATCCGGCGACGCGCCGGCCGCGCGGCGCCGATTGGGCGGTGCTGACGCTCGAGCAGCCGATCCAGGTGCCGCCCGACCGGATCCTGCCGCTGCGGCGGGAGGCGGCGCTGCCGCCGCGCACGCCGCTGATGGTGGGCGGCTACCAGCAGGACCGGCCCGAGGTGCTGCTGGCCGACACCGCCTGCCGGGCCATCGGCCTCGGCCGCGACGAGGGGGAGGCGCTGCCGATGCTGGTCCATGACTGCGCCGGCACCCGCGGGGCCAGCGGCGCGCCGGTGCTGGCGCAGGGGCCGGACGGGCGCTGGGCGGTGGTCGGGGTGGTGTCGGCGGTGGCGATCGACATGGCGATGGGGGTCGCGGTGCCCGCGGCCTCGGTGGTGGCGCCGTAGGGCGCCGGCCCAGTGGGGGCCGCTTCAGTCGTCGCGCTCCAGCCGGTCGATATCCTCCTCCGAAAGGCCGAAATGGTGGCCGATCTCGTGCAGCAGCACGTTGCGCACCAGGCGGAACAGGTCCTCGCCGGTCTCGATCCATTCGAGCAGGATGGGCTCGCGGTAGAGCAGGATGGTGTCGGGCTCGCGCGGGACATCGAGCACGCTCTTCTGCGTCAGCGGGGTGCCGCGGTAGAGGCCGGTGAGCTCCCAGGGGCTGTCGAGCCCCATCTCGCGCAGCGTGTCGTCGTCGGGGGTCTCCTCCACGACGATCGCGAGGCCGCGCACCAGGTCGCGCAGCGGCGCGGGGATGGCGCCGAGCGCCGCCTCGGCCATCTCCACGAGGTCGTCGAGGCTCGGCGGGTGCGCGAAGCGGGGCGTCGGTGGCATGGCGGGCCCCAGCCGAGGCTGCCCGGGCCGCGGCGTCAAGGGGGGCGGCGCACCGCCCCGGCCAGGGCATCGGGCGACAGGAGGAGAGCGGGATGATCGAGCGACTGGATGAGGCGGCGCGCCAGCGCCTGCCGGAGGAACTGCCGGGCTGGGCCATGGTGGAGGGGCGGGACGCGATCCGGCGCTCCTTCCGCTTCCGCGACTTCAGCGAGGCCTGGGGCTTCATGGCGCGGGTCGCGCTGCTGGCGGAGGCGCAGGACCATCACCCGGAATGGTCGAATGTGTGGAACCGGGTGGAGATCCTGCTCAGCACGCATGATGCGGGCGGGCTCTCGGCGCGCGACCTGCGGCTGGCCAGGGCGATCGATGCGCTGCTGGCCTGACGGGCCGCCGGCCGCGGCGTCCCCTCGGGGGCGATGAAGGCATCGAAGCCGCGGATCGACGCCCGAGGGAAACATCCGATCGGAGACGGCGGCCTACCGGAAGCCCGCTCGCGGGCGTCCGGGGCGTGCCGCGGAGGGGTGGCCTTCCACCGACCCTCAGGCCCGCCGCTTCTCCGGCTCGAGCTTCAGCTGCGCGATCAGGTCGGCGACGGTGCTGGCGGCGAAATTGTCGAGCATGACCGTCTCCGCCGCATCGAAGCGCCCGCGCAGCATGTCCGGCATCTGCCGCCCCACCGGATCCGCCTTGTTGGTGCGCGGATGCACCTTGATCAGCCGGTCCTTCTCGGGGTGGATGGCCCGCCAGACCTCCTTGAGCGTGATCTCGTTGGCCGGGCGCGCGAGGCTGGCGCCGCCAGGCCCGCGTTGCACGGAGATCAGCCCGGCACGGGCGAGATGGCCTGCGATCCGTCGGACGACGACGGGGTTGGTCCCGATGCTGAGAGCCATGCGCGCACTGGTGGCTTCGCCAACGGTATCGATGGCGATCAGGATCAGGATGTGGAGCGCGACGGAGAAGCGTGTGGCTACCATGGTGTGCAATATGTGACGGCTATCGATCGTAGCGTCCACCTGCCTTGACCGGTGGTTGCATGCGTTGGGATGCTTCCTGTGGCCATTTCATCACGCGCGGCCCCGGAGATGGCGGAGGCGTTCGATGTCCCCTTCCGACGCGGCCCTGCGGACGGCCCTGGTGCGCCGCTCGGCCCTGCGGTTCTGTGCCCTGCGGGGCTGGGCCCCCGTGGAGGAGATGCCGCTGCCGAACGGGCGCCGCGCCGACATCCTGGCGCTGCTGCCCGATGGCCGATTCGCCGTGCTCGAGGTGAAGTCCTGCGCGCGCGACTTCCTGGCCGACGGCAAGTGGCCCGAATACCGCGCCTATTGCGACCGGCTCTACTTCGCGGTGGATCTCGACTTCCCGCAGGAACTCCTGCCCGCGGATGCCGGGCTGGTGGTGGCGCCCGACGGGACGGAACCCGCCGAGCTGCTGCGCGAGGCGCCGGAGCACCCGCTGGCGCCGCCCCGCCGGCGCAGCCTGTTGCAGCGCTATGCCTGGCTGGCGGCGGCGCGGCTGGCGGCGCTGAGCGATCCGGACGGGATGGCGACGCTGCGCGCCGCGCTGCGGGTGGAGTAGCGCCGGCGGGGGCGAGGTGCCCCGGAGCCGCAGGCCCGAGACCTCCCCATCGCGTGCCGGCGCCCGGTCTCGGGGGGCGATCGTCCTTTTCGGCACCGATGGCGCGTCGGCGCCGCCCTGGGCTGCTCACTCCCCGTCGATCGCGGCGCCGCTTCAGGCCGGCGCGGCGGCCATCCCGGCGCCGCGGTCGGCCGGATCGTCTCCTGTGTCGAGCTCCTCGGCGCCGGCATGGGCGAGCAGCCGGGCGGTCACGGCCCCGGCCGTCACGGGGATGTCCTGCAGGCGCTGCAGCGCCTCCCACCAGAGCGCGAGCACGCCGGCGACATGCGAGCAGGCCATGCTGGTCCCGGAGGCCTCGACCAGGCCGCCACCGAGGCGTGCGGAGAGGATGTCGACCCCGGGCGCCACGACCTGCGCGAAGCCGTTGGAGAACTCCGCGACGCCGAGGCCCCGCGATCCCCGCCGGAGCGCGCCGACCGCGATCACGCCCTCCGCCGCGGCGGGCGGGGAGGCGGCGATCTCGAAGCGCCGGTCGAGGTCCCGCCGGCTCTCATTGCCGGCCGCGGCGACGACCACGCAGCTCTGTCCGAAGGCCGCGCGCGCGCGCATCATCCGCATCAGCGCTTGGAACATGCCGAGATTGGCGCGGTAGGCCTCGAGCGCGGCGGAGGTGGCGAGCTCGACCGGCCATCCGGCATCGACGCGCTGGCGGACCGAGCCCGGAAAGTCGAAGCCGAGCGACAGGGCGACGACCTGCGCGCCCAGGCGGGACGCCCATTCCAGGCCGTCGAAGAGCATGGCGGAGCTGCCTTCCCCGCCCGCATCCAGCACCTTGCCGATCAGCGCGCGCCCGACCCCGCGCGCCACGCCGATGCGCCGGCCCGCCACGTCGCGGCCGAAGATGGTGCCGGCGCAATGCGTGCCGTGCCCATGGCCGTCGCCGAGGCCGGTGCCGGTGAAGTCATGCTCGACCACCGCCAGCCCGGCGAAGGCCGGATGCGTCCGGTCGATGCCCGTGTCGAGCACCGCGACCGTGACACCCGCGCCGGTGCGGGAGGAGCGGTCGGCGCCGACCGCCGGGATGCCCCAGCCATCCGTCGCGGCGACGAAGGCGTCGGCGTCGAGCCGCACCGGCGCGATCAGGCGGGTCGCCATCTCGGGCGCGATCGCCGCCACCGTCGGGTCGCGCGCCGCATCGTTCAGGTCCCGCTTGCTCAGCGCGCCGAGGCTGAAGGCCGGCTGCGGCGGCCCCGCGGCGGCCGCCTGCCGCGATGCGAAGGGCGAGGCGTCGAAGGGTGCCGCTGTCCGCGCGGCGGCGAGGTCGCGGAGCACGATGTAGCGGTCCATGGGAGCCTCCCATCCTGGGGCGGCTCCAGTGCAGCACGCCGCGCGCAGCGGGGCGTGATCCGCGCGTGAGAGCGTGCGCCCGGTCGCTTGTGGGCGATCGGTGCGCCGCCGGATGATCGTGCCGCCCGGCCGGGGCGCCGCGCCCCGTGGCGAGGGCTGCGGCTTGCGCGGGCGAGGCTTGGCCGGCTCCTTCCCCCTATCCGCTGCGGCCCGCGCCCTGCCGGGGGGCCGACCGGTCCGTCCGGTAAGGGAATAACTAACGTTCCGATCACGCCGGCGATGCCACGATCGCGAAAAGAGGCGGGGGCAGAATGACATGGGTGCGCATGGCGGAGGATGTCCGGTCGGGGTTCGGGCGAAGGTGATGCCGAAGGCGGCGGGTCTCCGGGACGTGCCGCACCATGTCCCTCAGGGATTTCGCCACTTCCTCGGCACGCCGACGCGACGCTTCAAGGTGGACGGCGAGGATCCGCGGCGCTGCCCGAAGGCCCGCGCCACCCTGCAGCGGCGCATGGATTCCCTGGCCTGGGTCATGGAGATCCGGGACGGCCTGCGCCCGCCGACCCGCAAGCCGGCGCTCCCCTCCGGCTACACCTACCTGGCGCAGCTGCTGTCGCACGACATGGTGTCGACGACCCTGCCCTTCTGGGCCGTCGCGGACGATGCGCAGACCCGGAACGAGCGCGCGACGCCGCTGCGCCTCGAGACCCTGTACGGCGGTGGTCCTGGCGGCTGCCCCTTCCTGTACGCGCCGGCCGGCCGGGACACCCCGGACCGGATCCGGTTCCGCCTCGGGCCGATGGGTTCCCTGCCGCAGGCGGGCGCCGCCTACGCGCCCGGCGCATACCGGGACATCGCCCGGATCGCGACCCATTTCACGAGCGACGCGCTGGACCCGCAGGGCGCCGCCCTGCGCGCGGACGCGCTGACGGAGCCGCTGGTCGCCGATTCCCGCAACGACGACCACGCGATCATCTCCCAGCTCACCGCGCTCTTCCAGATCCTGCACAACACGCTCGTCGGACTGCTGCCGCAGCCGCCGAGCGGCGCGGATGTCGGGGCACGGATGCGCTGGAGCGAGCGGGCCTTCAGCTGCGCCCAGGCCGCGACCACCCTGATCTATCGCCATGTGCTGCGGGAGGACCTGCTGCCGCGCCTCCTGCACCCGGAGGTGCTGCGCCACTACGAGGCGAATGACGGCTTCCTCGACGATCCGGCGGCGCCGGGGATGCCGCTCGAATTCGTGCTCGGCGCCTTCCGCTTCGGCCATTCGATGGTGCGCGACGGCTACCGGTTCGCCGACGGCGCCGAGCGCGACCTGCGAAACGTCCTCAACCAGAACTCCACCCGGCGGCCCCAGCGCATGCCGCCCTCCGCCGAGTGGATCATCCGCTGGGCCGATTTCTTCGACATCGGGACGGGGGGCGCGGCGAATCGCGCCAGGCCGATCGGCCCCTTCGTCAGCAGCCTGCTGGACGAGAACCTTCCGGCGATCGACGAGATCCATGAGGGCGGGCTCGCCTACCGCGACATGATGAGCGCCGGGCTGGCGGGTCTGTGGTCCGTCGGCGCGTTGAGCGAGGCGCTCCGCGCCCATCCCCAGGCCGGCGGTATGGTGCTTGGCCTCCGCGGCGCGGCCCAGGCGCGCGAGCTGGTCAGGTCCTGGTTCGATCAGGTGCTCGCGCGCCTGCCGGGCGGGCGGGTCCGCCCGGAGGATGCCGCCGCCCTGATCGAGGACCCGCCGCTGCCCTTCTACGTGCTGCTCGAGGCCGCGGCGGAGACGGATCACGCCGGGCTCGGGCGTCTCGGCTCGATCATCGTCGCCGACACCGTCTTCGGCGCCATGGCGCATGACCGGCTGCCCGCCGAGCACATCAATGGCGACCTGCGGAAGCGGCTTGCCTGGATCTCGCGCCGGCACTTCGACGAGGACCGCTTCTCCGCCCTGCGGGAGATCGGGTCGATGAGCGACGTGGTCCGCCTGATCGCGGAGCAGCCCTACTGGGCGGAAGCCGTCCCGCCTTTCGCCTGAAGGCCGCCATGCCCGCCTATGGAGGGAGAGTTCGAGATGACCGAGACGCTGACCATGTCGGAAGTGGTTGCCCAGGCGCGCTTCGAGACACTGGGCAAGCTGGTGAAGACCTGGGCGACGGGAGAGGATTACGTGCGGATCGGCGGCGTGGCCGATCCCGCGCGCTTCCCGAAGCCGCAGAACGGCGGCAAGGCGGAGCTGGAAAAGCTGCAGAGGCAGTTCGACCTCGCCGGGGTGAACCTGCGGATCGAGGGCCGCTTCAGCAAGCTCGTGGTGGTGCAGGAAGGGGCGGAAACCCTGGTCCTGCGGCTCCCGCCCGCGGAATCCATCAAGCGCCAGGAGCAGCACCTCGAGCAGCCGGGCGCGGCCTATCCGCTCCCCTCCTTCTACGAGGACGCGATCACCGTCACCGGGAACCAGTCCCTCGACACCGTGGAGGACCGGCTCGCCTTCGAGCTGAAGCGGATCGGTGACTACACGATCTCGAATTGCTGCGGCTGAGCGGGGCCCGCGGGCAGGTCGCATCCGGACGGAAGCACCCGCATGCGGATCCTTCGCCGTGAGGCATCGATCGCGCGGCAGGCCGGGCGCGATCCGGTGGAGCCGCGGGCGGCCGCCCCGGGCCGTACCCGCGGGCATGGCCTCGTCGCGTGGCGGATGCCGGCGTCGGTCATGCTCCGGCTACCAGTCGCCATGCGCCGCGCCGTCGGTCGGCAGCCCGGCGCCGGCGATCCCGGCGCGCAGCCTCTCCCAATCCTCCTGCCGGCGGATGGGGTAGAGATGCAGGAGCCACCGGGTCATCGCCGCCTCCGTCGGCGCCTCCTCGCCGAACCAGGCGTCGGCGACCATGCGGCGGAAGCGCTCGGCCGCCTGCTCCGCCTCGCGCTGGCGCCCGAGATTGTGGAGCGCGGCCGCGCGCCAGGCCTGCAGGGTGCGGATGACATCCTCGGCCCGGTCGCAGGCCTCGAGCGTCGCGGCGTCGTCACCGCGCAGATAGGCGTTGGTGACCTCGAACCCCCAATGGGTGCGGCTCGGCACCAGGGTCATCTCCAGCGACTGCCGGCCGAGCGCGCTGGAGACGTCGTGCTGGCCGTTGAACGCGTAGAACAGCGCGGCGGACATCAGCAGCCAGGAATCATCGGCGTTGAGCTCGAGCGCGAGGCGCATGTGGACGTCCGCCTGGGCGTGCTTCCCCATCATGGCCATCGACCAGCCGAGGCAGAGCTGCGAGCGGCTGTCCATCGGGTCGAGCTCGACCGCGCGCCGCGCATGCCTCAGCGCGCGCTCCTCCCGCGGCCGTCCGCGGCGGACGCCGGGGCGAATGATGTGGGCGACGTTGTCGAGCTGGGCGAGGTTGCTGAAGGCCGGCGCGAAGTCCGGCGTGCGGGCCGCCATCTCCTGGAGCATGCCGAAGGCGCGGTCCCATTCGGCCGGGTTGAAGGTCAGCAGCATGTGCTGGCAGCGCAGCCAGCGGTCGTAGCCGTCGAGCGTCACGTCGGGCTCCGAGGCCAGCCGTGTCAGGCGCGCCTGGGAGATCTGCATGTTGAGGCCGACGGCGATCCGCCGCAGCACGTGCTGCTGCGCCTCGAACCAGCCATCCAGCGTCACCTCGAGCCGCTCGCTCCAGACGAAGATCCCGCTCTCCATCTCGGACAGCGTCAGGACCATGCTGATGCGCTCGCCCACCTGGTAGGCGGTGGCGTTGATGCGGTAGCGCGCGGTGACGCGCGTCGCGGTCTGCTCCGCGGGCGGCAGGGCGGATCCGTCGACGACGAACCACTCCCGGAAGCGCACCAGCCGGGCGATGAGGTCGTGGCGGAAGCCCTGGACGAGATGGGCCTGGACGATGCCGTTGACCGAGAAGGGCTCGACCAGCAGGGCGATGCGCGGCGGCGCGGTCGCCGGCTGCGGCGCGACACTGGCCGGGATCCGTTCCGCCGCGGGCTCCGGGGTCGCCTTGCCGACATGGCCGATCTTGATGTCGGCGACCAGCGCCTGCGTCGCCAGGGAGGGCTCGGTGTCGTACTCGTCCCCAAGCACCTTCCAGAGCGCCTCATAGGCGCGCAGCGCGCCGACCGGGTCGCCCTCCTCCGCGCAGATCCGCATCAGGCAGCGGCACGCCTCCTCATGCGTCGGGTCGAGCATGAGGATCGCGCGCGCCGCGTCCCGCCGCGCCGCGCGGCGCGCCTCTCCGGCGTGCAGGAGCGGCTCCAGCGCGCGGGTCAGGTTGTCGTGGAACGCCTGCCGGCGGGCGAGCAGCCAGACGCGGAAGGCCGGATCGAGGTCGTCCAGGCCCTGCATCAGGGCGTCGGGCAGCCGCGGCCTCTCCAGCAGCAGCGGGTGCACCTCGCCGGACTGCACCCTGCGCAGCACGTCCTGCGCATCGACCGTCAGGGCCGGTCCCGCGAGGCTGAGCGTCGCGCGCTCGAATCGCGGCCCGGGATGCCCGACGGCGCGCAGCGCCTCGCGCAGCTCGTGCACGATCTGCCGCAGCGAGGCACGCGCCTTGTCCTCGGGCGATTCGCTCCACAGCAGGCCGACCAGCCGCTCGCGGCTTTCGGTGATCGAGGCTTCCATGGCTAGGTAGGCGACCAACGCATAGGCCTTGCGGCTGCGCAGACGAACCTCGCGCCCGCCGAAGCTGATCAGCGCCGGCCGCAGCACCTGCAACGACAGGATGGCGGGAGAGGGCGCGGTCGCGGCCGATTCCGGCAGAGAATCCGCGGGGCCGTCGATATCGTTACGCATATTTTACATCAGCCCATGCACGATGCGACCATCCGATTCCCATGTTACATCAAAGGAATGCCATTGGTATGACAATCCCCCCCGCCGGTCATTTCGATTTCCTGGCGAAGTCTCCAGCCGTGCCGCGCGGCCGGCTGCTGCTCCAGCCCCGGGCAGATCATGCGCATGACGGGGATGCCAAGGCTCTGCCGGGTCAGGTCGAGGGCCAGGACCTCGAAACCGTGCGCGGCCAGGCGGTCCCGCACCGCGGCGAGCTCCACCGCCGCCGAGCCGCCCGCCAGGTCCTGATACCCCCGGGCCGGGCCGGCCGGATGCAGCAGCGCGCAGCGCGCGGCGTGGATGCCGCCCGCGCGCTCGAGGTGCGAGCGGTCGGTGGGGTTGAGCGCCGCCTCGCCGCGCTCGCGCCGCTTGCGCTCCACCAGCTCGAGCGCGAGCTCGATCTGCGCCAGCTCCAGCAGCGCGGCGCGCGCCGCGGCGCCGAGTTGGGTGCGCGCGGCGGCGCCGAAGCAGAAATCCCCGCCTTCGGGCGCGACCGAGATCGCCACGATGGTCGGGATCCCGAGCTCCGTGGCGATGTCGAGCAGCCAGCTCCGGCGGTCGCGCCGGCCGCGGCGGAGCGAGGCCAGCATCGCCGTCGCCTCCTGCGCGGCCGGCTCCTCCAGGCCGACGGGCCGCCCGCGGCGGCCGCCCCGCCACCAGAGGGCCAGCGCGTCGCGCTCCACGAGTTCGAGGAGCCCGTGCAGCATGGCCGCATCGGCCGAGCGTCCGGCGGCGCAGCCATTGCTGATCGGCCAGCCAGGCGTGAGATGACGGCGTCCGGGCGGCCGGCGCAGGCAGAGATCCACCGGCACAGGCACCGCGGCGCCATCGCGCAGGCGCCGTGCGGCTCTCCAGCCCGTCTCGCCCGCGACCCCGCGCAGCAGCGGCGTCAGCCACGCCTCCGGCTCGGCCGGGGCGGGCACCTCCGCTTCGCGGTCGGCGGCGGTCTCGATCATCGACAGCCGCTCGACGGCTTCGCCGGCGCAGCTCTCGAACGCCTCGTGCAGGGCGAGGCCGCTTCCGGCGACGCTCAGGATCGGCAGGCCGCTTCCCGCCTCCGCGACGTCGGGCGACACCTCCGCGCCGAAGCAGAAGAGGCCCGGCGCCACGGTCGATTCCAGCCGGAACAGCCGCAGGAATCGCGCCGCGACGCGAAGCAGCGGGGCGCGCCCCGCGGCCTGCTCGCCGGGGAGATCGGGACGCCCGTAGCCGAGCGCGGACAGCAGGGCCCGCACCCGGGGTTCGCATGTCGCCGAAGGATCGGCCATCGCGGCGGCCGCGTCTTCGAACAGCGACGCCGGGATCACCATCGTCCTCGTCCCTCTCCTCGCCGCTGCGGGTCGCGCATGCCGCGGCATGGATCCGCGCATGGCCAGGCGTGCCGGCGCCGATGATACCCGGCAGCTTCGTCGCCGCCATGCGCGCGCACATCGCCATCGCGCCCTATGAGGCGCCGTTTCGGTCCGCGGCGGACAGGACGGAATGGATCCTGGTGTCGCGCTGGGGCGTCGATGGGCAGCACCTGACCATCGCGCAGACCGGGGTGGCCGCGCCCGGCGATGCCGGGACGCCGGACGGGCTGCAGCCCAAGGCCACCTTCTTCGGCGTGCTCGCCTGGGAGGAGCCCGGCGACGGGGCCAGCGTCTTCCTCCTCGTGCGCCGGCTTCCCGCCCAGATCTCGGTCGCCGGCATCTTCCTGCCGACGGACGGGTTCGCCCGGATCTCCGGCGACCCGGGCTCGCTGCGTCTGAGCGCCGGCGGACGATACGCGCATCTCGCCGGCATGGAGGCTGGCCACGAGGTGCGGGGCGACGTCCCCTGTCCGCCGCCGGGCGCCCATGGCGCCGAATCCTGGCGCTTCGAGGCCGAGCAGGTGCGCTGGATGGGCGAACTCTTCGGGGGCTTCGGCAACTGAGCAGGCCGGTGGTGGCGCGGCGCCGTCGGCGCGAACCTTGCCGACCTCCTGCGGGCGACCGGGCCTCGGCCCCCACCCCGGCCCTCCCCCGCAAACGGGGGAGGGCGGGGGGAGATTTCGATCCGGTCTGACAGGGCTCGCGCATAAGGGGGCCCGGCCTCCCTCGGGCCGCGGGGCACCGGCATGCCATCGCCGTGCTCGCCGCCATCACTTCCTGGCCGGGACCGGTGCGCTCGAGGCCGGGCTTCCGACAGCAAACACTGATTCTTTACTTGGGCCGGTGACAGTCCCCGCATGCTGACCCAGGATCTCGCCACGAGCCTCGAGAAGTACGCGGTCGGTCGCGCCCGCCCCGCCACCTTCCTCGAGCGCGGGGTGAGCCTGCCCTTCACGACGCCGCTCCTGCTGGGCGGCCGGATCCGCCCGGCGGAGCGCGGCGCGGCCGAGCTGGTCCTGGCCAATCCGGCGGGCGTGGGCGGGGTCTACGTACTGCCCTGGTCCGGCGCCCTCGATTTCTGCACGCCGAGCCTGCACGACCGCGCGCTCTGGAGTCGGGTCTCCGAGCTTCCGCTGCTGGTGCCGCGCAAGGTGCGGGAGGCGGCACAACGCGTCGCCTGCGAAGGCTATGCCGGCCGCGAGGCGGCGCGCGCGGCGCAACAGGCGGCCGAGCAGGCGCGGCGCGCCCGGATGGAGATCCAGTACGGCCTGCTGCTCGGGCTGGTGCGCCAGGGGGAGCAGGAGCTCGATGGCGGCAGGCCGGGCTGGTTGCCGCCCGAAGGCGATGCGCCCGCCAATGTCCGGGCGAGGGCGGAGGCGCTGCTCGGGCGGCTGCGGCGCGAGCGCCAGCTCTCCGTTCCCGCCGCGATCGACGCGATCGAGGCGTTGGGCGAGGTCTACGAGGTCTGCGGCCTGCGCCGCGGCCTCGGCGCCGGAAGGCTGCCCGCCCTGGCGGCGTCCATGGCGGCCATGGTCGGCGAGCTGGCGGAGGGCGCCGGCGAGATTCCCGAGAGCGAGCTGCTGTGCCGGCGCCTGCTCGCGCAGAGCGCGGAGCTGGTCCTGCGCTGCGGCCGCCTCGCCCTCGAGGAGGCGCACGGGCTCGCCGACGACATGCTCGGCCTGGTCACACGATGGCTCGTCTCGCCCGCCTCCGTGCGCGCGATCGTCGGCCGGCCGGAGTGGATCTTCGATGGCTGGGAGATGATCGCCGCGGCCTGGCACGGCACCCCGGCGCGCGATCGCCGCACCGCCACGCTCGACATGGCGCGGCTGGTGCCCCTGATGCCGTCCGAGGTGCGCGACTGGGTCGGCTTCGATGCACCCAGCCGGATGGATGCGCTGCGCACCGGCCTGCGCCGCTGGCGCCGCTCCGTCGCCGTGCATGAGGACTGGATGACGGGCCGGATCGTTCGCGCGACCTTCCGTGCCGAGCAGCTGAGGGCGCTCTGCGCATGAGCTACGCCCCGGACGCGGCAAAGGAATGGCGGGCCCTGGCGCGGCGGGTGCACGGCGTGAACGATCAGGTGCTGCGCAGCCTGGCGGCGACGATCGACGCCCTCGAGAATCGCGGCGAGGCCGATGCCGTGCTGGAGGCGGCGCGCCCCCGGCTGAAGCGCCTGCGCCCGCCGCGGCCGGTCACCTTCACCCGGCTGCTGTTCCTGCCGCTGGAGGGCGCGATCGTGCCGGGGGCGCGCTGGCAGCGCGGCACGCCCCAGCTTCCGCGCAGCGCGCTGCGGGCGCTGGCGGAGGCGGTCGGCCATGCGATGGCGGAGGAGGCGGAGGCGCTGTCCGCCGAGGCGCGCGACCGCACCCTCGACGATGCCGAGGCGGTCGCGGCGCTCGGGGCGCGGCTCTGGCCGCGTGCCGCGACGCTGCTGCCGGCCATCGCGCCGCCCGGCTGGGGGGCGGCGACGGGGCTTCGGGACGCCGACTACGCGCCGCTCGCCGCGCTCTGCAGCACGGTGCTGCCGCATGCCGTGGCCATCCACGCCGCCCAGGCCGCCGGCGGGGAGGGGCCGCCGGACGCGCTGACCCGCGCCGCCCTGCTCCCCTTCGCCGAGGCGAAGTCATCGGCGGCCCTGCACGCCGTCCTGGTCACCCTGCTCCGCCGCGCCGCGCTGCCGGGCCGGGTGATCGCCATCGCCGCCTCGCTCGGGCCGCCGGGGCGGGCGATGGTCCGGCCCATGCTGCAGGCGATGCTCGACCAGACGCTGCCCGCGATCGAGACGCTCGA
>CAZMCV010000033.1:0-29505 GCA_964564645.1 uncultured Acetobacteraceae bacterium
TGATCACCCACGACCCGCACCTGGTGGAGCTGGTGGCCGACCGGCTCTGGCTGGTGGCGGACGGCACGGTGACGCCCTTCGAGGGCGATCTCGACGAATACCGCGAGATGCTGTCCCGGCGCGCCGCCGGCGCCGCGCCGGCCGAGGCGGGCGGGCCGACCCGGCGCGAGGAGCGGCGGGAGCGCGCCGAGGCGCGCACCGCGCTGGCGCCGATGCGCGAGCGGCTGAAGCGGGTGGAGGCGGCGCTGGCGCGCCTGGCCGCCGAGGCCGCGACCATCGATGCGGCGCTGAACGACCCGCGCCTCTATGCCGGCAACAAGGCCGACCTGATCGCCCGCGCCACCGCCCGGCGTGCCGCCATCGCGCGCGAGACCGAGGCGCTGGAGGCGGAATGGCTGGAGCTGTCCGAGAAGCTCGACACCGCCGCGGCCTGATCGGGGCGGCCCGCCGCCCGCTCCCCCGCGCTTGTCCCGATGCCTGCCGGCCGCGCCGGGGGTCGATTCCATGTGGACTCTCAACCACAGGTATGGTGCCGAGAAACCCTATTGCCATTGAAGATTGAATACGAGACACAATCGTCCTACCGGTGAAATCGCGTCATCGTGATCACCGCCACCCGGACGGAGCCACCATGCCAGCCACCCCAACCGGTTCGACCACCACCCGCCTGCCAGATGAGGAGGCGTTCATCGCCCCCATGGCGCGCAGCATGCCGGCGCCCGAGCCCCTGCACTACGATCTCGGCCGAGGCCCCGACACGCTCGTGCTCGAGGTCAGCCAGGACCATTTCCGCGGCAATGCCCGCTACACGGTGTCCGTCGACGGGGTGCAATTCGGCGGGACCTTCGCCGCGCGCGCGCTGCACGACACGGGCGAGCGCGACACCCTGACGCTCCACGGCAATTGGGGCGACGGCCCGCACGAGGTCACGGTGACGCTGGTCAACGATTTCTGGGTCGAGGGCCAGGGCGACCGCAACCTCTATGTCGACCGCGCGACCTACAATGGCGGCCCGGTCTCGAACGCGCTCGGCGAGGCCTGGTACGGCGGCACCTTCACCGTGCAGGGACCGAAGGGCGACGACACCAACAGCGGCGGTGGTGGCCACGACCCGGTGGAGATCGAGGCCGGAGCCGGCCCCGACACGCTGGTGCTCGAGATCAGCCAGGACGCCTTCCGCGGCGACGCCAAGTATACGGTCGCGGTGGACGGCGTGCGGGTCGGCGGCGTCTTCACCGCCTCCGCGCTGCACGATTCCCCCGGGCGCGACGTGCTCACCCTGCGCGGCGACTGGGATCCGGACGCCGTCGAGGTCACGGTGACGCTGGTCAACGACCTCTGGGTCGAGGGCCAGGGCGACCGCAACATCTACGTCGATGGCGCGACCTACAATGGCGGCCCGACCTCCGGCGCGCTGGGCGGCGCCTGGTATGGCGGAAGCTTCACGGTGGCGGGCGACGACACCGACAACGGCTCCGGCGGCGGCGACCCGGGCGAGGTTCCCGGGGACTGGCGGAACGTCTGGACCGAATCCTTCGACGGCGAGGGCTGGGCGGACGTGCTCGGCATGTTCTCGCGCGCCTGGGGCCCGGGCATCGACACCAGCGTCTCCGGCCAGCTCACCATCTGGACCGACGCCAACGACGCCGACAGCGGCGCGATGGTGCCGCCGACCGGCCCCGATGCCGGCTACGGCTACGGACTCTACGAGTTCACGATCAGGACGCAGGGCACCGTCGGCATCTACGCGCTGACCTGGCCGGGGACGGATGTCTGGCCGGGGCCCGAGCTCGACATCCTCGAGATCGGCTATGACGGCGTGCCCTACTCGACCATCCACTGGAAGGGCGCGGACGGCTCCAACCAGTACACCTCCTACCGGCTGGAGGGCGTGGACCCGACCGAGGTGCACACCTACGCGATGGACTGGCAGCGCGACTTCATCGACCTCTATGTCGACGGCGTGCTGATGCACCACATCACGGAGAACGTGCCGCTGTCCTACGCCGATGGCGGGGAGAACACCTGCCCGGGCATCGGCACGCAGACCTGGTGGAACGGCGGCGCGCTCGGCGGCGAGAACTACATCACGCTCTACGAGGCCTCCTACAGCGTGGTCGCCTGACCGCGGCGCCGCGCCGGGCCGGCGGGACCACCCTCGCCGGCCCCCTCGCGCCTGGCGGCGATCTGCCCTAATCGCGGCCGCCATGGCACGGCAGGACATCACGGCGCCGGCATCCCCCGCGCTCGCCTCGGCGCGGCGGGTGGTGGTGAAGATCGGCTCGGCGCTGCTCGTCGAGGAGCGCACCGCCGCGCCGCGCGCCGCCTGGCTCGCCTCCGTCGCGGCCGATGTCGCCGCGCTCCGCGCCCGCGGGGCGGAGGTGATCCTGGTCTCCTCCGGCGCCATCGCGCTGGCCCGCCGCGCCCTCGGCCTGACGCGCGGCCGGCTCCGGCTCGAGGAGAAGCAGGCCGCGGCCGCGGTCGGGCAGATCCGCCTGGCCGGCGCCTGGGCCGAGGCGCTGGCGGCGGAGGGGATGGCCGCCGCGCAGCTGCTGCTCACCCTCGAGGACAGCGAGGACCGGCGGCGCTACCTGAACGCGCGCGCGACGCTCGGCACCCTGCTCGAGCTCGGCTGCATCCCCGTGATCAACGAGAACGACACGGTCGCCACCACGGAGATCCGCTTCGGCGACAATGACCGCCTGGCCGCCCGCGTCGCCGAGATGACCGGCGCCGACGCGCTGGTGCTGCTGTCCGACATCGACGGGCTCTACACCGCCGATCCGCGCAAGGACCCGGCGGCGGCGCACCTGCCGGTGGTCGAGCGCATCACCGACGAGATCATGGCCATGGGGGGCGAGCCGCCGCCCGGCTATTCCTCGGGCGGCATGCGCACCAAGCTGATCGCGGCCCGCATCGCCACGGGGGCGGGCTGCGCCATGGCGATCGCGCTCGGCAAGCGGGACCATCCGCTGCGCGCGCTGGCGGAGGAGGGCGCGCGCTGCACCTGGTTCCTGCCGGCACCCGAGGGGCGCAGCGCGCGCAAGCGCTGGATCGCCGGCTCGCTCGCCCCGCTCGGCGCCTTGCTGGTCGATGCCGGGGCGGCGCGGGCGATGGCCCGCGGCTCCTCCCTGCTGCCGGCGGGGGTGCGCGGGGTGGAGGGCGGCTTCCGTCGCGGCGACCCGGTCAGCGTGCGCGACCTCGAGGGGCGGGAGCTGGCGCGCGGGCTCTCGGCCTATGACGCCGAGGATGCGCGGCGCATCGCCGGGCACCGGTCCGAGGCGATCGAGGACATCCTCGGCTGGCGCGGCCGGGACGAGATCATCCACCGCGACGATCTGGTCATGCTGTAGCGCCAGGCATCGTCCGGTCTGCGCCGGTGGTCTAACGATTTCGCAAGGAGAACCTGTCTCTTCTGCCGTCCTGCCATGCGAGGCGATGGACGACCGATGCCACCCCTGGGCCCGCCGGGCCGCGCGAAGCCGAGCGTAGCGGGCCGGCGGGAGAGGGCGAGGATTCCCCCCGCGCGCGCCGCCATCGGCCTGCCCCCGCGGGCCATGGCGGTGCTGGCCCTGGTTGCGCTGATCCTGCTGGCGGCCGCGGGGCCGGCGCGCGCGCCGGTGCTCGACGAAGCGCGGGCGGCGTGGCGCGCCGCCACCCTGCCCGCCTCCGGGCTGCCCGCCGGGCACTGGGCGACCCCTGCGAGGCTCGGGGCCGGTGCGCTGCTGCTCGGCCTCGGCGCGCTTGGCGCCTGGTTTGCCGGACGCACCACGCGCCGCGACCCGGTGCCGATGCCGAGGGAGGCGAGGCCGCCGCCCGACGGGACGCCGCCGGACGCGCCCTGCGGCCGCACGGCCCTGCTGGCCATCCTGCAATCCGCGCTCGAACGGGCCGAGGGCGTGGGCGGCATGGCGGCGCTGCTCCTCCTCGACCTCGCGGCGATGGGCGAGGATGCGGCGGGCAGCCGGGCCGCGCTGCGGCGCCTGCGCGGCGCCACGCGCGGATCCGACCAGCTCCTCCCGCTCGGCGAGCATCTCGTCGCGCTGGTCCAGGGCGGGCTGCGCGACCCGTCGGGCGCCGAGCGCCTGGCGGGGCGGCTCGCCACGCGCCTGCGCGAGCCCGAGCGGCTCGGCGACCCGGTGCCGGGGACGGGCACGGGCCTGCGGATCGGCATCGCGGTGGCCCCGGGCGATGGCGCGACGCCGCGGCTGCTGCTCGCCGCCGCGGAATCGGCCCTGGCCGAGGCGCGTGCCACGGCGGCCTCGCCGGGGCCGGGCCGCTCCGCGGTCGCGGTGATCCGGCGCTTCGGCCCGCCGATGAAGGTGGCGATGGCGGCGCGGCAGCGGCTGGAGCAGGACCTGCGCGTGGCCGCCGCCGGTCCGGACCGCGCCTTCCGCCGCCTCTACCAGCCCCTGCACGCGCTGCCCGGCCGGCAGCTTCGGGGGTTCGAGGTGCTGCTGCGCTGGTCGCACCCGGAGCTGGGCCTGGTGAGCCCCGCGGAGTTCATCCCGATCGCCGAGGAGACCGGGCTGATCCAGCCGATCGGCGCCTGGGTCCTGCGCGCCGCCTGCCGTGACGCCGCGGCCTGGCCGGCCCCGATCTACCTGGCGGTCAACCTCTCGCCCGCGCAATTCCGCGACGGCAACCTGCCGGCGCTGGTCGATGGCGCGCTTGCCGAGTCCGGCCTCGATCCGCAGCGGCTGGAGCTGGAGATCACCGAGGGCATGCTGCTGCAGGACGGGCCCCTGGTGCGCCGCCAGCTCGAGGCGCTGCGTGCCCGCGGGGTGCGGATCGTGATGGATGATTTCGGCAGCGGGTGGTCGAACCTCGGAATCCTGCGCCGCTACCCCTTCGACAAGCTGAAGATCGACCGCGCCTTCGTCTGCGACCTCGAGGAGGATGCGCGCGCCAGCGCGATCATCCACGCCATCGCCAATCTCGGCCGCGCCCTCGGCATCCCCGTGGTCGCCGAGGGGGTCGAGACCGAGGCGCAGCTCCGCGCCGTGGCGATCGCCGGATGCGACGAGGTGCAGGGCTTCCTGCTCGGCCGGCCGGCGCCGATCGAGGCGCTCTCGGCCGCGATCAAGCCGGGGCCGGAGGGCGGCGCAACGGGCGCCGGGGCGCCGGACCTCGAGCCGCTGCGCGCCTGACCGCGGCCGCGCCCGCGTCCCGGGCCCCGCCCGTCACGCCCCCGCGCCGCGCCCGCGAACCCCGGATGCCGCCGAAGGGGGGTCGCCCATGGGCTCCGTCTCCGGCGCCAGCACCGAGGCCAGGGGCAGCGTCAGCACGCAGACGAAGCCGTCCCCCGGCCATTGCCGATCCACCCGGCCTCCGAGCTGCCCGCCGATCGAGGCCTCGACCAGCCGCGTCCCGAAGCCTTGACGCCGCCCGGTCTCCTCCGCCTCCCGCATCGCCCCGCCCCGCTCGGTCCAGACGACCCGAAGCGTCTCCGCGTCGCGCTGCCAGGTCAGCGTCACCCGCCCCTCGGCGGCCGCCAGCGCCCCGTGCTTGGCCGCGTTCGTCGCCAGCTCGTGCAAGGTCATCGCCAGGGGCTGGACCGCCCTGGCCGCCAGCGCCACCGGCGGGCCCGAGATCCGGACCCGCGGATCCATGGCCGGCCCGCCCCCCAGCCAGGCGGCGAGCTCCTGGCGCGCGATCTCCGCCATGTCGGCACCCCGCCATTCATGCTCGGCCAGGAGATCATGCGCGCGGGCGAGGGCGGCGATCCGGGCGGACAGGACGGAGGCGGTGCCGGGCGCCGCAGGATCGGCCGGCGGGGCCGTCAGGCGCACCACCGCCTGCACCACCGCCAGCAGGTTCCGGGCGCGGTGGTTGATCTCGCGCGACATGAGCAGCCGCGATTCCTCGAGATGGCGGCGCTCATGCACGTCCTCGACCATGCCGACCCATTCGGCGACCGCCAGGTCGGGCGGTCCGGGCCCCGCCATCGCCGGCTGCGGCGCCCGCTCCAGCGGCAGGGCGACCACGCGCAGCCGGCACCAGCGCGCCGCGCCGCCGGCGACGCGCAGCCGGACCTCCAGGTCCAGCATCGAGGCCTCCGCCCGTGCCCGCGCCCAGGCCGCCTCGGCGCGGGCCTGGTCCTCCGGCACCACCGCCAGGAGCCACCCGGCGGGGCGGCCCAGCACGGTCTCCGCCGCCTGGCCCGTCAGCGCGTCCCACCCCTCCACCGCCTGCAGGCGCCCATCCGGATCGGCGCGCCAGACGGCGATGGCCCCGGCCTGGGCCAGCGCGCGATGGCGCCGCTCGCTCGCGGCCAGCGCCTCGATCGCCGCCTGCTCGCGCCGCCGCTGGGCCGCGAGCGCTTCTTCCCGCGCCTCGGCGAGCGCGCGGGCGGCCGCGGTCTCCCGCCGGACCCATCCATCCCAGGCCAGGATCAGCCCCGCGGTGCCGAGCCCGCAGACCGCGGCGACCAGGGCAGCCCATGCCAGCGTGTCCCACATCCCGCCCCCGCCCGCACCCGCGCGCTCAGAGTCCGTGAAGAGATCGAAGATGCGAAGGAACGCCCTTTGGCATCATGGGGGAATTTCCTCCCGAACCGGGGCTGTCGGGCAATGCTTCGCGCGCGCTCAGCGGGCAGGGGCGAGGAGGCGCCCGCCGAGGGAGGCGATGGTCGGGCCATGCCGCAGCAGGCCGATCGCCGTACCGAGGCTGGCGATCAGCGTCACCGTGCAGACCGCCGCGTCCAGCCAGTAGGTCCAGCCGCCGAAGAACAGCGTGGCCACCCGCGTCAGGTGGGAGGTGCCGCAGGCGAAGATGAAGACGACGAACATCGTCACGACCGAGCGGAAGGGCAGGTCCTTCACCCGGCCGAGGAAGCGCCAGAGGGCGAAGGGGATCACGTAATAGGCCAGGGCGATGCCGAGATTGGTCACCACCTCCGCCGCGAGGATGGCCGGGTCGTGCAGCAGGCAGACCGCGTGCGGCGCGTAGCCGCCCCAGTCCTGCACCAGGGTATAGGTCGCGCGCGACATGGCATCGAGCATGCTTCACCCAACCCGCGAAGAGGCGGGCATCCATACCGGCCCTTCTGGTGGCGGCGAAGCGCGCTCCGGCACGCGGGGCCGCATGCTGGGGATGGATCGCGGGGAAGTGACAGCGGGCGCGGGGGCGAGCGGCGCGGCCTGGGACGAAGGCGGTTGGCATGGGACGGATCCCATCGGAACGGGACTATCTCATTTTTTACTATTCTGGTCGAGAATGCGCCCGGTGGAAAATCACGTGAGGGTCAGGACGCCCATGACCAGCCACAGCCCCCAAGACGGCGATTGCCCGCCCCGATCACGCCCGCCATCCGGTCGCCGGCCGCCGGGCGCGGGGCCGTCGCCACGCCGCCGCGCCGCCCGGCCGGCGGAGACCCGGCCGTCCGCCCTGCGCGCGGACCAGGCCCGACCGGCTTCCGACACCCGGGTGGTCGCCGGCGGACCCGGTTGAGGCGCCGGCCATGGGCATGGGCCTCGACCATCTCCATTCCGCCCTGCAGCCGATCCAGATGGCGCAGAAGCAGAATGCCCAGCTGCGCAACCAGGTGACGCAGCAGGCGATCGACCGGCGCGACCAGCAATTCAGCCAGGCCCAGCAGGTCATGTCCTCGGGCTTCGAGGCGCTGAACCACACCATGACCGCGCGGGGCGGGATGGTGGATCTGCGCATCTGACGCGCCCGGCGACCCGGCCTATCCTTCCCCCGGCAGACCATGCCGGAAGGGAGGCCGATGGCCATGACCGAGATGTCCGAGACCCAGGCGCACGACACCTTGGCCGAGGCCGGCCGCACCGTGATGCGGGACATCCTGGGCGATGCCTATGTCGACCGCCGCGACGCCACGACGACGCCGCTGAACGCCGCCGTCCGCCGGCTGTCCGAGGAATTCGCCTATGCCACGATCTGGACCCGCCCGGTCTTCGACCGCCGCCAGCGCAGCCTGCTGACCCTGGCCATGCTCTGCGCCCTGGGCCGGCCGCATGAGCTGCGCATCCACCTGGTCGGCGCGCTGAACAATGGCTGCTCGCCGGAGGAGATCGCCGAGGTCTTCACCCACGCCGTCGCCTATTGCGGCTTCCCCGCCGCCATCGACGCGCTGCGCGAGGCCGAGGCGGTGCTGAAGGAGCAGGGGCGGGCCTGACCGCGACGCGCGCGGGGTGTAGGCTTCCCGCCGCGGGGTCCCTGGGCCCCGCCAACCGGCATGAGGAAACGCGCGCGCCATGGCGATCACCCTCACCCCACTGACCGACATCGCGGGCGGCTTCGCGGCCGAGGCCTCGGGCCTCGACATCGCCCGCCCCCTCGACCCCGCCACGGCGCGGGAGGTCGAGGCGGCCATGGACCGCTTCGGCGTCCTGGTCTTCCGCCGCGACGCGCCGCTGACGGACGCCGAGCAGCTCGCCTTCACCCGGCAGTTCGGCGAGATCGAGCCGGTCTACGCCTCCCCCACCACGCGGGACCCGGATGGCGGGCGGCGGCTCGACCTGGCGATGAACGACATCTCCAACCTCGATTCCAAGGGGCGGGTGCTGGCGCGGGACGACCGGCGGCGCCTCTACAGCCTCGGCAACATGCTCTGGCACAGCGACAGCAGCTTCAAGGCGACGCCGGCGAAGTGGTCGCTGCTGTCGGCCCACGCCATCCCGCCCGAGGGCGCGGACACCGAGTTCGCCGACATGCGCGCCGCCTGGGACGCGCTGGACCCGGCGCTGCAGGCCGAGGCGCGCGACCTGGTCACGCATCACAGCCTGATCTTCTCCCGCGCCCAGCTCGGCTTCTTCGACTAC
The DNA here is from genome assembly GCA_964564645.1 of uncultured Acetobacteraceae bacterium. Taxonomy (GTDB): domain Bacteria; phylum Pseudomonadota; class Alphaproteobacteria; order Acetobacterales; family Acetobacteraceae; genus CAZMCV01. Next base: position 8,790 of record CAZMCV010000033.1, read on the forward strand.
ACGGAGGAGGAGCGGGCGCGCTACGAGCCGGTGCGGCACCGGCTCGTGCGGCGGCATGCGGGATCGGGGCGGCTCTCGCTGTACCTCTCCTCCCACATCGGGGAGATCGAGGGCATGCCGCGGCCCGAGGCGATGATGCTGATCCGCGACCTGACCGAGCACGCGACGCAGCGGGAGTTCGTGTACCGCCACCGCTGGCGCGTGGGCGACATCGTGGTGTGGGACAACCGCTGCACCATGCACCGCGCGCGGCGCTTCGACGACACGCGCTTCCGGCGCGACATGCGGCGCACGACGCTGATGGATGCGGCGCCGACGCTCGAGCAGGCGGCGTAAAGGGCGAGGGGGAAGAGGGCACCTCTTCCCCCCCGTCGGACGTATACGTCCGACCCCATCACCGTTTTCTGGCGACTGCTAGGTCGCCAGGATCAGGTCGGAGGCCTTCTCGGCGATCATGTTGGTCGCGGCATAGGTGTTGCCGCTGACCATGGTCGGCATGCAGGAGGCGTCGGCGACACGCAGCCCTTCCAGGCCGAGCACCTTCATGCTCAGGGGGTCGATCACCGCCATCGGGTCGGTGCCGAGCTTGCAGCTGCCGATGGGGTGGTAGGTGGTCGAGCCCGTCGCGCGGGCATGCGCCATCCACTCCTCGTCCGACTGCACCTTGGGGCCGGGGAAATTCTCCTCGATCACATGGTCGGCCAGCGGGCGCGTGTGCAGCAGCTTGCGCAGGTACTTCAGCGCGGCCAGCAGCGAATCCCGGTCGATCTGGTCGGCCAGGTAGTTCGGCTGGATCTCCGGCTTGGCGCGCGGATCGGCCGACAGCGCCTTCAGCCAGCCCTTGCTCTCGGGCCGGAGCTGCGCGGCGCCGAGCGTCATGCCGGGGACGGTGTCCAGCTCCGTCACGCCGTAGCGCCCGGCGGGGTAGCTGGCCGGCGCGAAGTAGAGTTGCATGTCCGGCGTCTCGAGCCCCTCGCGGGTCTTCAGGTAGCCGCCGGCATGGCTCGGGCTCGCGGTCAGCAGGCCCTTGCGGGTGATCGCATAGCGTAGCACCTCGCCCACCAGGCGCAGCCCGCGCGAACGCTCGTTCAGCGATTCCGCACCCTTCACCAGCGCCGAGACGCGCACCGCATAATGGTCGCGCAGGTTCTTCCCCACGCCCGGCAGCGCATGCACCACCGGCACGCCGATCCCGGCCAGCCACTCCGGATCGCCGACGCCCGAGATCTGCAGCAGCTGCGGCGAGTTGATCGCCCCGCCGCTCAGGATCACGTCGCGCCGCGCGCGGATGGTGACGGGGGCGCTGCCATCGCGCCGGTACTGGATGCCGACGGCACGCCGGCCCTCGAAGACGATCTTCTCCGCCAGCGCATGCTGGATCAGCGTCACGTTCGGCCGCTTCAGCGCGGGGCGCAGATAGGCATCCGCCGGGCTCCAGCGCCGGCCGTCCTTCATCATCTGCTGGTACAGGAAGGTGCCTTCCTGGTCGCCGCAATTGTAGTCCGGCGTGCGCTTCAGGCCGAGCGCCTCGTTCGCCGCGATATAGGCGTCCGACAGCGGATGCGGGTCGCGCTGGTCCTGGATGTTCAGCGGCCCGTCGCTGCCGCGCACGGCCGGGTCGCCGCCGCCATTGCCGCGCGTCTCGGCCCGCTTGAAATAGGGCAGCACATCGTCCCAGGACCAGCCGCGGCAGCCGAGCTGCGCCCACAGGTCGTAGTCCGCCGCCTGGCCGCGGACATAGAGATGCCCGTTGATGCTGCCCGACCCGCCGATGACCTTGCCGCGCGGGAAAGGGATCTTCCGGTTGTCGATATGGGGCCCGGGCGCCGTCTCGTAGCCCCAGTTGAGCTTCGGGTTGTAGACGGTCTTGTTGAAGCCGGCCGGGATCTTGATGAAGATGTTGCGGTCCGGCCCGCCCGCTTCCAGCACCGCGACCTTGTGCTTGCCGGACGCGCTCAGCCGGTAGGCCAGCACGCAACCCGCGGCGCCGGCGCCGACGATGACGTAGTCGAACTCTTCCATGATCCCCTGGCTCCGTTCCGCCCCGGCCGGCTCATGCCATGGGGACGGAACGGCGCCAAGCGAGGGTCACCCACCGTGCATCTTCGCCACGGTGCCTTCCAGGGCGCGGTCCAGCACCTCGATCAGCGTGTCGCACTCGCTGCGGGTGATCACCAGCGGCGGCGAGAGGGCGATCGTGTTCGAATGCCGCGCGCCGCCGCCGGAGCGGCCGACGATCACGCCATTCGCCTTGCAGACATCGATCACGTTCTGGACCAGCTTGCCGTCGAGCTGCACCTTGCCCTCGCGGTCCGTCACCAGCTCGATGCCGATCAGCAGCCCCTTGCCGCGGATGTCGCCGACGATGCCGTGGCGATAGAGCCGGTCCTTCAGCCCCGCCATCAGGTACTCGCCCATCGAGGCCGCCCGCTCGGGCAGCTTCTCCTCGAGCATGATCTCGATGTTGCGCACCGCGACGGCGGCCGCCGCCGGGTGGCCGCCATAGGTGTTCACCTGCATCACCTGGCGCGCCTCGGCCACCTCGCCGAGGAAGCTCTCGAACACGTGGTTCTTCACGATGGTCGCGGCGATGGGCAGGTAGGCGGAGACGATGCCCTTGGCCACCGCCATGATGTCCGGGCTGATGCCCCAATGCTGGTGGCCGAACATCTTGCCGGTGCGGCCGAAGCCGTTGATCACCTCGTCCACGTGCAGCAGCACGTCGTACTTGCGGCAGATGGCCTCGACCATCGGCAGGTACTCGTCGGGCGGCACGGCGATGCCGACGCCGGACATGATCGGCTCGACGATCACCTCGGCGACGGTGGACGGGCCCTCGCCCTGGATCGTCGTCTCGATCGCGGTGGCGCAGGCGACCTTGCAGGAGGGGTATTCCAGGCCGAGCGGGCAGCGGTAGCAGGTCGGCGCCGGCACGTGGACGAACTCGCCCGCGAAGGGCTCGAACTTGGTCTTGCGGTCGCCCATGCCGCCGGCGGCGAGCGTCGCGAGCGTGGTGCCGTGATAGGCGTAGTAGCGGCTGATCGTCTTGAAGCGGAACTCGCCGGGGAATTCGTGCTTGGCGTATTGCCGCGCGACCTTGAAGCCGGCCTCGTTCGCCTCCGACCCGCTGTTGACGAAGTAGGTGTGGTAGTCGCCGCCCATCAGCTGGTTGATCTGCTCGCCGAGCTGCGCGGCGGGCAGGTTCATCGCCGTGTGCGGGTAGTAGGCCATCTGCTGCATCTGCTCGGCCGCGATCTGCGCGAGCTCGGTGCGGCCATAGCCGATGTTGACGCACCAGAGGCCGGCCATGGCATCCAGGTAGGTCGTGCCGTCCGCGTCCACGATGGTCGAGCCCTGCGCGCCCGTCACCACAAGCTGGCTCTTCTCGAGCGCCTTGTGCTGGACGATCGGGTGCATGACGTTGGCCAGGTCCTGCGCGACGACGCGCTGGCGGGCCTCGGGATCGGGCTGGTTCGTGACGGACATGGGCGGGGCCTCGCGGTAGCTGGGGAGCGCGAAGGCTAGAACGGAACGGGGCCGCCTGTCACCGGGGGGCCGGCGCTTCCGTGGGCGCCGCAAGGGTGGCAGCCTGCGCCGCCACCCCCGAGGACACGCCATGGCCCACCCCGCCTTCCAGTTCGGCCTCGCGCTGCGGGGCCAGTACCCGATCGGCGACGACATCCAGGTCCGGGTCGCGCAATTGCTGGAACAGGCCCGGCGGGCGGACGCGCTCGGCTTCGATTCGATCACCAAGACCTCTCACCACAGCACGCACCCCTTCCAGGCGCTGCAGCAGCTTCCCATCCTGGCCAGGCTGACCGGCGAGGTGAAGCGGGCGCGGCTGAACGCCGGGATCGTGCTGCTCGCCCTCTACAAGCCGCTCGAGGTCGCGGAGCATTTCGCCACCCTCGACGTGCTGGCCGGGGGGCGGCTGATCTTCGGCGCGGCGCTCGGCTACCGGGAGGTGGAGTTCGACGCCTTCGGCATCCCGAAATCCCGCCGCGGCCAGGTGTTCGAGGAGAACCTCACTGCCCTGAAGCGCCTCTGGACCGAGGACAAGGTCACGATGGAGGGCAGCCATTTCCGGCTGACCGAGGCCTCCTGCCTGCCCAAGCCCGTGCAGCGCCCGCACCCGCCGATCTGGATCGGGGCGGATGCGGATGTCGCGCTGGACCGCGCGGCGCGGCTCGGCGATTGCTGGTACATCAACCCGCACAGCACGCTCGCGACGATCCGCCGGCAGCTCGACATCTACAAGACGGCGCTCGACCGGCACGGCAGACCCTTCCCGGCCGAACTGCCGATGCGCCGCGAGCTGTTCGTGGCCCGCACGCGGGAGGAGGCGCTGCGCCTCTGCCGCCCCTACCTCGAGACCAAGTACAAGGCCTACCACGCCTGGGGCCAGGACAAGGAGATGCCGGAGGGCGACAACGACCTCGGGCGGGAATTCGACGCGCTGGTCGGCGACCGCTTCCTGATCGGCTCGCCGGCGGAGGTGGTGGAGCAGATCGTGGCGCTGCACCGCGCGACGGGCGTGAACCATCTGATCGCCAGCATCGAATGGCCGGGCATGCCGCCGAGCCTGGTGATGGAGACGATGGAGCTGATCGCGGCGGAGGTGCTGCCGGCGTTGCGGGCGGTGTAGCGGGGGGAAGAGGGCACCTCTTCCCCCCACACCCCCCATCACCGTCTTTTGGCACTTGTCCTTGGTGGTCCGGGAGAAGTGCCAGAAAAAGGAGGTTGAGGGGGGTCGAGGGGGGAGAAGGAGTTCGCTCCTTCTCCCCCCCGCCCTACGCCGTCTCCAACAGCCCCCGCCGCCGCAGCAGCGGCTCCACCCGCGGCGCCCGCCCGCGCAGCGCCGCGTACAGCGCCATCGGGTCTTCCGTATCCCCCGCCTCGTAGATCGCCCGCAGCGCCGCGGCCAGATCCGGGTGGAAGGCGTCGCCCGCCTCCTCGAAGGCGTCGAACCCGTCCGCGTCCAGCACCTCCGCCCAGAGGTACGCGTAGTACCCGGCCGCATAGCCGCCACCCGAGAACAAATGCTGGAAATGCGCCGGCCGGTGCCGCAGCCCGATCGCCTCCGGCATGCCGATCTCCGCCAGGAACGCCTCCTCGAAGGCCGCCAGGTCGATCGTCTCCGGCGCCGCATGGGTGTGCAGCGCCAGGTCGATCAGCGCGGAGGACACGAACTCCACCGTGGCGAAGCCCTGCCCCGCGCGCTTCGCCGCCAGCAGGTTCTCGACCACCGCCTCCGGCAACGGCTCGCCGGTGGCGTGGTGGCGCGCATGGGTGCGCAGGATCTCCGGCACCGTCAGCCAGTGCTCCAGCACCTGGCTGGGGAATTCCACGAAGTCGCTGACCACCGCCGTGCCGCTCTGCGAGGGGTAGCGCGCGGTCGATAGCAGCCCGTGCAGCGCATGGCCGAATTCGTGGAACAGCGTCTCCGCCTCGTCGAAGGACAGCAGCGCCGGCGAGCCCTTGGCGATGTTGTTGTTGTTCACGACGATCGGCGAGATCCGCTCGCCGCCCATCGCCTCCCCCACCCGGTAGCTGCTCATCCAGGCGCCGGACCGCTTGCCGGGCCGCGCGAAGCTGTCCAGCAGGAAGACGCCGCGATGCGCCCCCGTCGCCGCCTCCGTCATCTCGAAGCAGCGGACATCGGGGTGGTACAGCGCCAGGCCGCGCCGCTCCTCGAACGTCACGCCGAACAGCCGCCGCGCGACGTCGAAGGCGGCGTCGATCATGCGGTCGAGCGGGAAGAAGGGCTTCAGCGCCGCCTCGTCGATCGCGTGCCGCGCGGACCGCGCACGCTCGGCCCAGAAGCGCCAGTCCCATGCCTCGATCGGGTGGTTCTCGCCGGCGGAACGCGCCATGGCCTCCAGCTCCGCGCGCTCCACCGCGGCGCGGCGCTTCGCCGGCTCCCAGACCTCGCGCAGCAGCCGCTCCACCGCCGGCGCCTCGCGCGCCATGTTCTCGGACAGGCGGAAGGCGGCGAAATCGGCATGGCCCAGCAGCCGGGCGCGCTCCGCCCGCAGCGCCAGGATCTCGCGGATCAGCGTCCGGTTGTCCCGCGCCCCCTCCGCCGTGCCGCGCGCGACCCAGGCCCGCCAGGCGCGCTCCCGCAGGTCGCGCCGCGCCGAGAAGGTCAGGAAGGGCTCGATGGAGGAGCGGGAGAGGGTGATGACATACCCCTCCTCCCCCCGCTCCCGCGCCGCCTCGCGCGCCGCCGCCACGGCGAAATCCGGCAGCCCGTCGAGGTCGCCCTCGGCCAGCACCATCCGCCAGCCATCCTCGTCATGCAGCACGTTCTGGCCGAAGGCGGTGTGCAGCTCCGCCAGCCGCACCGCGATCTCGGCCATGCGCGCCCGCCCGGCCTCGTCCAGCGCCGCGCCGGCGCGCACCAGCCGGTCGTGCCGCCGCTCCAGCAGCCGGCGCTGGTCCGGCGCCAGCCCCAGCGCGTCGCGCCGCGCATGCAGGTCCGCGATCCGCGCGAAGACGGCCGGGTTCAGCGCCATCTCGCTCGCGTGGCGCGCGAGCTTCGGCGCCACCTCCCGCTCCACCGCCTGCATCGCCTCCGAGGCCTGGCTCGAGACCAGGTTGAAGAAGCAGGCCCGCACCCGGTCGAGCAGCCGCCCCGCCCGCTCCAGCGCCTCCAGCGTGTTGGCGAAGCCCGGCGGGTCGGGGTCGGCGGCGACCATCGCCACCTCCGTACGGTGCGCCGCCATGGCGGCGGCGAAGGCGGGCGGGAAATGCTCCGGCCGGATGCGGTCGAAGGGCGGCAGGCCGAAGGGGGTGGTCCAGGCCTCGAGCAAGGGGTTCTCGGTCATGCCCCCGATGTCGCCGCCCCCGACCGCCCCGGCAACCCCCGGCCGGCCATGCAACGGACGGGGGTCAGCGCCCCGCCCGCCCCCGGTGGCCTGACCATGCGCAAACGCTTAAAGTCGGACGACCGAACCAAGGAAACGCCATGCCCACCCCGCCCGAACGCCTGCGCGCCCTGCTGGCCCAGCCCGGCTTCGTCACCATGCCGGCGGTGTGGGACGGGATCACGGCCAAGATGACCGCGGCCGCGGGCTTCGCCACGGCCTTCCTCTCGGGCTCCTGCGTCGCCGCCTCCCGCCTCGGCGGGCCCGACCTCGACCTCGTCTCCTTCGGCGAGATGTTCGACAGCTTCACCATGGTCCGCCGCGCCGCCCCGGAGCTGCTGATCCTGGCCGATGGCGACCATGGCTACGGCAACGCGATGAACGTCCAGCGCACCGTCCGCGCCTACGGCCAGGCCGGCGCCGCGGCGATCCTGATCGAGGACAAGGTCACCCCCCGGGCGCTGACGGCCGCCGGCAAGCCCTGCATCCCGCGCGAGGAAGCCCGGATGAAGATCCGCGCCGCCGTCGAGGCCGCGAAGGACAGCGGCATCCTGGTGCTGGCGCGCACGGATTGCCGCCCCACCGCCGGCATCGACGAGGCCGTCGCGCGCATCGAGATGTATGTCGAGGAAGGCGCCGACATCCTCTTCCTCGACAGCCCGGCCGACGATGACGAAATCCGCCGCGCCGTCGCCGCCGCGAAGGGCCGGCCGAGCTTCGCCGTCCTCTCCCCCGGCGCCCCGCGCGCCACGCCCTCGAAGACCCAGGCCGAGGCGCTGGGCTTCCGGATCGGCACCTACCCCACCGGCCTGCTCTCCCCCGCCATCGCCGGGATGAAGGCCGGGCTCGCCGCGCTGTCGGCCGGACAGGCGGAGGCCGCCTCCGCCCTGCCGCCGGCCGAGCTGCGCACCACCCTCGGCTATCCGGACTACGACGCGGCGGCCAAGCCCTTCCTCGCCAAGGCCTGAGCCGCGCCGATGCCCGACACGATGCAGGCGCCCGCCGCGCCGACCCTCCCGCGCGAGGCGCGGCGGAACCTGTTCCTGCTGACCTGCTGCCAGGCGGTCGGGCAGGCGGGCAACGTCATGATGTTCTCGGCGACCGCCCTCGCCGTCTCCACCTTCTACCCGCTGCGCGAGCTCTCGACCCTGCCGGTGACGCTGCAGCATCTCGGCGTCATGCTGGCCGTCTTCCCGGCGGCGATGCTGATGCAGCGCTTCGGGCGCAGCCTCGGCTTCCGGGTGGGCTCGCTGTTCGGCATGGCGGGCTCGACTTTGGCGGGCCTCGGCCTGCTCTACGGCGAGTTCCTGCTGATGTGCGCCGGCGGGCTGCTGCTCGGCTGGGCGGTCGCCAGCCTGCAGATGTACCGCTTCGCGGCGGTCGAGCTCGCACCGCCGAGCTACCGCGCCAAGGCGATCTCCTGGGTCACGGCCGGCGGCGTGGCGGCGGGCGTCATCGGGCCGGCGCTGGTGCGCCTCTCGCACGATGCCTGGATGCCGATCTACCTCGGCACCTATGCGGCGATGGTCGGCATCCACGTCACCGTCTTCCTCCTGCTCTCCGTCATCCGCTTCCCCCCGCCCATCCCGGCCTCGGCCCCGGCGACTGTCGCCGGTGGCGCCCCCCTGCCGCCGCCGCGCCGCCTGTCGGAGATCGCGGCGCAGCCCCGCTTCATCGTCGCCGTCGTCTCCGGCATGGTCGCCTACGGCACCATGTCCTTCCTGATGAGCGCCTCGCCGCTCGCGATCGTCGCCTGCGGCCTGCCGCATACGGAGGCGCACTGGGTCATCTTCCTGCATGTTATGGGGATGTTCGTCCCCTCCTTCTTCACCGGGAACCTGATCACCCGCTACGGCACGGCGAACGTCATGGCCTGGGGCGTCGCCCTGCTGCTGGGCGGCATCGCGGCGGGGCTGGCGGGGATGACGGACTGGAATTTCCGCGTCGCCCTCACGCTCAACGGCATCGGCTGGAATTTCGTCTTCATCGGCGCGACGACCCTGGTGACCACCTGCTACCGCCCGAACGAGCGTGGCAAGGTGCAGGCGCTGAACGACTTCCTGGTCTTCGGCACCACCACGACCGCCAGCTTCCTTGCCGGCTACGCGCAGGAACGCTTCGGCTGGATCCCGCTGAACTGGGCCTCGATCCCGCTGATGCTGGTCGCGGTGGCCTCGGTCGGCTGGCTGTGGATGCGGCGGCACCGGGCGGTCGCCGCGGCGTAGCGCGGCGCCTGCGGGGCGGCGCCGGGCAGTGTCGCTCAGCGCGCCTCGAGGCTGCGCAGGAAGGCGATCAGGTCCTTGATCTGGTCGGAATCCAGCTCGAAGGCCGGCATCTCGGGATGGCCGGTGGTGATGCCCTCGGCGAAGGCCTCGGCCAGATCCTCCACCGGGTAGCGGCGGTGCAGGTCGCGGAAGGGCAGCGCCTCGGCCTTCGGGCTCGCGCCCGTCCGGCCGATGGCGTGGCAGCGCGCGCAATGCGCCGTGGCGAAGGCCTCGCCGCGATCGGCGCGCCCCGCGAGACCCGTCGGCGGCGAGGCCGCGGGCAGCAGGAGCAGCGCCAGGGCGAGGCGCAGGCGAAGGGCGGCCATGCCGGGCTCTCCGTCAGGACGATGCGCAGGGGCTCATGGCACGCGCCGGCTCAGAGTTCGTGAAGAAATCGAACTTGCGAAAGAATGCCCTTTGAGATCATTGGAGAATTCCCTTCGAGATCGAGGCTGACGGGCATTCTTTCACAAACTCTCAGCCCGCCAAGGCCTCGCCATGCACCAGCCGGTGGACGAAGCCGAGCTTCTCCACCGCCGGCGCCGAGACGACGAAGGGGTAGAGGTCCGGCTGGCCCATGCTGCGGTTCAGCCCGTTCACCGCGAAGGTCAGGGGCAGCCATTCGCCGACCAGCTCCTCGATCGGGTGGCCCTTGCCGTGCGGGTCGAAATCCACCTCGGCCGAGAGCGCCGGGTCGCCGGACGCGATGCGCGGGCGGATGCGGACCCCGTAGTCGCGCGCGGTCTCCAGCGTGTCGACCATGTGCAGGTAATGCGCCCAGGTCTCCGCCCAATCCTCCCACGGGTGCGCGGCGGCATAGGCGCTGACGAAGCGGTCCTGCCAGTCGGAAGGCGGGCCATCGGCGTAATGCGCGGCGAGCGCCGCGGCGTAGTCCTGCCGCTCATCGCCGAACAGGGCGCGGAAGGAGGCGAGCGTCGCCTCGCCCCCGCCCTGCACCAGCACCTCCCAGAACCAGTGGCCGACCTCGTGGCGCAGATGGCCGAGCAGGGTGCGGTAGGTCTCGCCCATCGCCGCGCGCATGCGCTCGCGCTCGGCATCGTCGGCCTCCTCGATGCGGATGGTGATCAGGCCGTTCTCGTGCCCGGTCATCACCGGCGGGGCGCCCTGCTGCGGCGCATCGGCCAGGAAGTCGAAGGCCAGGCCGCGCCCGGGATCCCCGGAGCGGTCCTGCAGCGGCAGTCCGAGGCGGATGAGGGAGTAGAACAGCCGGTGCTTGGCGAGTTCCAGCTTCCGCCAGAGCAGCAGGTTCCGCGGCACGGCCAGGTCCGGGACGGTCCGGTTGTGCCGGCAGGCGCGGCAATAGGTGTCGGTCGATCCGGCCGGGATCAGCCAGTTGCAGGCATCCTGCGCGGCATTGGCACAGAAGCGGTAGCGTCGATCCGGCCGCACCCAGGCGTTCCAGCCCGTGCCCCCCTCGACCTGCGGCAGGCTGGAGAGCAGGGCGGCCACCTCGGCCCTGCCGGCAATGTCGGACAGCCCGGCCCGGAGCGCGCCATCACCCTCGGGCTCGAGCGCCGAGAGCAGCCCGATCTCGGGCAGGTAGCCCAGGGCGCGGCCGCAATTCTCGCAGCGCGTGTTCTCGAAATGCAGGATCTGGCCACAGGCCTGGCAGCGGAAGAGTTTCATGTCGGGTCCCCGCCGCAACAACGCCGGGGCGAGGGAGGGTTCCCGATCACGGGCCCGCAGGGCCGTCCGCCCATGCCGGCCTCGGCAGCCAGGACAGCACGCTCTGGCGCCTGGTCACCGAGGCGCGCGCGGCGGGGCGCGATCCGAAGGCCGAGCCGCAGCGCCAGGGCTTCCGGCCCGATCTGCGCAAGCGCGGCAGGCTCGGGCGCGTGACCAAGGCCGGGATCGGCGTCGATGACGGGCGGGAGATGCCGGAGATCCCGCGCATCGCCTGGGCGCCGGACCGGGTGGACCTGTCGCGCGGCTCAGCCCGCCGGCTCGAGATCGACGCTCACGCTCAGCGAATGCGCGGCGCCGCCGCCGAGCACGACGCCGCGCACCGGGCTGACATCGGCATAGTCGCGCCCCCAGCCCAGCACGACATGCTCGTCGCGCACGACCAGCGCGTTGGTCGGGTCGAGATCGACCCAGCCATGCTCGGGCCCGAGCCAGCTTCCGACCCAGGCATGCGACTGGTCCGCCCCGCGCCGGCGCGGCTGGCCCGGCGGCGGGCGGGTGCGCAGATAGCCCGAGACGTAGCGCGCCGGCAGGCCGAGCCCGCGCAGCGCGCCGATCATCAGGTGGGTGAAGTCCTGGCAGACGCCCTCGCGCCGGGCCAGCACCTCGGCGATCGGCGTCGCCACCGTCGTCACGCCGGCGCGGAAGGTGAAGTCGCGCCGGATGCGCGCATTCAGGTCGAGCAGCGCCGCCAGCACCGGCCGCCCCGGCGGGAAGCTCGGCGCCGCGAAGTCGGCCGCCCCCGCATGCGCCGGCGCCATCGGGCTGTCGAGCGCGAACTCCGCCGCCGCCCAGCCCGCGGGCCCGCGCGCGGCGGCGACCACCGCTTCCCAGGGCAGGGTGGCGTCCGGGTCGGGCGGGGGCGGGAAGCCGACCTCGACCACCGCCTCTGCGGTCACCTCGAACTCCGGATGCGGCGTGTCGAGGAACAGCCAGGTCACCGGATTGCCGAAATGGTCCGTGCCATCCCGCCACCGCGCGGCCGCGGGCGCGGCGCCGATCACCGCATCGAGCACGCGCTGCGCCCCGGGCAGCGGCCGCGGCCGCAGATGCAGCATGTGGGCGGCGAGATCCACCGGGCCGCCATAGGCGTAGCGGGTCACATGGCGCAGCCGGTAGATCATCGGCGGGAGTGTAGGGCAGATCGGCGCATGGGGCGAAGGCGGGGCGGGGGGGGGGGCAAGACGACCCCGCTTCCCCCCATCATCGCCTCGAGGCGCTTGTCCTCGGTGGTCCGGGATGAGTGCCAGAAAAAGGTGGAAGAGGGGGGGCCAGGGGGGAGAGGGAGTTCCCTCTCTCTCCCCCCTGTCACGCAGGCCGGTCCGAACTCCCCCGGTCAGGCCGCGCCGCGCAGCGCCGGCTCGGCCTCCGCCGCCGCGACGCCCAGCGGATGCACCGCCGGCAGCAGCGCGAAGTAGCGGCGCGAGACGGCGACCGAGAGCACCCCGATCGCCTCCCCCAGCGCCCGCAGCCGCGGCGGCAGGGCGGATGCCGCCTCCGCCGCCGAATGGGGCGAGGCCGCGACGTCGCGGACCATCGCCTGCGCCTCCGCCAGCAGCGCCGCCGCGGCGCTGGCGAAGGCCGTATCCCCCGCCTCCCCGCCCTCGGCGAGGCCGGCCAGCAGGTCCCGCGCCGCGGCGAGCTGGAAGGCCAGGCCGCGCGGATTGCCCTCGTCGGCCAGCACCAGGTCCAGCACCGGCGCCGCCTGCACCGCCGAGAGGTACCGGTTGCGGTAGGTGATGACCGAATCGCGCAGCGCCAGCGCCAGCCGCAGCCCGGGCTCCAGCCGCGCCGGCTGCGCCGCCACGCCGGGCTGGTCCAGCAGCCGGCCGAGCTCCGCCGCGATCGCCTGGGCCCGCTCGATGCGCCGGCCGAGATCGAGGAACATCCGCCCGCCGCCGCGCACCATGTTCTCCGCCGCCAGGCCCGAGACCGCGGCCGAGAAGGCCAGCACCGCCGTCATCGCCTGGGCCAGGGGCTCGAGCCCGCGCCGCTCGTCGCGCGCCGAGGGCAGGGCGAGCAGCGCCTCCTGCAGGCCGCGCAGCCCCTGGGTGATGGTGTCATGCACCTCCATCGTCAGCCGGTCGCGCAGCTGGCCGGCCAGGCGGGATACCTCCGCCAGCAAAGCGGGCAGGGAGTTCCGCGTGCCGGCCGGCGTCCCGGCCGGCGTCGCGTGCCGCGCGATGCGCAGCAGCGCCGCCGCCGGCGCCCCGGCCGCCACGGCGCCGCCGAAGGCCCGCGCCTCCTCCGCATCCAGCAGGTCGACCGCGGCGAGGCAGTCGCCGAGGCTGCGCAGCTCCGCCAGCTCCCGCGGCGTCGGCTCCGGCCGTTCCAGCGCCTGGACGGCGACCCGGATCAGCCGCGCCGCGCCCTCCAGCCGCTCGAGGTAGCGGCCGAGCCAGAAGAAATTGTCGGCGACCCGGCTGGGCAGGTCGCCGGCGGTGCGGCGGATGGCGAGCGGGGCGATGGCGAGATGGGCGGGCCCGCGGATCGCGTCCTCCTCCTCCGCCGCCGCCACCCAGACATCCTTGGCCAGCGCGTGCAGCGGCAGCCGCGCGCCGGCCAGGTCGGCCTCGGTCACCGCGCGGGCCAGGCCGCCGGGGAGCGCGCGCCAATCCGTGCCGTCATGCACCAGGAACAGCCGCAGCACGACGGGCTGCGGCGCCATCATCCCCTCCGCCGTCGCCCAGGGCGCCAGCGAGGGCGAGGCGGTGGCGAGCGCCGCGAACTCCCCCGGCGAGGCGGCCAGGCGGGCCGCGACCGCGGCGAAGGCCGGCCCGGAAGGGGGGACGGCGGGCGAGGTGCCGTCGAGCGCCGGGCGCAGCCGCCAGCGCCCGGGCTCGGCCAGCACCCGCGCATGCGACGCCGGGTCGCCGAGCCACAGCACCGGGATCGCCGGCAGCCGCAGACGCTCGCCCAGCAGGTGCTCGGCCAGGGCGGGCAGGAAGGCGGCCAGCGCCGGCGCCTCGGCGAAGCCGGCGCCGGGGTCGTTGACGATCCGCACCCCGCCCCAGCGCGCCGCGTCCAGCAGCCCGGTCACGCCATGCATCGCCCCCGGCTCGAGCTCGAGCGGATCGACCATCCGCCCGTCCTGGCGGCGGATCACCAGATCCACCCGCCGCAGCCCGCGGAGCGTCTTGAGCCAGAGCGCGCCGTCCCGCGCCGTCAGGTCCCCGCCCTCGACCAGGGTGCAGGACAGCTCCCGCGCCAGCACCACATGCTCGAACCAGAGCTTGTCGGAGGGGCCGGGGCTGAGCAGCGCGAGGCCCGGATTGGCCTCCGGCCCGGCCAGGCGCTGGAGCGAATCCTGCCAGGTCTCGAAGAAGGGGCGCAGGCGGCGCAGCGCGTTGGCGCCGGCCGCGGCGAAGAGCTCCGGCATCACGCGCACCAGCCCGCGCCGGTTCAGCAGCGCGTAGCCGATGCCGGCCGCATCCGCGGTGCGGTCGGCGAGCACCCGCCAGGCGCCGTCCGGCCCGCGCAGCAGCTCCGCCGCGTAGAGGTGCAGGCGCTGGCCGCCCGGCCAGCTGCCCGGATCGGTGGCGCGGCAGGGGCGGAGGAAGGCGGGGTTGGCGAGCACCAGCGCCGCCGGCAGCAGGCCTTCCGCCAGCAGGCGCTGCGGCCCGTAGACGTCGCGCAGCACGAGGTCGAGCAGCCGCGCCCGCTGGGCGAGCCCGGCCTCGAGCTCCGCGAACTCGGCCGCGGCCAGCGGCAGGGGGATGGGATCGAGCCGCCGCGCGCCGGCGGCGGTGGCGCGGCCGGGCAGCAGCGCGCCCGCGCCTTCCTCCGCCACGATCTGGTCGCGGGCGCGGCGCCGCGCCGCCATCGCCTCCGGCCCGAGCTGGGCGATCGTGCCGAGCAGCCGGCCCCAGAGCGGGCGTAGCCGGCCGGTGCCATCCACCATCTCGTCGCGCGGGGGGGCGGCGACGGGTTCGGGGGCGGCCGGGGCGTTCATGCGGCCAACATAACGGGAAGCGCCCGGGGCCGCGACTGCGACGCCGGGCGATCCCGCCGGAAAGGCTCAGCCTCCGCTGGCGGGGGCGAGCTTGTCCTGCGTCTTCGTCTCGAAGTCGGACGCGTCGTGCCGCTCATGCAGCTGCATCGCCGGGTCGCCCTGCACGCGGTTGACCATGCGGCCGCGCTGCGCCGCCGGGCGGGCATGGATCTGGTCGGCCCAGCGGTGGACGTTCTTGTAGGACGCGGCGTCGAGGAACTCCGCGCCGTTGTACATCCAGTTCTTCACCAGCCCGCCATACCAGGGCCAGATCGCCATGTCGGCGATGGTGTAGTCGGGGCCCGCGATGTACTCGCTCTCGGCCAGGCGCCGGTCGAGCACGTCGAGCTGGCGCTTCGCCTCCATGGTGAAGCGGTCGATCGGGTATTCCATCTTGCTCGGCGCATAGGCGTAGAAATGGCCGAAGCCGCCGCCGACATAGGGCGCGCTGCCCATCTGCCAGAACAGCCAGGACAGCGCCTCGGCCCGCGCCGGGCCCGAGGCCGGCATGAAGGCGCCGAATTTCTCGGCCAGGTGCAGCAGGATCGCGCCGGATTCGAAGACGCGCACCGGCGTCGGGCCGCTGCGGTCGAGCAGCGCCGGGATCTTGCTGTTCGGGTTGATCGCGACGAAGCCGCTGCCGAACTGGTCGCCCTCGCCGATCCGGATCAGCCAGGCGTCGTATTCCGCGCCCTTGTGGCCGGCGGCCAGCAGCTCCTCGAGCATCACCGTCACCTTCACCCCGTTCGGCGTGCCGAGCGAGTAGAGCTGCATCGGGTGCTTGCCGACCGGCAGCTCCTTCTCATGCGTCGGGCCGGCGATGGGGCGGTTGATGTTGGCGAAGCGGCCGCCGCTGGCCTTGTTCCAGGTCCAGACCTTGGCCGGGGTGTATTCCGTCGCTTCCGTCATCTGCTTGGCTCCCGAGGTTCGAGCGGCGCGCGGAGGGGCGCGCGACCCACCGACCCTACCGCGCGGGCGGCATGGATGGCACGGGCTTCGCGGCGCCGGCACCCCGCGTTCCGCGCCGCCGGGGACCGGCACCGTGTCCCGCGCGCGGGGCTTGCCTATGATGCCCCGCATCACAAACGGGAGCGCCCCGCCCATGAGCATCCTCTTCCTCGCCAACGCCCGCATCGTGGACGGCACGGCGGAGGAGCCGACCGACCCGCAGGGGGTCGTCATCGAAGGGAACCGCATCCGCGAGGTCTCGCCGGGCGCCCGCCCGCCCGCCGGCGCGACGTCGGTCGACCTCGCCGGCAAGGTGCTGATGCCCGGGCTGATCGACTGCCACGTCCACACCGTCGCGGTGGAGCCGAGCCTGGGGCGCAGCGCCACCCTGCCGGACAGCCTGGTGATGGCGCGCTCCATCAAGCTGATGGGCGAGATGCTGATGCGCGGCTTCACCACGGTGCGCGACGTGGGCGGGGGCGACCACGGCCAGGTGGTGGCGCAGCGGGAGGGCACGGTGCGCGGCCCACGGCTGGTGATCTCCGGCAAGGCGCTCAGCCAGACCGGCGGGCATGCGGATTTCCGCGGGCCCTTCGATCCGTCCGCGCCGCGCTTCGCCCACCGCCTCGGCGCCATCGGCCGCGTCTGCGACGGCGTCGCCGAGGTGCGGCGCGCGGCGCGGGAGGAGATCAAGGCCGGCGCGCGCTTCATCAAGATCATGGCCAATGGCGGGGTCGCCAGCCCGACCGACCCGATCCACTTCCTGGGCTTCGCGCGCGAGGAGATCGAGGCGGCGGTCGAGGAGGCGCGCAATGCCGGCACCTACGTCGCCGCGCATCTCTACACCGACGAGGGGATCCGCCGCGCCGTCGAATGCGGCGTCCACTCGCTCGAGCACTGCAACCTGATCACGGCGGAGACGGCGCGCTTCGCCGCGGAGCGGGGCGCCATCGCCTGCCCGACCCTGGTGACCTACGACGCGCTCTGGAAGGAGGGCGCCTCGCTCGGCTTCGAGCCGGAATCGGTCGCCAAGATCGACGACGTCCGCCTCGCCGGCCTCGACAGCCTGCGGCGCATGCGCGAGGCGGGGCTGCCCATGGCCTATGGCACGGACCTGCTCGGGCCCATGCAGCGCCACCAGTCGGAGGAGTTCGTCCTGCGCGCCGAGGTGCTGCCGGCGCGGGAGGTGATCGCCGGCGCGACGCACATCGCGGCGAAGCTCTGCCGGATGGAGGGCGAGATTGGCGTGGTCGCGCCGGGGGCGCTGGCCGACCTGATCGTCGTCGAGGGCGATCCGCTGCGCGACCTGTCGCTGCTGACCGGGCAGGGGCGGCACATCCCGAAGATCCTGCAGGACGGCGTGTGGGTGAAGGGCTGACGAAAGAGTCTCGGCGCTTCTTGCGTGCGGGGGCGCGTTGGCGGGGGGAAGAAGACGCTTCTTCCCTCCGCCGCGGCGCCCCCGAACCTCACTGCGGCTCGATTCCAGCGAGCTGCACCCGCTCCCCCCACAGCGCGAGCTGGCGGCGCAGGAAATCGCCGAAGGCCGCGCCGCCGAGGCGCAGCGGCACCAGGCCGTGCGTGGTCAGCCGCTCGGCGAAGGCCGCATCGGCGAGGACGCCCGCGAGCGCGGCCTGGAGCTGCGCCAGGATCGGCGCCGGCACCGCGGCGGGTGCGACCATGGAGAACCAGACCCCGGCATCGAAGCCCGGCACGCCGGAGGCGAGCGTCGGCACCTCGGGCGCCAATGCGAAGGGCTGGCCGAAGGTCTGCGCCAGCGCCTTCACGCGACCGCCCGCCGCCTGCCGCACGCCGATGCCGAAATCGGCGAAGGTGATGTCGAGCCGTCCGGTCGAGACATCCGTCAGTGCCTCCGGGCTGCCGCGATAGGGCACGAGGGTGAGCGTCAGCTTCGCCATGTGCGCCAGCATCGCGCCCATGATGCGCCCACCCGCATTGCCGTAGCCGAGCGAGAGATCCCGCCCGCGCGCGGCGGCGAGCCAGCCGGCCAGGTCGCTGCCCGGCGCGTCGGGCGGGACGACCAGCAGGTAGGGCTGTTCGGCGATCGCGCCGATCGGCGCGAAGTCGCGGATCGGGTCGTAGGGCGGACGGCGCAGGGTGTGCGGATTGATGGCGGCGACCGAGGTGCCCATCATCAGCAGCGTGTGTCCATCGGCCGGGGCGCGCATCGCCGCCTCCGCGCCGACCGTCCCGGTGGCGCCGGGCCGGTTCTCGATCACGACATTCTGCCCGAGCGCCTGGCCGAGCGGATCGGCCAGCAGGCGCGCGAGCAGATCCGTGCCGCTGCCGGCGGGAAACGGCACGATCAGGCGGATCGGCCGGTCCGGCCAGGCCGCCCCGGCGCGCGCGGGGAGGAGCAGGGCGGGCAGCGCCAGGGCGGCGCGTCGGGCGAAGCGGATCATGTCAGCCCCCTGCCAGCGCGCGCAGGGTCGCGCGGACCGGCTGCGCATCGATCGACAGCACCGCCTCGGCCGCGCGCGCGGCGCGATCGGGCGAGAGGTGCATCTCCGCGGCCAGGCGGAACTTGGCCAGCGCGCCGGCGCGGTCGAGGCGACGTTCGCCGGCGCCGCTGTTCACCCGCACATGCTCGCGCAGCCGGCGCCCGTCGGCCAGCTCGAGCTCGACGCCGCCCGAGAAGTATTCGGGGAAGGCGCTGTCCGGATCGGCCACGCATTCGCTGCGGGCGCAGAGCGCCAGGGTGCGCTCATCGGCCATCGCCTCCGGACGCAGCTCCGCCAGGCCGAAATGGCCGAGGCGGAGGCAGGTGGCGACGATGAAGGGCGCGCTGAACTTCGCCGCGTATTCGGTCCGCGGCCGTGCCTTGTCGGCCGCGGGCTCGGCGACGATGGGCAGGGTCGGCGCGGGCAGCAGGATGCGGATGCGGCGTATCGCCTCGACATCCGGCACGCGGACGCGCAGCGCGATCGCCGCATCGGCCGCGCCATGCGCGAAGTGGCAGACCGGGTAGGGCTTGATCGCCGTCTCCGCCAGCTTCCAGTCGGTGCCGAGGCCGGCGGCGAGCGCGGCCATGTCGGCCTCCGCGGCGTGCGCCTGCAGGTGCGATTCGAACAGGCCGAATTTGCCCTCGTAGGGCCGCGAGGGGCCGACGAAGCCGTGCTGCGCGAGGGTCGCGGCGGTGATGCCGGCGACGGCGCCCCAGCCGGGGTGGAAGCGCTTCGTCCAGGCGCCCTCCTCGAGGAAGACCTGCACGCCGGAGGCGGTGCTCGCCGCGATCCCCTGCGCCGAGACGAGCTGCGCCGCGGTGAGCCCCAGCATGCGCGCCGCCACCACCGTCGCGCCGAAATGCGAGATCACGCCGGTGCCGTGGAAGCCCGCATGGTGGAAGAAGCCGCGCGCGGCGAGGCCGATGCGGATCGCGACCTCCATCCCCGCGACATAGGCCGCCATCAGGGTGCGCCCGTCCGCGTCGCGCGCCTCGCCGAGGGCGAGCGCCGCCGGCAGGGTGGCGACCGTGCCGTGCACGATGCTGGCGAGGTGCGTGTCGTCGAAGTCGAGCCCATGCATCAGCAGCCCGTTCGCCAGCGCCGCGTCGCGCGGCGGCAGCCGCTCTGGCCTGCCGATCACCGTGCCTTCGCCGGGGCCGCCCAGCGCGGCGATCCCCGCCATGGCCTTCGCGGCGAAGGGGAAGCTGCTGGCGGCGAGGCCGACGCCGACCGCGTCCAGGATCTGGATGCGCGCGCGCTCGCGCACCGCCTCCGGGATCGCCTCGTAGTCGAGGCCGGCGGCGAAGTCGGCGATGGCGGCGGCGGGCCGCGTCGCCGCGGCGGCGGAGATCTCGTTCATCGGGCCTGGTCCTCCGGTTCGTGCGCGTCGCGCCAGGCGACATAGCGGGCGAGGCCGCTCCGCAGGTCGACCCGCGCCGTCCAGCCCAGCGCATCCCGCGCCCGGGCCGGCGAGAAGCCGAGATGCGTGCCGCCGGCCGATTTCAGCGCCCGCGTGTCCGCGCGGTGCTCGGGGACGAGATGCGTCGCGCCGCAGATCTCGAGCAGCGCCGCCACCACCTCCGCCAGGGTGCTGTCGACGCCGGTGCAGAGGTTCAGCACTTGCCCGCCGGTGCCGCGGCGCATGGCCGCGAGGCAGCCCGCGGCGACGTCGGCCACGTGGATGTAGTCATGCACCTCGCGCCCGTCGCCGATGATCGCCGGGCGCTCGCCGCGGCGGATGCGGTCATGCGTCCCGGCGATGAAATTGGCGTTCACCGCGCGGTGGTGCTGGCGTTCCCCGTAGACGGAGGAGAAACGCAGCCCGCTGAAGCCGATCCCGTGCTTCTGCGCGTAGAGCAGGCCGAGCTGCTCGCCGAGCAGCTTGGTGACGCCGTAGGTGGCGGCGGCGGGCGACATGCCGGCCAGCGTCGTCGGCGCATCCTCCGCCAGCGTCTCCGCCACCGTGTTTCCATAGGCGGCGACGGAGGAGGCGAAGACGACATGCCGCACCCGCGCGATCCGTGCCGCCTCCAGCGTGTTCGCGACGCCGGTGGTGTTGACCGCGACGCCGAGCACCGGGTCCTGCGACAGCGGCAGCGTCAGGTATCCCGCCAGCGCGAAGATCCCGTCGGCGCCGGCGGCGGCGTCGATCACCTCGTTCAGCCGCAGGATGTCGCCGCGCAGCAGGCGGATGCGCGGATCGGCGCGCAGATGCGCGATGGTCGCCGGCGTGCCGAGGGCGAGATTGTCGAGCAGCCGGATCTCCGCCGCCCCGGCCGCCAGCAGCGCATCGGCGAGGTGGGAGCCGATCAGGCTCGCGCCGCCGGTGATCAGATACGCCTTGCCGGCGACCTCCGTGGCCATCCCGTTCCCTCCGCGGGGGAACCTTCCCTGCGGCCGCGCGGGGTGTCAAACGGCGCGCGCCGGGCGGATCGGGGAAGGGAGGGAACTCCCTTCCCCGAAACCCCAACCCACCTTGTA
>CAZMCV010000034.1:0-29351 GCA_964564645.1 uncultured Acetobacteraceae bacterium
CTGCTCCCATTCCGCTTTCCCGCGCGCCGAGGCTGAAGCGCCGACGCACGGACCGTGCTGCCGCAGGACAAGGAGCAGAAAGAGAGGAGGGGACGCCGTGGACGGCGACGGGAGAATACTCTCTCCCCGGCCTTGCCTTGTCTGCCACGACCGAGGCGACGTCGTTCCCCCGATCGCCCTCGGTCGCGCACGGGCGCTTGCCCCGGCAGTCCGCCGGATGCGATCCTGGGCCATGCCCGCGCCATCGGCCCCAGCCCGAGCATCGCGCCTGCTCGGCCTGGCCGCCCTGCTGGCGGGGTGTGCGGGCGCCGCCGCCGAGCGGCCCGCGCCGGCCGCGAGGGCCACCACCCCTGCCACCGACCCTGCGCCCGTGGCCGCGCCCCGCCTCTACGAGCCCGCGCCGCTGCCGCGCATCCGGATCGGCCCCGACCGCTCCACCTGGAACCCGACCCGTAACGCCCATGGCTGGCCCGACCGCTATGGCGGCGAGCAGCCCGGGGGGCCCTATCGGCCGCGTCTCTGACCCGGCCTCACCGCGCGACCGCGTAGCCCTGCATGCCGCGCGGATTGGCGCCGGCGAAGATCTGCCCGTCCGGCTCCCGCCGCGCGCCCGTCAGCCGCCCCTCGGACCACTCGCCCCCCATCTCCGCCGCATGGCCGCGCGCGAGGAGATCCTCCAGCACCGCGGGCGCGAAGCGGCCCTCCAGCACCAGCCTGCCCGGCCGGGCGCCGCGCGGCCAGAAGCTGCTGATCCAGTGCTCGGAGTGGAAGCTCGGCAGGTCGATCGCCTGCTGGATGTTGAAGCCGTGCTCGACCATGCGGGCGAGCATGATCGGCTGCCACTGGTCCTGCTGCTCTCCGCCCGGGGTCCCGAAGCTCAGCCAGGGCCGGCCCTCGCGCAGCACCATCGAGGGCGAGAGGGTGGTGCGCGGCCGCTTGCCGGGCAGGAGGCCGTTCGGCAGCGCCTCGTCCAGCCAGAACATCTGGCACCGGCTGCCGAGGCAGAAGCCGAGCTCGGGGATGGTGGGCGAGGATTGCAGCCAGCCGGCCGAGGGCGTGGCGCTGACCATGTTCCCCCAGCGGTCGATCACGTCGACATGGCAGGTGTCGCCGCCCGAGGCGCCGAGCCGCGACACGGTGGGCTCCCCCGTGCCGGCGGCCATCGCCATCCGCGCCGCGCGCGACACCGCCGCGGCGTAGTCGGTGACCGGGGCGCGCCCGTCGGGGTGGCCGGGGCGGAACGCGTTGTCGGCCGCCTGCCCGATCAGCGCCCGGCGCTGGTCGTTGTAGCCGGCGGAGAGCAGGGTCGCGAGCGGGACGTCGACGAAATCCGGATCGCCATAGAAGGCCTCGCGGTCGGCGAAGGCGAGCTTCATCGCCTCCGTCACCACATGCACGAACTCCGCCCCGACCGGGTCCATGGCGGCGAGGTCGAAGCCCGCCAGCAGCGCCAGGGTCTGCAGCATCGCCGGCCCCTGGCTCCAGGCGCCGCATTTCAGGACGGTGTGGCCGCGCCAGTCGAGGCGCGCCGGTTCCTCGACCGTCGCGCGCCAGCCGGCCATGTCGTCCGCGGTGAGCAGCGCGGCGTGGCGGCGGCCGGAGGTGTCGAGGGCCTCGAAGCTCCGGCCGAAGCGCTCGATGGCCTCGGCGACGAAGCCGCCATACCAGATGCCGCGCGCCGACTCGATCTGCTCGGCGCGGTCGCCGCTCGCCGCCTCGGCCTCGCGCACCACGCGCTCATAGGTGTCGGCGAGCGTGGGGTTGGTGTAGAGCCCGCCGGGCGTCAGCCCGCGCAGCCAGAGCGCGGCGGAGGTCGGCCAGGCGCTCTCGAACAGCGGGCGCACCGTCTCGATGGTCGCGCAGATGCGGGGCACGACATGCGCGCCGCGCCGCGCATAGCCGATGGCGTAGTCCAGTACGTCGCGCAGCCGCCAGGTGCCGTGGTCGCGCAGCATCAGCGCCCAGGCGTCGAAGGCGCCGGGGATGGGCGCGCAGAGGAATCCCGTGCCGGGGACGATGTCGAGGCCGAGCTCGCCCTTGAGCTTCGCCACGGTCATTGCCCGCGGCGCGGGTCCCTGGCCGCAGATCACGCTCTGCCGGTCCTGTGCCGCCGAGTGCAGGATGATCGGGCAATCGCCGCCCGGCCCGTTCAGATGCGGCTCGACGATCTGGAGCGTGAAGCCGGCGGCGGCGGCGGCGTCGAAGGCATTGCCGCCGCGCTCGAGCACGGCCATGCCGACCTGCGACGCGATCCAGTGGGTGGAGGCGACGGCGCCGAAGGTGCCGGCGAGTTCGGGGCGGGTGGTGAACATCGTGCGGCGACGTCTCCTCTGCCCCTCCGGTGTGCGGCAGGACGGCGCCGGGGGTCAACAGGATGCCGGCCACCACGGGCCAGGCACCATTGCCAGAAAGCGATGATGGGGGGCGTGGGGGGAAGAAGCGTCTTCTTCCCCTCACCCTTGTCACCCCCCAAGCCGCAGCCTTCGCGCGATCACGAAGGGCGCGCCCGGCGCCGCCTGGGAGAACAGGCAGACCGAGCCGACGCGCCGCGGCCGCGCCGCCGCCGCGCCGAGATGCGCCTCGGCGGCGGGCGCGACCACCGCGCGCTCCTCCGGCGTCAGGCGACGGGACAGGGTGACGTGGAAGCGCCAGGCTTCGAAGACCAGGTGGTATCCCCAGCGCGCGACCCGCGCCTCGGCCTCCGGCGTCAGCCCGCCGCGGCGGCGGCGCGCCCACTCGGCCTCGGACAGCGGCGCGCGGCAGGGCTCCAGCGCCACGACCGCGGCATCGGCCAGCGCCTGCAGCGCCGGGCAGGGCACGGTCTCGCGCAGCGCCAGGAAGGGCCCGAGGTCGCGCACCGCGAGCGGGGGCATGTCGAAGGGCGCGATGCGCGCGGCCAGCGCCTCGGCCGCCGCCTCCAGCTCCGCGAAGCTGACCGCCAGGCGGAAGGGCGCCTTCAGGGTCGCGTGCAGCCCGTAGAGGCGGGGATCGGCGGTGATCTCCGCGAGGCCCGGCAGCGCGGGCTGCGGCACCGGCGCGCCGGTCTCCGCGTCGCGGCCGAGCCAGGCGGACCCCAGGGGGTGCAGCGGGTCGTCGAGCTCCGGCGCCCAGTAGAGGGCGAAGCGGCCCTCGCCATGCGCCGGGCCGTCGCGCATCAGGCGACGCGCTCGCCCGCGCGCCAGACCCGGCGCACCGCGGCCAGCCCGTCCGGCAGGCCACGCACCTGCGCGAGGTCGGCGCGCAGCCCGGGCTCCAGCCGCCCGCGATCCGCGAGGCGGCACATCCGCGCCGGCGTGTCGGTGATCATGGCGATGGCGGCGGGCAGGGTGACGCCGCATTCCCCGACGCTGCGCCAGGCGGCCTCGACCAACGCGGTGGGGACATAGTCGCTGGCCAGCGCGTCGCAGGCGCCGGCGCGGACGAGGTCGGCGGCGGCGAGGTTTCCGGAATGGCTGCCGCCCCGGACGATGTTGGGCGCGCCGGCGATCACCGCGACGCCGATCCGCTTCGCCTCCTCGGCGGCCGCCATCACCACCGGGAATTCGCTGATGCGGATGCCATCGGCGGCGTTGCGCGCGACCTCCCCGGCGTTGTCGTCGTCATGGCTGGCCAGCGGCAGGTCGCGATGGGCGATGCGGTCGAGCAGCCAGCGCCGCTGTGGCTCGCGCAGCCGCGCGCGTTGCGCCAGCAGCTCCTCGATGCGGCGCTCGACCTCGGCATCCGACATCTCCCTCTGGCGCTTGCGCAGCAGCCGGTAACGGTCGAGGTCGCGGTACTGGCCGATGCCGGGCGAGTGGTCCATCAGGCTGACCATGCGCACGCGCGGATGGTCGGCGCTGGTGTCGACCGCCGCGATCATGTCGGGCGCCGGCAGCTCGCAGCGCAGGTGCAGGAAATGCTCGGCCTTCAGCAGGCCGGTATCGGCCAGCGCGTCGAGATCGGCGACGCCGTCGCGGAAGGTCTGCCCGCGGCCGGGATCGAAGCCGAGATCGCCGAGGCAGAGCGCGTCGAGCACCGTCGTCACGCCGGCCGCCGCGCATTGCGCATCATGCGCCAGCATCGCGGAGCGGCTCGGCCAGCGCGCATTGGCGCGCGGCAGCACCTGGCGCTCGAGGTTGTCGGTGTGGACGTCGACGATCCCGGGGATCAGGTGGTCGCCCTCGAGGTCGAGCGCGGCGGGCAGGTGCGAGCGGCCGGGCTGGATCTCGGCGATCCGGTCGCCGCGCAGCACCAGGGTGCCGGGCAGCACCGCGTCGCGCAGCACGAGGCGGGCGTTGGTGAGGATCGTCTCGGCAGTCATGCGGCGGCAGCGGGCACGGGGAGGACCTCGAAGAGCCGGTCGGCGACGCGGTCGCGCACCGCGATGTCGTGGAAGATGCCGAGGATGGCGCGGCCCTCCCGCTTCGCCTCGTCGATCATGGCGACGACGATGTCGCGGTTGGCGGGATCGAGGCTGGCGGTCGGCTCGTCGAGCAGCAGCACCGGATGCCCGCCCGCGAAGCCGCGCGCCAGGTTCACCCGCTGCTGCTCCCCGCCCGAGAATGTCGCGGGCGGCAGGCCATGCAGCCGCGCCGGCAGGTTCAGCCGCGCCAGCAGCGAAGCGGCGCGCGCCCGCGCCGGATCGCGCGCCATGCCGCCGGCCAGCATCGGCTCGGCAACGACGTCGAGGGTCGCGACGCGCGGGATCACGCGCAGGAACTGGCTGACATGGCCGAGCGTCTCGGTGCGCACCTGGCGCATCAGCCGCGCATCGGCCGCGGCCAGGTCGATGACGGCGCCGCGGTGGCGCAGCAGGATGCGCCCCGCCCCCGCGCCGTAATTGCCATAGAGGCAGCGCATCAGGGTCGATTTCCCCGCGCCCGAGGGCCCGGCCAGCGCCACGCATTCGCCCGGATGCAGCGCGAGGTCGACCCCGGCCAGCACCGGCAGGCGCAGCCCGCCCTGGAGGTGCAGGGTGAAGGTCTTGGACAGCCCCTCGGTCCACAGCGCCGGCGCCGTCATGCCGCCAGCACCGAGGCGACGAGAAGCTGGGTGTATTCGTGCTGCGGGTCGTCGAGCACCCGGTCGGTCAGCCCTTCCTCCACGACGCGCCCGTGCCGCATCACCAGGATCCGGTGCGCCAGCAACCGCGCGGCCGCGATGTCATGCGTCACGATCAGCACGGCGAGGCCGAGATCGGCGACCAGCGCGCGGATCAGGTCGAGCAGCCGCGCCTGGACGGAGACGTCGAGGCCGCCCGTCGGCTCGTCCATGAAGACCAGGCGCGGATGGGTGACGAGGGTGCGCGCGATCTGCAGGCGCTGCTGCATGCCGCCCGAGAATTGCCGCGGCGGCTCGTCCATGCGCGCCGGGTCGATCTCGACGCGGCGCAGCCATTCGGTGGCCGCGCCGCGGATGTTGCCGTAGTGCCGGGCGCCGACGGCCATCAGCCGCTCCCCGACATTGCCCCCCGCCGAGACCGCCATGCGCAGGCCGTCGCGCGGGTTCTGGTGGACGAAGCCCCAATCGGTGCGGTGCAGCCGGCGCCGCGCGGCCTCGCCCATGGCGTGGATGTCCTGCGCGGCGCCGTCGGGGTCGCGGTAGAGCACGCGGCCGGATTCCGGGGGCGTGAGGCCGGAAAGGACGCGGAGCAGGGTGGACTTGCCGGAGCCCGATTCGCCGACGATCGCAACGACCTCGCCCGGCCAGATCGAAAGCGAGACGTCGTCCAGGGCGGCGATCGCGCCGAAGCGGAGGGTGAGGGCGGAGGCTTCGAGCAGCGGGGCATCACCCCCGCCCCGGCCCTCCCCCGCCAGCGGGGGAGCGGGAAGCAGCCCTCCCCCGGGGGAGGGTTGGGTGGGGGTGTCGCCCACCCCGCTCATGCCCCGCCGTCCCGCCGGCCCCGGCAGTAGTCGGTGTCCGAGCAGACGAACATCCGCCCGCCGCGATCGTCGGTGACGACCTCGTCCAGGTAGCTCTCGCGCGAGCCGCAGAGCGCGCAGGCGGCGTCCGCGCGGATCGGCACGAAGGGATGGTCGTCGAAATCGAGGCTCTTCACCTCGGTATAGGGCGGCACGGCGTAGATCCGCTTCTCCCGCCCCGCGCCGAAGAGCTGCAGCGCCGCCATCCGGTGCATCTTCGGATTGTCGAAGGCCGGGATGGGGGAGGGCGACATCAGGTAGCGCCGGTTCACCAGCACCGGGTAGTTGTAGCTGATCGCGACCGCGCCGTGGCGCGCGATGTCCTCGTAGAGCTTGACCTGCATCAGGCCGTAATCGGCCATCGCGTGCAGCCGCCGCGTCTCCGCGGTGCGCGGCTCGAGCCGGAACAGCGGCTCGGGCATCGGCACCTGGTAGACCAGCACCTGGCCCTCGCGCAGCGTCGCCTCGGGGATGCGGTGGCGGGTCTGGATGATCGTGGCCGCCTCCGTCCGCTCGGTCGTGGCGACGCCGGCGACGCGGGCGAAGAAGCGGCGGATGGAGACGGCGTTGGTGGTGTCGTCGGCGCCCTGGTCGATCACCTTCAGCCTGTCCTCGGCGCCGATGATGCTGGCCGTCACCTGGATGCCGCCGGTGCCCCAGCCATAGGGCAGCGGCATCTCGCGCGCGCCGAAGGGCACCTGGTGGCCGGGGATCGCCACGGCCTTGAGCAGCGCGCGGCGGATCATCCGCTTCGTCGTCTCGTCGAGATAGGCGAAATTGTAGCCCTCGAGCCCGCCGGCCGGCGCGTGCCCGCGGGCTTCGGCCGCGGCGCTCATTCGGCCGCGTCCCGCAGCGGCGCCGCCGCCGCGCGCAGCGCGCGGATCTTCTCGAGCTCGCTCTGGAAGTCGACATGATGCGGCAGCTTCAGATGCTCGACGAAGCCCGTCGCCTCGACATTGTCGCAGTGATACAGCACGAATTCCGGATCCTGCCCCGGCGCCGTCGCCTCCTCGCCGAGCTCGGCGGCGCGAAGCGACCGGTCGACCAGCGCCATCGCCATCGCGCGGCGCTCGCCATGGCCGAAGCACAGCCCATAGCCGCGGGTGAATTGCGGGGGCTCGGTCTTCGAGCCGGCGAACTGGTTGACCATCTGGCACTCGGTCACCGCGATCTCGCCGATCTCGATGGCGAAGCCGAGCTCGGGCGGGACGAGCTCGACCGCCACCTCGCCGAGCCGGATCTCGCCGACGAAGGGATGCGCATTGCCGTAGCCGCGCTGCGTCGAATAGCCGAGGCCGAGCAGGAAGCCCTCGTCGCCGCGCGCCAGCGCCTGCAGCCGCAGCGGGCGGGACGCGGGGAAGGCCAGGGGCTCGCGCGTCAGGTCGGGCGGCTCGGCCTCGGAGGGCGGCTCGCGCGCCATCAGCCCTTCCGCCGCGAGCAGGCCGGTGACGCGCGGCATCGGGCCGGCGGCGGCGGGCGCCTCGGGCGCGGCCGGCGGCGGCGCGGCGCCCTCCGCGGCCAGGGCGAAATCCAGCAGGCGGTGGGTGTAGTCGAAGGTCGGCCCCAGCACCTGCCCGCCCGGCAGATCCTTGAAGGTCGCGCTGATGCGCCGGATCGGCTGCATGCGCCCGGTCTCGACCGGCAGGGAGGCGCCGAAGCGGGGCAGGGTGGTGCGGTAGGCGCGCAGCAGGAAGGCGGCCTCGATCAGGTCGCCGCGCGCCTGCTTGATGGCGAGTGCCGCGAGGACGCGGTCATGGCAGGCGCCCTCGGCCATCACCCGGTCGACCGCCAGGCCGAGCTGCGCCTCGATCTGGGCGAGCGTCAGCTCCGGCGCCGCGACATCGCCGCGGCGGATCTCGGCGAGCCAGGCATGGGCGGCATCGATCGCGCGCTCGCCGCCCTTCACGGCCACATACATCAGCCGCCCCCCCGTTCGATCGCCACGGTGCGCGGCAGCGCGGCCAGGCGGTCGGCGCCGGCCGCCAGCACCACATCGACGCCGCGCGGGAAGCGGGCGCGGTTCGCCGCCCAGGAATCGAGGAACCCCGCCGGGGCGCCGCGGACGAGCAGGTGGTGCGCCGCCTCGATGCCCGGGCCGGTCAGGCGCCAGCCCGCCGCGGCTTCCTCCAGCGCCTCGACCTGGAGGATCAGGGTGGCGGAGCGGTGCGGCTCCTCCTCGGTCCCGGCATCGAGGCTGGCGAGCGGCGGCGGCGGCTGGCGGGCGGCGAGGAGGAAGCTCGCCGCGCCCGGATCCTCGACGATCGGGCATCCGGCATGGAAGCGCAGCCAGGCGGCGGCGTCCGGGCCCGCATCGAGCCAGACCGGCGTGTCGGCATCGGCCAGGGTCAGCAGCACCGCGGCGGCGGCCGGGGCGAGCGGCGCCGGCGGCGCGGCCGGGACGACGAGGAGGCGCTGCACCCGCCCGGGCCGCGCCATGGCCTCGAGCAGGGCGCGGAAGCAGCGCTGCGCATCGGTCACCGGCGCGGCGAAGCCCGGGGTCAGGACGGAGGCGGCGATCATCGCATCGCCGCCAGGGTGAAGAACTCGACCCGCGTCGCGGCGGCCTTTCGCGCGCGCGCGCCGCGTCGCGCTTCCTCCTCGGCCTCGAGCGGCAGGATCACGGCCGCCATCAGCGCCGGATGCCGCGCCGGGTCCTGCAGGGCCGCATCCAGCACCGCCGCCCATTCCGCCTGCGCCGCGTCGCGCCCCGCCACATAGGCATGGCCGATGGCGCCCCCGGCGAGGCGGATGGTGCAGCGCGTGACCGTCATCTCGCCGAGGTTGAAGGGCGCGCCGTCGCCGCCCTGGCGGCCGCGCACCATCACCAGCCCGGTCTCCGGGCCGCGCAGGCGCTCATGCGGGGGCAGCGCCGGGGCGAGGCCGCGCAGCCGCGCCTCGATCGCCGCCCGCCCGGCGCGGGCGAGCACGCCCATCCAACGCCGCCGCGCCTCGATCGCCCGCGACGCGGCGGGGTCGGGCGTGGGTTCGGGGGCCGGATCGGGGGGGGCAGGCGGCGGCATTTGTGTCTAGACAACTAGATGCCTGCCCGGATAGTGTCAACGCCATCGTGCCGAGACTCCTCGCCCCGCCCCATGATGATTGCATGACCGTGGCCGCGCTGGCGGAGATCGCGCGCGGCCAGGGCGTGGCGCTCTGGCGCCAGATCGCCGCGGCGCTCGAGCGCGAGATCGCCGGCGGCACGCGCGGCCCCGGCGACCGCCTGCCGACCGAGGCGGTGCTGTCCGAGCGCTTCGGCGTCAACCGCCACACCGTGCGCCGCGCCATGGAGAGCCTCGAGGCCCGCGGGCTGATCCGCGTCGAGCAGGGCCGCGGCAGCTTCGTCGCCGAGGACGTGCTGGACTACCCGCTCGGGCCGCGCACGCGCTTCTCGGAGAGCATCCGGCGGCAGAACCGCGACCCGGGCGGCCGCATCCTGAGCATCGTCGAGGTCACCGCCGACAGCGCGGTGGCCGAGGGGCTCGAGCTGCGCCGCGGGCGGCCGGTGGTGGTGGCGGAGCGGCTGGGCCTGGCCGATGGGCGCCCCATCGTCCTCGGCGCGCACCATTTCCCGCTCGACCGCCTGCCCGGGATCGCCGCGGCGCTGCGTGAGGATGCCTCCATCACCGCCGCGCTGTCGCGCTGCGGCGTGCAGGACTACCGGCGCGCCACCACCCGGATCGTGGCGCGCATGCCGACGCCCGAGGAGGCGCGGCTGCTCGACCAGTCGCGCAACCGGCCGGTGATCGTCACCGAGGCGGTGAATGTCGACGCGAACGGCATGCCGGTCGAGGTCAGCATCGCCCGCTACGCCGCGGGGCGGGTGCAGATGCTGGTGGAATCCTGAATGCCGGCGGTGGCTGGACCGGGGGCCGGACCCGGCGCGGACCCGGCCGTCACGGCGGGTCGCGGCGGCGGCTGGCGCTTCAAGGGCGGCGACATCCTCCTCGGCGAGCGGCTGGAGCGCGGCGCGGCGCTGGCGCTCGGCCCGGACGGGCGGATCGCCGCCGGGCCGGTGGCCGGGGCGCGGGTCTTCGACGCGGACGGGCTGCTGGTCCTGCCGGGGCTGGTGGATCTGCATGGCGACGCGCATGAGCGCTGCCTCCAGCCACGACCCGGCATCGGCTTCCCCACCCCCCTGGCGCTGCGCGAGACGGTCGCCGCGCTGCTCGCCTCCGGGATCACCACCGCCTATCTCGGCGTGACGCTGTCCTGGGAGCCGGGGCTGCGCTCGCTCGAGGCCTGGCGCGCGCTGATGGCGGCGCTCGACGCGGCGCGGCCGGGCCTGCCGCTCGATCTGCGCATCCATCTCCGCTTCGAGGCGGACAACCTGGACGCGCTGCCGGATGCGCTGGCCGACATCGCGGCGGGGCGCGTGCACCTGCTCGGCTTCAACGACCACACCCCGCCGATCCTGAAGCGGATGGACGACCCGAAGCAGGTCGCCAAGTATGCCGGCCGCTGCGGCATCGCGCCCGAGGCGTTCCGCGACCTGATCGGACGCGTCGCCGCCCGGCGCGGGGAGGTGCCGGCGGCGCGCGCGCGGATCGCCGCCGCCGCCGCCGCGGCCGGCCTGCCGATGCTGAGCCATGACGATGCCAGCGCCGCGGACCGCGCGCTGTTCCGCGGCCTCGGCGCCGGGATCTGCGAATTCCCGATGAGCGAGGCGGTGGCCGAGGATGCGCGCGCGCATGGCGAGGCGGTCGTCATGGGCGCGCCGAACGTGGTGCGCGGCGGCAGCCACATGGGCTGGGCGAGCGCCGCGCCGCTGGCCGAGCGCGGCCTGGTGACGGTGCTGGCCAGCGACTACCACTGGCCCTCGATGCTGGAGGCCGCCTTCGCGATGGTCGGCCGCGGCGTGCTCGACCTGCCGCGCGCCTGGGCGCTGGTCGCGTCCAACCCGGCCGCGGCGGCGGGGCTCGACGATCGCGGGGCGCTCCTGCCGGGGCGGCGCGGCGATGTGGTGGTGGTCGATCCGGCGGGCCCGTCCGTCGTCGCCGCCTTCTGCGCGGGGCGGCCCGCGCATCTCACCGCCGAGGGCGCGGCGCGGCTCGGCTGACCGGGGACAGCCGGGGCCGACGACTCAGCGGCGCAGCGGCGCCGTGTCCCAGGCGAAGCGCCGCAGATCGAGGCCGCACAGCCCCTCCTCCACGCCCCAGGCCTTCGCATAGGCGCGCACCGCCTCGAGATAGGCGGGGTCGGGCGGGAAGCCCGCGGGCCAGCGCGGCGGGTTGAAGGTGGAGATGCCGTTGATCGTCGGCAGGCCGAGCGCCTCGGCGACCAGCATCGCCTCGGTGTTGTGGTTGTACTCGTTCGCCACCTCCTCCCCGAAGCGGCTCTCGGCGCGGGCGGCGGTGACGAAGAAGGCGCGGCATTCGCCGGGCGGCGGCGGGATCGCGGCCAGCCGCCCGGCCTCGAGCGGGCGGTCGAGGAAGCGCGGGCTGTAGGCGTTGAGCTGCTCGGCCAGCAGCAGCGCCGCGCCGATCCCGATCCCCCATGCGGGCAAGCGCCTGGCCCAGGCGGCGAGGCCGGCCAGCGCCAGGCCGGTGACCGGCACCACCAGGAAGACCTGGTAGCGCGCCACCACCCGCGCCGCCTTGGCGCCCGGCACCGCCTCATAGACCAGCCACCAGGGGGAGACGCCGCCGATGCGCAGGGTCAGCGCCCAGGTCAGCAGCGTGGCCAGCGCCAGGGCGCGCAGCATCGCGCCGCGGTCATCCGGGGCGGGGGTGCGCCAGGCCCAGAGGCAGGCGCCGGCGAAGGCCAGCAGCAGCAGCGGCGGCAGGCCGGTCATCTGCTCGGTCCAGAAGGGCAGGCCGGGGCGGAAGGCGTCATTGGCCGCCCGCACCAGCCAGCCCCAGAGCAGGTTCGCCTCCCCCACATGGAACAGGTCGAGCGGCGAGAGGGTGTAGCGCGCGACCATCGCGGCATAGTCGTGCATCCCCGTCTCCCGCGCCTTCGGCAGGTAGAGCGCGAGGAAGGGCAGGTTCGCGAGCACGGCGAGCGCGCCGACGACGATCAGCGCCGGCCAGGCGTGGCGGAGCGCCCCCAGCAGGGTCCGCCGCCGCTCCTGCCCCGCCGTGGCCAGCCAGCACAGCAGCAGCGCGGCGCCGAGCCAGGCCGCGTACCAGGCCATGTAGTAGCCGGTCATCAGCATCAGCGCGTGCCAGGCGACGAAGCCCGCGCCCCAGGCCAGCAGCGCGGCGCGCCGTCCCTGCCACAGCGCGAGCACGGCGCCATGGCCGAGCACGCCGAGCACGGGCACCAGGGACACGCTGAACAGCTGCACATGGCTGGCGCGGATGAACAAATTGTTCGCCAGCGTGAACAGCGCCGCCCCCAGCAGTGCCCAGCCGAAGGGCAGGCCGAAGGCGCGCCGGCCCAGCGCGAAGAAGCCGAGGAAGCCGATGGCGCGGAGCGCGAGGTTGGTCAGCTCCCCGCCCAGGAAGGGATCGGCGCCGAGCGCCCGGAACCCGGCCAGCAGCAGCCCGAAGGCGAGGTAGCCGTCATTGTAGCCGAGCGTTCCCGGCACCGGATGGAAGTAGAAGGTGGCGTCCCAGGAGGCGGCGCGCCCGGCCAGCCAGTTGCCCCAATGCTGCATGATGGCCAGCGCGATGACGCCGTCATGCCGGTCGCCGAGCAGCAGGGTGAAGCCATCCGCCAATTGGCCGCGGAAGAACACGGCGAGGCAGAGCAGACAGGCGCCGAGCAGCAGCAGGGCGCGGCGAAGCGGCGGGGAGGGGGTCATGCGGCTGGCGCGATGCCGCAGGAATGTGTCGGGACCGGGGCCTTCCGCACCGGCGCCGCCCCCGCGACGAGGGCCAGAAAGCGATGATGGGGGGCGCGGGGGGAAGAAGCGTCTTCTTCCCCCCAACGAGGCGCCCCCTCAGCCCCCTCCCGCCCCCCCCCGGGCCCAGCCGATCGCCGCGCGCGCCAGCGCGTCGATGGTATCGGCCACGGGAAAGGGCAGGGGCGGCCCGGCGGCGATGCCGAGCGGGATTTCCGTGCAGCCCAGCACCACCGCCCTCGCGCCGCGCGCGACGAGGGCCCGCGCCGCCTCGGCCAGCGGCGCATGCGCCTCGGCGACGCGGTTCGCCTTGACCAGGGCGATCGCCGGCGAGACCAGCCGTGCCATCGCCGCGTCGTCCGGCACCAGGCAGGCCTCGAAGCCGAGAGCGGCGAGGCGGTCCTGGTAGAGGCGCATGGCGAGCGTGGCTTCGGTGCCCATCACCCCGATCGGCGTGCCGGGTGCAACGCCGAGCCGGCCGAGCTCGGCGGCGGCGGCCTCGACGATGTGCAGGATCGGCAGGGGCGTCGCCGCCTGCATCGGCGCATGCCAGCCATGGGCGGTGTTGCAGGGGATGGCGATGGCGCCGCAGCCGGCGGCCTGCAGCCCGCCGATGCCGCGCAGCAGCGCCGGCAGCGGGTCGGCGCCGTGGCCGAGGCGGGCGGCGGTGCGGTCCGGCACGCGCGGATCGGACCAGAGGATGGTGGGGATGTGGTCCTGGTCGCGCCCGGCCGGGGTCAGCTCGGTCAGCCGGACCATGAAATGCGCGCTGGCGAGCGGGCCCATCCCGCCCAGCACGCCGAGCACCCTCCGCCCCGCAGCATCCCCGGCCATGCCGTCCCCCTTCGTCGCCCGGGCGGGATCGGCCGGCCGGCCGCGCCTCGGTGGCGGCCGGCATGGCGCGGCGGCACGGCCGGATCAAGCCGGCCCGGCCGCGCCCCGCCTCAGGTCATGGCCATGAAGTTGGCCGAGGCGCTCGCGCGGTAGAACAGGTCGCGCATCGCCGGCCGCTCATGCCCGTCCTCGGCGACGAGCGCCTCCATCGGGCAGAAGAATTCGTGCGGCTGGGCGATCTGGCTCTCATAGAAGGAATCGTAGTTCCGCCGGTTGAGGCCGAAGACCACGCGCACGTCGCGCACCGGCAGGATCAGCGGCCCCGTCGGCTCGGTCTTCAGCAGGCCGAGCAGGCGCCAGCGCGGCGTCCCGTCGCCTTCCTTGGCCGGGGCCAGCAGCCAGGGCAGCGGCGAGCAGACCAGCAGCGAGGAGACCGAGGGCGCGAAGCGGGAGCGCTTGTCGAGCAGGTTCTGGATGGTCGAGCAGGCCTCGATGCAGAGCAGGTCGACGAAGGGATCGGCCGCATCGGGGCTGAAATGCAGCCAGAGCCCGTCCGGCACCGTCTTCAGGCGATTGGATCCCGGCAGCTTCAGGAAGGGGTGCGGGACGGCTTGCGTGTCGCCGGGCCTTGCGCGGAGCCAGGTGCCGGGCTGCTTGCGGTTCGGCACCACGCCGGGCGGCCTTTGCGGCCATTTCCGCAGCTGACGACGGACGAGCTCGTCCATCGTATGTCCCCGACGCCTCAAGCCCACTGTTGCCATCATGAGGCGAGTTCCATCGACAATGATCAACCAGTGGTTAGGCTAGCAGACTGATACGATATGGCAAAGGTCAATTGGCTGTGACACATGCGAAGCGATGCGAATCTTCCGTCTCAACGGAGATCTGGGTTTAGAACTTGGTGGCAAGACACTGGGAAATCACAAAGAAAAACCCCCCTGCCTTGCGGCAGGAGGGCTTTTCGCGCATCCCCCGGGTGGCGAGGGTCAGGTGCGTGCGGACATCGGCAGGTAGTCGCGCTGCGCCGCGCCCGTGTAGATCTGCCGCGGGCGGCCGATGCGCTGGGCCGGGTCCTCGATCATCTCCTTCCACTGGCTCACCCAGCCGACGGTCCGCGCGACCGCGAACAGCACGGTGAACATGTGGGTCGGGATGCCCATCGCCTTCAGGATGATGCCCGAATAGAAATCCACGTTCGGATACAGCTTCCGCGCAATGAAGTAGTCGTCGGTCAGCGCGATCCGCTCCATCTCGATCGCCATGTCCAGCAGCGGCTCGTTCTTGATGCCGAGCTCGGCGAGGACCTCGTGGCAGGTCTCCTTCATGATCTTGGCGCGGGGGTCGAAGTTCTTGTAGACCCGGTGGCCGAAGCCCATCAGCTTGGTGTGGCTGTTCTTGTCCTTCACCTCGGAGATGAAGGCGGGGATGTTCTTCGGATGCCCGATCTCGCCGAGCATCTTGAGCACCGCCTCGTTGGCGCCGCCATGCGCGGGACCCCACAGCGCGGCGATCCCGGCGGCGATGCAGGCGAAGGGGTTGGCGCCCGTCGAGCCCGCGAGCCGCACTGTCGAGGTCGAGGCGTTCTGCTCATGGTCGGCGTGCAGGACCAGGATGCGGTCCATGGCGCGCGACAGGATCGGGTTGTTGACGTAGGGCTCGGCCGGGACCGCGTTCAGCATGTAGAGGAAGTTCTCGGCGTAGCCGAGGTCGTTCCGCGGGTACATGAAGGGCTGGCCCATCGAGTACTTGTAGGCCCAGGCCGCGATCGTCGGCACCTTGGCGATCAGGCGGAAGGCCGCGATCTCGCGCTGGCGCGGGTCGTTGATGTTCAGGTTGTCGTGGTAGAAGGCCGCCAGCGCGCCGACCACGCCGCACATCACCGCCATCGGATGGGCGTCGCGGCGGAAGCCGTCGAAGAAGCGGCGGATCTGCTCGTGCAGCATGGTGTGATAGGTCACACCCTTGCGGAATTCCTCGAGCTGCGCCGCGTTCGGCAGGTCGCCGTTCATCAGCAGGTAGCAGACCTCGATGAAGTCGGAGTTCTCCGCCAGCTGCTCGATCGGGTAGCCGCGGTAGAGCAGGATGCCGGCGTCGCCGTCGATGAAGGTGATCCGGCTCTCGGTGCTCGCGGTCTCGCCATAGCCGGGGTCGAAGGTGAAGACGCCGAGCTCGTTGTAGAGCTTGCGGATGTCGAACACGTCGGGGCCGAGCGTGCCGGAGAGCAGCGGCAGGGTGGCGCTTCGGTTGCTGCCGTCGAGCGTGACGGTGACGGTCTTCTTCGCCGTCTCGGCGGTCGCCGTGGAACTCATGTCCGGTCGTCCTCGGTCTGACGCGTCGCCACGCCTCGCGGCGACGTCATGGTGCGGCGCAGGATAGGGGGCGCCTCGCGCGCTTGGCAACGCGCGCCGCCCCCTCGGGCTCCGCGGCTGTCGCCATGGCGCGAGACCTGCTTCGTCGCGCGGCACGGCCCGGTTGCGCGGGCCCGCATCGCATGGCGCGGCTCAGCGCGGGCGAAGACATCGGGCTTGCGACAGCCCACCCCTTGGAAGGATTGGGGAATTCCCTTGCCACCCGGGGCGGGCGGGCTGTCTTCCCCAAACCTCAGCGGCGCCCATCCGGGCGGGTCGGCATGCCATGCTCGGTCGCGGCCCAGAGGCCGAGGCCGGATTGCCGCGCCGCATCGGCCCGCAGCACCAGCGCCGCGTTCGCGCCATGGCCCGGCGCCGCGTAGCCGGCGCCGACCAGCGAGGCGTTCACCTCCTCGGCCCCGGCGCGGCAGACCGCCAGCTCGCGGCCCATCCGGTCGCGTCCCTCGATCCGGCATTCGATCGGCCGGTCGCCGAGCAGCCGGGCCAGCGCGCCGGCCGAGGCGGCGCCGCAATCGAAGATTCGCCCGGCATTGTCGCGGCAGAGCTGCCCACGCGCCGGCGCGGCGATGCCGGCCAGGCGCAGCAGGCGCTCGCCGACGCGCAGCGTCTCGCCATCCAGCACCCGCACCTGGTCGGGTGCGGAGACCACCCGCTCCTGCCGCTGGGTCCCGCCGAACAGGTCGGCGGGCAGAGCGATGGCGCGGCTCAGCAGCTCGGCCGGGATCAGCGCGGCCGCGGCGGTGGTCACGCCGAGCGCGGCGAGGCCGGCGCCGAGCAGCCGCCAGCGGCGGGGATGATAGGCCGGGGTGAAGATACGGCGGCGTCGCATGGTGAACGCCTAACCCACGGAGGCCCCTCGCCGCAACCCACTGTTCACAGCTTAGCGATCAATCCATTCAATAGCTTAGACGGGACTCCAAAACACCGACGTATCCATCAGATCTTCCCAGGCTTTCAGCGCGGGGCCCCGCGCATCCCCCACCGCGGCGAGCGCGAAGCCCTCCACCGCCCCCACCGCCCAGGCCGGGGCCGCGGTGCCGAGCCCGGCCACCAGCGCCCGCGCCACCGCGGCATCGTTCGAGGTGCCGAGCGTCTCCTGCAGCGCCGACAGCCGCCGCAGGAAGCGGCGCGCGGACTTGCCGCGCCACAGGGGGGCGAACAGCTCCGCCGCGTAGCGCAGCCGCTTGGCCTCCAGCCGGAGGTCATGCAGCGCCTCCACCCCCAGCGCCTCGATCTCCTCGCCGCGGGCGCAGAGCCGGTGCCAGCGCTTGTCGAGCGAGCGGCAGGCGAACTCGGCCAGCTTCTCCTCCATCCGCGACGGCCCGGGCCGGTCCGGCGCCGGCTCCTCCGCCGCGTCCGTCTCCCGCCAGGGCCGCTCGAGCAGCAGCGCCAGCCCATCGAGCACCAGGTGCCGGAAGCCGGGCGCCTCCAGCGCCTCGCGCAGCGCGCCATAGGCCTCGGACCGGCGGGTCTCGACCGCCCGGATCAGCGCGGCCATGCGCCGGTCCTCGGGCAGCAGCGCGGCGATCCGCGCGCCGATCCCGCCCATGAAGACATCGAGGTCGCGCGCCTCCCCCAGGCGCTTCGCCAGCAGGCCGAGGCCGGCATCGAACCGCGCGACCGCGGGCGCGCCGCGATGGGCGGGGCGGAACACCTTCAGCACGGAGCGCAGCCGGCGCAGCGCCACGCGCATCTGGTGCACGCCATCCGGGCCCGCTTCCAGCCGGCAGAGCGGCGCCTGGTGCAGCATCACCTGCAGCAGATGGCCGATCGCCGTCAGCAGCGCCGCCTCGACGGTCGCCGCGGCGCCGAGATCGGGCGCGGCGCGGCGGCGCGCCCGGGCCACCGCCTCGCCCCGCGCCAGCGCCCGGCCCTCCTCGGCGAGCGCGGCGGCGGGGGGCAGCAGGGGCAGGTCGAGGGCGAGGCGCCGCGCCAAGGCGAGCACCGCGGGCTCCGGGCCGCGCAGCAGCAGGCGCGCGACCGGCCGCTCCGCCGCCACCGCGCGCAGCTTGCCCGTCAGCAGGGACAGCTCGAAGGCCTCGCCCGGCCCGGGGTCGAGTGGGATGGTGGTGCGGCGCCCGCTGAACGCGGCGAGCGGCACCAGCGGGGCGCCATCGGCCAGGGCCGGCGCGGCCGCCGCGGCGTCCCGCCCCGCCTCGACGGTGGCCGGGGTGCCGGGCAGCCAGGGCAGGCCCTCCACCGGCATGGTCCGCAGCAGCCGCTGCGGCCCGCGCCGCGGCGTCTCCATCAGGCAACCCCCGGCGGCGAGGCCGCCCTCCGCCGTGTCGAGCCAGATCAGCTCCTCGGCGAGGCTGCGCGGCCGGCGCTCGCCGCGCAGCTCGGCGATCGCGGGGTGGCGGTTCACCCGGGCGGCGAGGGACGGGGGGTCGAGATCGAATTCGAGGGTGATCGCCGCGCCGGCCCCGGCGGTCGCCACCGGATCGGCGCCGGGCGCCAGGCCCGCGGGGCAGGGGTCGGGCGTGGCCGCGTCGAGGGAGGCGCTCAGGCGGGGATCTCCGGAAGCTCGGCCGTGGGCAGGTCCCGCGGCGCGAGGAACCGCACCAGCCGCCCGCCCCCGGGCTCGAGCAGGCGCCAGGGCGCGGCGATGGTGAACTCGGCGAGGGCCCCGGTCGGGTAGCCCTCGGCCAGGCGCTGGGTGGCGGGGCCGCCGCCGGCCGCCCCGGCCGCGCCCATCAGGGCGAGGGCGAGGTCGTGCAGCCCGGGATTGTGGCCGATCAGCATCAGGCTCCGCGCCGTCTCCGGCACGCCCTGGACCACGCCGAGCAGGCTGCGCCAGTCGGCCAGGTAGAGCCGGTCCATCGGCTCGACCAGGGTCCCGGCCTCGAGCGGGCGCAGCGCCTCGAGGGTCTGCAGGGTCCGCCGGGCGGAGGAGACCAGGATCACCTCCGGGGCCAGGCCGAGGTCGCGCATCGCCTGGGCGATGGCCAGGGCGGCGCGCCGGCCGCGCGTGTTCAGTGGCCGGGCATGGTCGGAGAGGCCCGGCTCATCCCAGGAGGATTTCGCGTGCCGCAGCAGCAGGAGCTGTCGCATGCCCCCAGCTTGCCACGGACAGGCCCCGCTGTCCCGCCCCAAGGGGGCGGGGGGCGGCCGTCGGGGCGTTGCCCTGGGGGGAACCGCCGTGCGGCACCCCCCCCACCCCTTACCGCCCCGGCCCGCTGCCCCATCTCCGCGCCGCAGGAGGGACGCGGATGGCCGACGGACAGGGGACGGTGCTGGTGTTCGGCGCGACGGGGGGAATCGGCACGGCGCTGGCGCGGCGCCTGGCGGCCCGGGGCATGGTCCCCTTCCTGGCCGCGCGCGACGCCGCGCGGCTGGGCGCGCTGGCGGCGGAGCTCCGCGCGCCCAGCCTCGCCGGCGACATGACCGAGGCCGCGACCCTGGAAGCGGCCGTGGCGGCGGCGGGGGCGCCGCTCGCCGGCCTCGTCGTCGCGGTCGGGTCGATCCCCCTCAAGCCGCTGGCGCGCAGCACGGAGGGCGACTTCCTCGACGCCTTCCGCCTGAACGCTCTGCTGCCGGCGATGGCCGTGCGCGCCGCCGCGCCGGCCCTGGCGCAGGCACCCCAGGGGGCGGCCGGCGGCGCGTCGGTGGTGCTGTTCTCCTCCATCGCCGCCCGCGCCGGCTTCCCCAACCATGCCGCCATCGCCGCGGCCAAGGGCGCGGTGGAGGGGCTGACCGTGGCGCTCGCGGCCGAGCTGGCGCCGGCGATCCGCGTGAACTGCATCGCGCCGAGCCTGACCCGGACGCCGCTCGCCGCGCCGCTGACCCGCAACGCGGCGATGGCGGAGGCGATCGCGAAGCAGCACCCCATCCCGCGCCTCGGCGAGCCGGAGGAGGTGGCGGCGCTGGCCGACTTCCTGCTATCGGGCGCGGCCGGATGGATCAGCGGGCAGGTGATCGGCGTGGATGGCGGTCGCTCGACCGTGAGGACCAGGGGATGAGCCAGGGATGATCCAAGCATGGCCGCGGCGCCGCTCGCTGATGCTGGCGGCGGGATGGGCGGCGGCTTCGGGCCGCGCGGGCGCGGCGCCGGCGATGCCGATCCGCTTCCGCATCCTGCGCGAGGGCAGCGCCATCGGCACGCATCGCGTGAGCTTCGCCGAGGAGCCGGGCGGCGTGCAGGTGGCCACGACGGAGGTCGAGATCACGGTCAAGCTCGCCGGCTTCACGGTGTTCCGCATGCAGCACCGCTTCCGCGAGGCCTGGGCCGGCGAGCGGCTGCGCGAGGCAACGTCCCGTCGCGACCGCAACGGCACGATCACCGAGATGACCGTGCGGGCGGAAGACGGCGGCCTCGTCATCCGCATCCCCGGCGCGGCGCCGCAACGCCTGCCGGCGGAGGCGGCGCCGCTGACCTGGTGGGATCCGCAGCGCTTCACCCGCGCCGTGCTGTTCGACAACAACAATGGCCGGGCGCTGCGGCTGCAATGGGCGCGCAGCGCCCTGCCCGGCGGCGGCACGCGCTGGCGCTCCACCGGCGATTCGGACTCGGAGGCGACCTACGCCGCCGACGGCACCTGGCTGAGCTGGACCCACAAGGCCGCGGAGGATGGCAGCGTCGTCACCTACGAGCGCGCCTGACGGGCCTGCGGCGATGGCGGCCGGCGGCGTGTTGCGCGTCGTGCTCGGCGACCAGTGCTCGGCCGGGCTGTCGGCGCTGGCCGGGCTCGACCCGGCGCGCGACGTGGTGCTGCTGGCGGAGGTGATGGGGGAATGCACCTACGTCCCCCACCACCCGCAGAAGATCGCCCTCGTCCTCTCCGCCATGCGGCACTTCGCCCGCGCGCTCGCCGCGCGCGGCGTCGCGGTCGACCATGTGCGCCTCGAGGATGCGGGGAATACGGGGACGCTGTCGGGTGAGGTCGCGCGCGCCGTCGCGCGGCACCGCCCGGCGCGGATCGTCGCGACGCATCCCGGCGAGTGGCGCGTGCTGGAGGCGATGCGGGGCTGGGAGGAGGCGACGGGCATCCCCGTCGAGATCCGCGAGGATGACCGCTTCTTCTGCGACCTCGGCTGGTTCCGCCGCTGGGCGCAGGGCAGGCGGCAGATGCGCATGGAGTTCTTCTACCGCGAGATGCGCCGCGCCACCGGCCTGCTGATGGAGGGCGAGGAGCCCGCCGGCGGGGCCTGGAATTTCGACGCGGAGAACCGCAAGGCGCTGCCCAAGGGGCTGGTGCCGCCGCCGCCGCGCCGCTTTCCCCCGGATGCGATCACGGCCGAGGTGCTGGACCTCGTCGCCCGCCGGTTCGGGGGGCATTTCGGCCGGCTGGACGGCTTCGCCTGGCCGGTGACCGCGGCGGAGGCGCGCGCGGCGCTGGCGGATTTCGTGGCGCACCGCCTGGCCGGCTTCGGCGACTACCAGGACGCCATGGCGCGCGGCGAGCCGGTGCTGTTCCACGCCCTGGTCTCGACCAGCCTGAACATCGGCCTGCTGACCCCGCGCGAATGCTGCGAGGCGGCGGAGGCGGCCTGGCGCGCGGGCCGCGCGCCGCTCAACGCCGTCGAGGGCTTCATCCGCCAGATCCTCGGCTGGCGCGAATATGTGCGCGGCATCTACTGGCTGAAGATGCCGGGCTATGCGGCGACCAACGCGCTCGGCGCGACGCGTCCGCTGCCCTGGTTCTGGTGGAGCGGGGAGACGGAGATGGCCTGCATGGCCGCCGTCATCGGCCAGACCCGGGACCTGGCCTATGCGCACCACATCCAGCGGCTGATGGTGACGGGCAATTTCGCCCTGCTCGCCGGGCTCGATCCGGCGGCGGTGAACGAATGGTACATGGCGGTCTTTGCCGATGCCTATGAATGGGTCGAGCTGCCGAACACGCATGGCATGGCGCTGCACGCCGATGGCGGCGCGATGGCCTCCAAGCCCTATGCGGCGAGCGGGGCCTACATCAACCGCATGTCGGATTACTGCCGCGGCTGCGCCTACGACGTGAAGGCGCAGACGGGGGCGAAGGCGTGCCCCTTCAACGTCCTCTACTGGGACTTCATGGCGCGGCATGCGGAGCGCTTCGCGGGCAATCCGCGGATGGCGATGCCGCTGCGCAACCTGGCGAGGATGGATCCGGCGAGGCTGGCCGCCCTGCGGGCGGAGGCGGCGCGGTTCCTCGGCGGGCCGATGATGGCGCCCGACCGCCCTTGACCCGAAGCCCGGGCGCCCCAGGATCGCCCGCGGAACCCGATGGAGCCCCGCATGGACACCGAGTTCGAATGGATGCGCCTGACCGCCGCGGAGCTGAACGCCCGCGCCGCGGCGGATGCGCTGGTCATCGTCCCCGTCGCCTCGCTGGAGCAGCACGGGCCGCATCTGGCCACGGGGGTCGACATCGTCCTCGGCACCGGCGTCGCGCATGAGACGGCGCGCCGCCTGGTCGAGAACGGCCAGGGGGTCGTCGTCATGCCCTGCGTCTGGACCGGCCTCGCCGAGCACCACATGGCCTTCGGCGGCACCGTCACGCTGGACTACGCCGCCTTCGCCGCCGTGCTGCGCGGGGTCGTGCGCAGCGTGGCGCGCGACGGCTTCCGGCGCGTGATGCTGCTGAACGGGCATGGCGGCAATGCCGAGGCCATCGCGGTGGTCGCCACCGAGCTCTCGGTCGAGCTCGGCATCCGCGTCGCCGGTGGCACCTACTGGCACGTGGTGCCGGAGGTGATCGAGCCTTTCCTCGAGCGCCAGGCGGGCCTGATGCATGCCTGCGAGGCCGAGACCTCGATGATGATGCATCTCCGCCCCGAGAGCGTGCGGCGCGAGCGGCTGGCCGAGGCGCATGGCCCAGCCTCGACGCGCGTCGAGGGCCAGCCGCCCGGCCTCGCCCTCCGGCGTTCCTTCCGCGACGTGACAGAAAGCGGCGTGGTCGGCGATGCGCGGGTGGCGACGCCGGAGAAGGGGCGGAACCTCGTGCAGGCGATCGGGCTGCGGATGGCGGAGCAGCTGATGAACCCGCGGCTCTGGGCCTAGGGCGCGCGCCCCGCGCCCCCTACCCCCACCCCGGCCCGCCCCCGCCTGCGGGGGAGGGGGAAGTCAGGCGATCTCCGCCCAGACGGGCGCATGGTCGGAGGGCTGTTCCTCCGACCGCGCCATCGTGTCGACGCCGCATTCCACCAGCCGCTCGGCCAGCTCGGGGCTGAGCAGGATGTGATCGATCCGCAGGCCCCGGTTGGCCTCGAAGGCCGGGCCGTAATCCCAGTAGGTCCAGGGCGCGTCGCCGGGGTGCAGCGCCCGCAGCGCATCCGTCATGCCGAGATGCAGCAGGGCGCGGAAGCGCGCGCGGCTCTCGGGCCGCACCAGCGCATCGGTCGGCGGCAGCGCGCCCGGCGCCAGATCCGCATCGGTCGGGCAGACATTGTAGTCGCCGAGCACGGCGAAGGGCTCGAAGCGGTCGAGCCGCTCGCGCATCCGCGCGGCCAGCCGCTCCAGCCAGCGCAGCTTG
Organism: uncultured Acetobacteraceae bacterium; assembly: GCA_964564645.1. GTDB lineage: Bacteria > Pseudomonadota > Alphaproteobacteria > Acetobacterales > Acetobacteraceae > CAZMCV01. The sequence continues at coordinate 23,339 of CAZMCV010000034.1, forward strand.
TAGGCGAAGCCGTCCTCGCCGCCGGAATTGCCGTTCGGCAGGTAGATGCCGGCGACGAAGACGCCGCCCTCGGTCGCCACCTCGACATAGCGCGCCTGGGCATCGTCCGGGTCGCCCGGCAGCGAATCGCACACCACCTCGAACGGGATGCGCCCGAGCACCGCGACGCCGTTGCGCCCGCCCGCCTGGCCGAGGGCGTGCAGCCGGTAGCCCATCCCCGCCAGCTCCAGCGCGGGGAATTCCTCCGTCCGGCACTTGAGTTCCTGCAGGAACACGAGGTCCGGGGCGTGCCGCGCGACGAAGCGTTCCAGATGCGCGACGCGCCGGCGGATCGAGTTCACGTTGAAGGTGGCGAGGCGCATCAGACCTCGCCCTGCGGGCCGGGCGGGCTCGCCGCGGCGAGGATGCGGTCCGTCGCCTCGGTGCGGCCGAGGGCGAACAGCACCGCATCGATCGGCGGGCTCTGCAGACTGCCGGTCAGCGCCGCACGCAGCGGCTGCGCGACCGCGCCGAGCTTGATGCCCTTGACGTCCGAATAGTCGCGCAGCCAGGTCTCGAGGTCCTGGCGCTCCCAGGGCGCGGTCGAGAGGAACTCGGCGAGGTCGGTCAGCAGCGCCTTCGCCTCGGCGCTTGCGACCGCGGCGGCGGCCCTGGCGTCCATCACGGGCGGCCCCTCATGCGCGGCGAAGGCGGCGGCGCCCGCCAGCTCCTCGAGGCTCTTGGCGCGCTCCTTGAGGTCGGGGATCAGGGTGCGCACGCGCGCCGCCCCTTCCGTGCCGAACAGCGCGCCGCGCTTCGCCAGCCGCTCCAGCACGTCATGCGCCAGGCGCTGGTCGTCGGCCTGGCGCAGATAGACGCCGTTCAGATGGGTCAGCTTGGCGTAGTCCATGCGCGACGCGGCGCGCCCGACCCCGTCGAGGTCGAAGAGCTGGATCGCGCGTTCGCGCGGGATCACCTCCTCGTCGCCATGGCCCCAGCCGAGGCGGAGCAGGTAGTTGCAGACCGCCTCGGGCAGGAAGCCCTGCTCGCGGAACTCCAGCACGCCGACGGCGCCGTGGCGCTTCGACAGCTTCGCGCCATCCGCGCCATGGATCAGCGGGATATGCGCGAAGCGCGGCCGGTGCCAGCCCATCGCGTCATAGACCATGCACTGGCGGAAGGTGTTGGTCAGGTGGTCGTCGCCGCGGATGACATGGGTGATGCCCATGTCGTGGTCGTCGACGACGACCGCGTGCAGGTAGGTCGGCGTGCCGTCCGAGCGCAGGATGATCATGTCGTCCAGCTCGGCATTGGCGACGCGCACCTCGCCCTGCACCAGGTCCTCGACCACGATCTCGCCGGCCCCTTCCCCCGGGCGCGGCGCCTTCAGGCGGATGGCGGGCCGGACGCCGGGCGGCGCCTCGGCCGGGTCGCGGTCGCGCCATGCGCCGTCGTAGCGGGGCGGGCGGCCCTCGGCCGTCGCCCGCTCGCGCATCGCCTGCAGCTCCTCGGGCGTCTCATAGGCGAGGTAGGCGCGGCCCATGGCCAGCAGGGCGTGCGCCACCTCGGCGTGGCGGGCCTCGCGCGCGGACTGGAAGACCGGCGGCTCGTCCGGGCTGAGGCCGAGCCAGGCCAGGCTGTCGAGGATCTGGTCCACCGCCTCCTGCGTCGAGCGCGCGCGGTCGGTGTCCTCGATGCGCAGCAGGTACTGGCCGCCGTGCCGGCGCGCGAAGAGGTAGTTGAACAGCGCCGTGCGCGCGCCCCCGATGTGCAGGTAGCCGGTGGGGGAGGGGGCGAAGCGGGTGCGGACGGACATGGGGCCCTCTCGGCGGCCGGTGCTCCCTGCTATGGGGCGCGGGCGCGGCCCCGGGTCAAGGGGTGAGCGGGCCCTCCCGCGCCGCGTCGGGGCCTCGCGACCGCGCAACCGCCGCGCGGGGGATCGGCCCGGCCCTCCGCCCGCCCCCCTGCCGGCCCGGAGCGGGGAGGAGGCCATGGGGCGGGCGGGACAGCCGCGCCGCCGATCCGGCGAGGGCCCTTCCATGCCGCGGCCGTGGCGATTCAACCGCCGATGCGTTGACGTTACAGCCAGCGCTTCGCATTGTCGGCACCACGCGCGCCACGCGGCTGATGAAACGGCGCGGGGTGCGGGAGGCGAGGCGGCCATGGGGTGGCGCTACACGGGAACGGGCGGCAACGACACGATCATCGGGCAGGGCGGCGTCGTCTCCGCGGGCGTGATCCAGCAGAACATCATCGAGACCCCGGCGCAGCTCGACGAGATGTTCGGCGGCGCGGGCAACGACTCCCTCTCGGGCGTCGACGGCGATGACAGCCTGAACGGCCAGCAGGGCAACGACACCTTGATCGGCGGCGCCGGCAGCGACACGCTGGAGGGCGGGTTCAACGACGACCTGCTGGAAGGGCAGCTCGGCGCCGATTCGATGAATGGCGGGTTCGGCATCGACACCGTCAGCTACTTCGACAACGCCGGCGTCACCGTCCTGCTCTATCTCGGCCAGGCGACCGATGCCGGCGGCAGCGTCGACACGCTGCTCGAGTTCGAGAACGTGAACGGCAGCAATGTGGCCGACGTGATCGTGGGCGATGCCGGGGCGAACCGCCTGGCCGGCCTCGGCGGCAACGACCTGCTGGAGGGCCAGGCGGGGGCCGACACCATCGATGGCGGCCTCGGCGTCGATACCGTCAGCTACTTCGACGCGGGCGCCGTCGATGTGCGCCTCGACCTCGGCTCCGCCACCGATTCGGGGGGCAGCGCCGACACGCTTGTCAGCATCGAGAACGTCAACGGCAGCAACGCCGGCGACACCATCGTCGGCACCACCGGCGCCAACCTGGTGCAGGGCCTCGGCGGCATCGACTTCATCGACGGCAATGGCGGCGGCGATACGCTGCTCGGCGGGGCGTCGACCGACGTGCTCTACGGCCGGGACGGCGCCGACAGCCTGGACGGCGGCGACGACCCGGACACCCTCTACGTCTACGGCGTGGACGGCGACACGGTGCAGGGCGGCGCGGGCGTCGACACGCTCGCCATCTTCACCAACGTCGAGACCTACGGCGTCGCCATGACGGTCGCCGCCGGCGCGACCCCGTGGACGGTGACGGTCGGCGGCCAGGTGCGCGCGACGATCTCGAACGTGGAGGCGCTCTCCTTCGCCGGCGGCAACGCGCGCGACACGGTCAACGGCTCCGCCCTGCAGCAGAACAGCGTGCTCGACGGCGGCGGCGGCAACGACATCCTCGCCGGGGGCAGCCTGAACGACGTGCTGAACGGCGGGGACGGCAATGATTCGCTGTTCGGCCAGGCCGGGCTCGACATCCTGCAGGGCGGTCTCGGCGCCGATACGATGAACGGCGGGTTGGGCGAGGACACCTTCATGTGGAACCTGGCCGCCGAGGGCAACGACTCGATCGCCGGCTTCGCCTCCGGCACCGACAGGCTCCAGATCGACGCCTCCGGCTTCGGCGGCGGGCTGGCGGAGGGGATGGACCTCGGCGATGCCGGGCGCTTCGTCAGCGGCACCGCGGCCAATGCCGCGCTCGGCCAGTTCATCTACTGGCAGCCGCTCGGCTACCTTGGCTGGGACCCGGACGGCACGGGCACGGCCTTCGCCGCGGTGCTGATCGCCCGCTTCGGGGCGGGCAAGCTCGTCACCGACAATGACCTCGTGATCGTCGCCTGAACCCTTCCGCCGGTCGGGGAGGGCACCGCCCGGCTTGCAGGCGGCGGGTCTCGCGCCAAGGTTGTGGAGAATGTCCTTCTCCTCCACCGTGGCCCGTCTCCGGCCGGGCACCGCGCCCTGGCGGATCCCGGCGCGGCTCGGCCCGGTCCTGCTGGCCGGGCTGGCGGTGGAGCGCGGGCGCCTCGCCCCCTGGCTGGCGGTGGCGCTCGGCGCCGGGGTCGCCGCCTATTTCGCGCTGCCCTTCGAGCCCGGGCCGGCCTGGCGCTGGGCCGCGCTGCCGCCGCTGCTGCTCGCGCTGGGCCTGGCGGTCCGGGCGCCGCTGCTGGGCTGGGCGGTCGGACTGCCCGCGGCGGCCGCGCTCGGCGCCGCCATCGCCTCCTGGCACGCCGCGCGCGCCCCGCCCATGCCCGACCTGCCGCGCGGCGCGGTCATCCTCGACGGCATCGTGGAGCGGGTGGAATTGCTGCCCGAGGGCCGCCGCATCACCCTCGCCGGGGCCCGCCTGGGCGAGCCGGGCGGTGGCGGCGAGGCGGCGCGACCGCTCGAGCGGCGCCTGCGCATCCGCCTGCGCGCCACCGACCCGGCGCGGCCGGAGCCCGGGGATCGCGTGACGCTCCGCGCCCTGGTGCGCGCCCCGTCCCCCCCCGCCTTCCCCGGGGCCTGGGACTTCCAGCGCGCCGCCTGGTTCTCCGGCCTCGCCGGCAGCGGCTTCGCGCTCGGCCCCGCCACGGTCGAGGCCGGCGCGGCCGAGGCCCCCGGCTTCGCCCGGCTGCGCGCGGCGATCGAGGCGCGGGTCGAGGCGCATCTGCCCGGGCCGACCGGCGCGGTGGCCGCGGCGCTGCTGACCGGCGCGCAGAGCGCCATCCCCGCGGCCGACCTGGCGGCGCTGCGCGACAGCGGCCTCGCCCACATCCTCTCCGTCTCGGGCCTGCACATCGCCATCGTCATGGGGTTGACCTTCGGCCTGCTGCGCCTGCTGCTGGCCGCCATCCCGCCGCTGGCGCTGCGCCTGCCCGTGAAGGCCGTCGCGGCGCTGTCCGCGCTGGCCGTGGGCGGCTTCTACCTGCTGCTGACCGGATCGCAGGTGCCGATGCAGCGCAGCTTCGCGATGGCGGCGCTGGCGACCCTGGCGCTGCTCGCCGGGCGGCGCGCCCTGACCATGCGCGCCTGGGCGCTGGCCTTCGCCTTCGTGCTGCTGATCGAGCCCGCCTCGCTGCTGGGGCCGAGCTTCCAGATGAGCTTCGCCGCGGTCGCGGCGCTGATCGCGGGATGGGAATGGCTGCGCCCGCATGTGAACGCGATGACGCCGCGGCCGGGCGGCGGCGCGCCGTCCTGGCAGGGCTGGCGGCGGCGCCTGCTGCTCGGGGCATTCGGGATCTGCGCGACCTCGCTGCTGGCCGGCGCCGCGACGACGCCCTTCGGGCTGCACCATTTCGGCCGGCTGCAGGTCTATGGCGTGGCGGCGAACGCGCTGGCGGTGCCGATCACCTCCTTCCTGGTCATGCCGGCGGGCATGGCGGCGGCGGCCCTGATGCCCTTCGGGCTGGAGGGGTTGGCGCTGGCGCCCATGGGCTGGGGGGTGGAGGGCATCCTCCAGGTCGCGCACCAGGTGGCCGGCTGGCCCGGGGCGGCGCTGTCGGCGCGGCCGATGCCGGCCTGGGGGCTGGGGCTGGTGGCCTTCGGGATGGCCTGGCTCTGCCTCTGGCGCGGCGCGCTCTGGCGCATGCTCGGGGTGCTGCCGATGCTGGCGGGGCTGGCGAGCGGCATGACGGCGGCGGCGCGGCCGCCGGATGCGCTGGTCTCCGCCGATGCGCGGCTGATCCTGCTGCTGCCGGGGCAGGGCGCGCCGCCGGTGCTGCAGCGCCAGGCCGGGGCCTCCGGCTTCGTGCGCGAGCAATGGCTGCGCTGGCTGGGGGAGGCGGAGATGGTCCCGCTGCCGGCGGGCAGCGGCGCGCTCGGCGGCCTCCGCTGCGCGCCGGGGGTCTGCCGGTTCCGGCCCGCGCGGGACGGGGCGGCGACGCTGGCGCTGCTGCGCGGCGAGCCCTCCGCCGCCGCCACCGCCTCCGCCTGCCGCGAGGGTGGCGCGGTCGCGGTGCTCGTCTCGGCCGAGCCGGTGCGCGGCGCGGCGCGCTGCCCCGGGCCGGTGCGGGTCGTCGACCGCTTCGCCGTCTGGCGGGATGGCGCGCATGCCATCTGGCTGGACAGCCCGGCGCCGCGCGTGCTGAGTGACCGCGCCGCGCGCGGGGACCGGCCCTGGGTGCCGCCGCCGCCCCGCCCGCGCCAGGCGGCCGGCCCGGCGGAGCCGCCGGCGGCGACCGAGTAGCCCGCTT
>CAZMCV010000035.1:0-29087 GCA_964564645.1 uncultured Acetobacteraceae bacterium
TTCGGCGCCTGGTGCGACCTGGCGCCGCTGGTGCGGGACCGCTTCGGCGCGACGGCGGAGGAGCTGCTGCTCGCCAATGACAGCGTGCTCGGGCCGATCCGCCCGCTCGGCCCCGTGGTCGCCGCGCTGCGGTCCGGGGGGGAGGGCGTCTTCGGCCTGACCGAGAGCCTGCAGGGGGGCGCGCACCTGCAGAGCTACTGCGTGCTGGCGCGGGGGCGGGCGGCGGTGGCGGATCTGCTCGGCTTCCTCGGCGGCATGCGGCTCTCGGTCTCCAAATGGCTGGTGGTGCAGCGCGGCGAGCTGTCCCTGGCCCGGGCCATGCGCGCGCGCGGCCACCGCGTCGCGGCGGTGTTCGGCCATGCCCGGCTGCTGGACGCGGTCCTCGGCGACGGGGCGGCGCGGGCGGCGCTGCTGGCGCTGCATCCGCGGCTGGCCGCGCGGGCCGCATCGCTGCCGGAGCCCGATCGGACCGCGGCGCTGCGGCAGGCGCTGACCGCGGCGCCGCTGAACCCGACGCACCACCTCTGGCGCCCGCTGGTCACCGGCCTCGGCTTCCCCTTCGTCAAGACGGAGCTGGTGCGGCGCAACCCGGGCGGGCTGCCGGGGGTGGCGGATTGGCCGGAGGTGGTCGGGGCGGAATCGCCGGTCGCGCTGCCCCTGCTCGAGGCGCATCTGCGCGCCATCGGCCCGTGACCGGCGCCCCGGAGGCGGGCTGGACACCACGCCGGGCATGGCGCATCTGGTGCGTACCCGTAGCCTTGCGATTCTGTCGCATCGCGGCTGTCGAAGGATCCATCGCGTGCTGACCTGCCTGGCCGCGCCCGGCGCCGCGGCGTTGCCGCTGCATGTGACGACGGAGGCAGGGCGCGAAGCGCTGTGCCGCCGCCTCGGCCCGGTCGCCGCGGCATGGCTCGATGCCGTCGGCTTCGCCGCGAAGCCGCAGGAGGTGGCGCTGCTGCCGGCGCCTGATGGCGGGCTGGCCGGGGCGGTGCTCGGGCTCGGCGGCGGGGCGGCGCCGACGCCCTGGTCCTTCGGTGGCCTCGCCCATGCCCTGCCCGCCGGCACGGCCTGGCAGTTCGCCGACGCGGCCGGGGCCGGCTGGGCGGCGGATGCGGTGCTCGGCTGGTGCCTCGGCGCCTATCGCTACACGCGGTTCAAGCGCGCCCCCGGCCGCGCCCCCGCCCTGCTGCTGCCGCCCGAGGGCGAGGCGGTCGCGGCGGCGCGGATCGCGGCGGAGGCGAGCTGGCGGGCGCGGGACCTGATCAACGCGCCGGCCGGCCATCTCGGCCCGGCCGAGCTGGCCGAGGCGGCCGCCGGCCTCGCCGCCGCCCATCCCGGCGCGCGCTGCGCCATCATCGAGGGCGCGGCGGTCGCCGAGGCGTTTCCGGCCCTGCACGCCGTCGGCGCCGGCAGCCCGCGCGGGCCGCGGGTGGCGGTGCTGGAATGGACCGGGCCGGCGGGGCCCGCGGCGCCGCTCGTCGCCCTCTGCGGCAAGGGCGTGTGCTTCGACACGGGCGGGCTCGACCTCAAGCCCGCCGCCTCCATGCTGCGCATGAAGAAGGACATGGCGGGCGCGGCGGTGGTGCTTGGCGTCGCCGAGATGGTGATGCGCCTGGCGCTGCCCGTTCGCCTGCTGGTGCTGGTCGGCGCGGTCGAGAACGCGGTCTCCGGCGAGGCCTTCCGCCCGCTCGACGTGCTGCGCACGCGGGCGGGGCTGACGGTGGAGGTGGGGAACACCGATGCCGAGGGGCGGCTGGTGCTGTGCGACCTGCTTGCCTTCGCCGCGGAGCGGGAGCCGGCGCTGCTGATCGATTGCGCAACCCTGACGGGTGCCGCGCGCGCCGCCCTCGGTCCAGAGTTGCCGGCACTGATGACGAAGGATTCATCGCTAGCGCAGATTTTACTGGCATCGGGGCGTGAAGCGAACGATCTGCTTTGGGCACTTCCGCTGCACGAGGGTTACGCTTCGTGGCTGGACAGTACGGTGGCTGATCTTTGTAATGTCTCAACGAAACCGATGGCAGGTGCGATCATCGGGGGTATGTTCCTGGATCGATTCGTGCCGGACGGCATCCGTTGGGCCCATATCGATCTCTACGGCTGGAACGATTCGTCGCGACCTGGACGGCCGGAAGGGGGCGAGGCACAGGGAATGCGGGCCATCTTTGGCGGCATCAGGCGTTTCTTCGCCCTGGAACCGGGCGCGGGGGAGTAACGTATCCGAGATGTGGCGGAAACTTTGCCGATTCCGTGGCTCTGAGAAGGCGAAACGGCGTTATCCCTTGGGGTCGCCGACGGAACCTGCGCCGTACCGGAACTGACAGGGCGACCACCGAGGAAAAGGACCAAGCGCCGATACGGCGAGGGGAAAAGGGCATGGCACTCCAGAACAACCCCGACCAGCTGGTCGGGATCCTTCGTGACACGGTCGTCGCGCTGGTCCGGCGCGATGGTCCGGATCTGTCCGCGCGGCAGCTCGGCGTGTTCCTGACGGTCTACCTGACCGACGGGCCGCACACCGTCCGCGGCCTGGCCGCGGAGCTGAACGTCTCGAAGCCCGCGATCACCCGCGCGCTCGACCGGCTCGGCGAGCTCGACCTCGCGCGGCGGAAGGTGGATCCGATGGACCGCCGCAGCGTGATCGTCCAGCGGACCATGAAGGGCACGACGTTTCTTCGCGACCTTCGGCAAATTATGATCGAGGCCGAGGCGACGACGCGCGACATGGCGCCGCTCGATGCCGCGAATGCCGAGCGCGGCGAGGTCGGCGGCCGCCGCGCGGGCTGAACGATGGCGGGAGCAGGCGGCGCGCGCTGCCCGCCTGCTCCTGCGTCCGGACCCGCGGGCATCGTCGCGGCTGCGGCGGCTTCCGGCCGGATCCGACCCGCCACGGGTGCGATGGGATCCGGGCGTGACCGGCCGCGGGCGCCGGTCGTGCCGGCGCGTCAGTAGCCGGCGCCGAAATCGACCAGGTTGAGCAGCGGCTGCCCGGCGCGGGCGCGGCGGAGGTTGTCGACCACCTGCGGCGCCGCGCTCGCGGGGATGGTGATGCTCGCCGCGTGCGGGGTCATCACCACCTTCGGGTGGGTCCAGAAGGGATGGTCCGCCGGCAGCGGCTCCGGCTCGAACACGTCGAGCGCGGCGCCGGCCAGCCGGCCCTGATCGAGCGCAGCCAGCAGGTCCGCCTGCACCACATGCCCGCCCCGTGCGGCGTTGAGCAGGTGGGCGCCGCGCGGCAGCAGCGACAGCGCGCGCGCATCGATCAGCCCGCGCGTCTGCGGCGTCAGCGGCAGCAGGCAGACCAGGATGTCGGTCCGCGCCAGCATGGCATCGAACCCGGCCGCGCCGTGGAAGCTCTCGACCCCGGGAAGCGCCTTCGGCCGCCGGCTCCAGCCCAGCACGGGAAAGCCGAGCGTGGTCAGCGCGCGGGCGGCCGCGCCGCCGAGCGCGCCGAGGCCGAGGATGCCGATCCGCCGCGATCCGGTCTCGGGCGCCGGCAACTCCTCCCACACCCGTGCCGCCTGCTGGGCGCGGTAATCCGGGTCCTGGCGGTGGAAGCGCAGGACGTTGAGCAGCACCCACTCCGTCATGCCCTGGGTCAGCCGCGCATCGACCAGCCGGGCGACGGGGATGCCGGGGGGCGGCCCCGGCGGGCGCAGCAGGTGATCGACCCCCGCGCCCATCGAGACGACCAGCCGCAGCCCCGGGAAGCCGCGCAGCCGCGCCAGGTCGAAGCCGGTCCACATCACCACCGCCTCGATCGCCGCCGGATCGCCGACATCCGGGTCCAGCCGGATCTCGAGCGCCGGGTCGAGCGCCAGCAGCGCGTCGCGCCAGGCCGGCATGGTCGCCGCCTTGGTGGCGAGGAGGACGGCCATCGCGGAACCCCTATTCCGGGAAGGCGCGCACCCAGGCGCGCCAATCGTCGCGCCGCGACGCGGCAAGCTCGGTCCCGTCGGGCAGCTTGGCGTAGAGGCTCAGCACGCCGCGCGACCACCAGAGATCGAAATGCCGCTCCTCGGACAGCACCAGCGCCGAGGTGCGGTCGAACACCGCATCCTTCATCCGCGGCAGGTGCTTCGCCAGCCACCACCAGGACCCGGCCATGAGCACCGCTGCGCCGAGATACCAGTGCACCAGCACGGTCGCGGTGAAGGAGGTCACCAGGATCGTCGCCGAGGGCAGCACGTTCTCCCGGCTGCGATAGACCGGGCTGCCCGGGCTGTTCATCTTGCGGATATGCACGCCGAGCTTCGCCCGGTCCGAGGCGAGCAGCGCCCGCAGCCTTTCCAGCTCGGCGCCCGCGATGCCCTCCACCGGCGCGTCGTTCATGCGCGCAGCGCCGCGGGTTCCGGCGCGGCGGGCAGGGTGCTGAGGTCGAAGGCGGCGGCCATCAGCGCCCGCGTGTAGGGCTGGCGCGGGTTCGCGGTCAACGCCTCGGCCTCGCCTTCCTCCACCACGCGGCCATCCTTCAGCACCATGATGCGGTGGGAAAGCGCGCGCACCACGCGCAGATCGTGCGAGATGAACAGGTAGGCGAGGCCGTGCCGCGCCTGCAGGTCGCGCAGCAGCTCGACCACCTGCGCCTGCACCGAGACGTCGAGCGCGCTGGTCGGCTCGTCCAGCACGACCAGCCGCGGCTTGAGCACGAGGGCGCGGGCGATGGCGATGCGCTGGCGCTGGCCGCCGGAGAACTCATGCGGGTAGCGCTCCGCCATCGCCGGCTCGAGCCCCACCTCGGCCAGCGCCGCGCCGACCCGCGCCTCGCGCGCCGCGCGGGTCAGGCCGGGCTCATGCACCTCGAGGCCCTCGCCGATGATCTCCCCGGCCGAGAGGCGCGGGGAGAGCGAGCCATAGGGGTCCTGGAAGACGATCTGCATCCGCCGCCGCAGCGGGCGCAGCTGGCGGCCCGACAGCCCCTGGATGTCCTGCCCGGCGATGCGGATCACGCCGGCGCTCGCCTCGAGGCGCAGCAGGGCCAGACCGATCGTCGTCTTGCCGCTGCCCGATTCGCCGACCAGGCCGAGCGTCTCGCCCGCCCGCACCGCGAAGCCGACGCCATCGACCGCCTTCACGAAGCCCACCGTCCGGCGCAGCAGGCCGCGGCGGATCGGGAAATGCACGCGCAGCTCCGCGGTCTCGGCGACCACGGGCGCGTCGGCCGGGACCGGGGCGGGGCGGCCGCGCGGCTCGGTCGCCAGCAGCATGCGGGTGTAGGGATGGGCCGGGTCGGCGAAGACCGCGGCGACCGCGCCCTGCTCCACCGCCTCGCCATCCTTCATCACGACGACGCGGTCGGCGTGGCGGCGGACGATCTGCAGGTCGTGGGTGATCAGCAGCATCGCCATGCCGCGCCGCCGCTTGAGCGCAGCGAGCAATTCCAGGATCTGCGCCTGGATGGTGACGTCGAGCGCGGTGGTCGGCTCGTCGGCGATCAGCAGCTTCGGGTCGTTGGCGAGCGCGGCGGCGATCATCACGCGCTGGCGCTGCCCGCCCGAGAGCTGGTGCGGATAGGCGCCGAGGCGCTGCTCCGGGTCCGGCAGCGCGACCTGGCGCAGCAGGTCGAGCACCTTCGCGCGCTCCGCCGCGGCGGGCAGGCCCGGATTCTGCAGCGCGATCGCCTCGCCCACCTGCCGCCCGACGGTGTGCAGCGGGTTCAGCGAGGTCATCGGCTCCTGGAACACCATCCCCGCGACGCCGCCGCGCAGCCGGCGCAGCGTGGCGCCCTCGGCCGCGAGCACGTCGACGCCGTCGAGGGTGATCCGCCCCTCCGGATTGGCGCCGGAGACCGGCAGCAGCCGCAGCGCGGACAGCGCGGTGACCGACTTGCCGCTGCCGGATTCGCCGACGAGGGCCACCGTCTCCCCCGGATCGACGGCGAAGGAGATGCCGCGGACGACGCGCCGCCCGCCGAAGGCGACCGAGAGATCCTCGATGCGGAGCAGCGCCATCAGCGCAGCCCGCCCGGCAGCTTGCGCGGATCGAAGGCGTCGCGCACCGCCTCGCCCACGAAGGTCAGCAGGCTGAGCATCACCGCGAGCACGACGAAGCCGGTCAGCGCCAGCCAGGGCGCGTTGAGGTTGTTCTTGCCCTGGTTCATCAGCTCGCCGAGCGAGGCCGAGCCCGGCGGCAGGCCGAAGCCGAGGAAGTCGAGCGAGGTCAGCACCACGACGGAGCCCGAGAGGATGAAGGGCAGGAAGGTCAGCGTCGCCACCATCGCGTTCGGCAGGATGTGGCGCGTCATCAGCGTGGTGTCCGGGACGCCGAGCGCGCGGGCGGCGCGGACATAGTCGAAGTTCCGCCCGCGCAGGAACTCGGCCCGCACCACCCCGGTCAGCCCCATCCAGGAGAACAGCAGCAGGAAGCCGAGCAGCACCCAGAAGGAGGGGGTGATGATCGAGGCCAGGATGATCAGCAGGTAGAGCTCCGGCATGCCGCGCCAGATCTCGATGAAGCGCTGGAACAGCAGGTCGGTGAGGCCGCCGTAGAAGCCCTGCACCGCGCCGGCGGCGATGCCGATGACGGAGGAGATGATGGTCAGGGTGAAGCCGAACAGGACCGAGATGCGGAAGCCGTAGATCACCCGCGCCAGCACGTCGCGCGCCTGGTCGTCCGTGCCGAGCGGGTTGCGCCAGGAGGGGGGGGCGGGCGCCGGCTGGCCGAGGTCGCGCACCACGGTGCGGTAGGAATAGGGGATCAGCGGCCAGACCATCCAGCCGCCGCGCCCGGCGATGTCCTCGAGGAAGGCGGGGTCGTGCCAGTCGGCATCCGTCGGCAGCCCGTCCTCCATCACGTCGGATTCGGCGTAGTCGGCCAGCACCGGGACCAGCCAGCGCCCGTCCACATGCACGACCAGCGGCCGGTCGTTGGCGATGAACTCGGCGAAGAGGGTGACGAGGAAGAGGGCGGCGAAGAGCCAGAGCGAGACCCATCCGCGGCGGTTGGCGCGGAAATTGGCGAGGCGGCGGCGGTTGAGGGGGGAGAGGGTCATGGGTGCGGGCCCCCGGGCCCCCACCCCTTCCCTCCCCCGCAAGGCGGGGGAGGGGGTGAAGCGCTTCCCCGCTTGCGGGGGAAGGTCGGGCGGGGGTGCCGGCTCATCGCCGCGCCTCGAAGTCGATGCGCGGATCGACCAGCGTGTAGGTGAAGTCGCCGACGATCTGCATCACCAGGCCGAGCAGCGTGAACAGGTAGAGCGTTCCGAACATCACCGGATAGTCGCGCTGGATCGCGCTCTCGAAGCCCAGCAGCCCGAGCCCGTCGAGCGAGAAGATGATCTCGACCAGCAGCGCGCCGGTGAACAGGATGCCGATGAAGGCCGCGGGGAAGCCGGCGATGATCAGCAGCATCGCGTTGCGGAAGACGTGGCCGTACAGCACGCGCGTCTCGCTCGCCCCCTTGGCGCGCGCGGTCAGCACGTACTGCTTGTGGATCTCGTCGAGGAAGGCGTTCTTGGTCAGCATGGTCAGCCCGGCGAAGCCGCCGATGACCAGCGCCAGGGTCGGCAGCACCATGTGCCAGGCGTAGTCGAGCGCCCGCGTCAGGAACGGCGCGCCCTCCATCCCCGGCGAGAGCAGCCCGCGCAGCGGGAAGATCTGCAGGAAGGACCCGCCGGCGAACAGCACCACCAGCAGCACCGCGAACAGGAACCCCGGGATGGCGTAGCCCACCAGCACCACGGCCGAGCTCCAGAGGTCGAAGCGCGAGCCGTCCCGGACCGCCTTGCGGATCCCGAGCGGGATCGAGATCAGGTAGATGATCAGGGTCGACCACAGGCCGAGCGAGATGGAGACCGGCATCTTCTCGAGCACCAGGTCGACCACCGGGCGGTCGCGGAACAGGCTGCGGCCGAAATCGAAGCGCAGATAGCCCGACAGCATCTCCCAGAACCGCTCGATCGGCGGCTTGTCGAAGCCGAAGGCGCGCTCGATCTCGGCGACGATGGCGGGGTCGAGGCCCTGCGCGCCGCGATAGGTCCCGACCGGGCCGCCGCCGCCGCCCTCGCCGATCTGCTGCGGCGGGCCGGCCGGGCGCACCTCGCCGCCGCCCTCGCCGGTCAGGCGGCCGAGCACCTGGCCCTCGCCGCGCAGCTCGGCCAGCATCTGCTCGACCGGGCCGCCGGGGGCGAATTGCACCACGGCGAAGTTGATCACGATGATGCCGAGGAGCGTCGGCACCACCAGCGCGAGCCGGCGAAGGAGATAGGCGCCCACCTTCCGTCAGGACCTCGCCGCTTCCAGGGCGCGGGCCTTGGCCGGGTCCACCCACCAGCCGGTCGGGAAGCCGAGGCCGAAGCGCGGATGCCGCGGCGGCAGGCCGAATTTGTCCCACCAGGCGATTCGGAAGCTGCGGCTGTGCCAGTTCGGGATCACGTAGTCATGGTGCAGCAGCACGCGGTCGAGCGCCCGGGTGCGCGCCACCAGCTCCGCCTTGTCGGGCGCGGCGATCACCAGCTCGACCAGCTGGTCCACCACCGGGTCGCAGAAGCCGGCGATGTTCTGGCTGCCGTTCTGCTTCGACTTCTCGCAGGTGAAGAAGTCGCGCTGCTCGTTGCCGGGGTGGAAGCCCTGCGGGATGACGTCGACCGTCATGTCGTAGTCGAAATTGTCCATCCGCACCTGGTACTGCGCGGGATCGACGGTGCGCACGCGGGCGGTCACGCCGATCCGCTCCAGCGCCTGGACGTAAGGAAGGGCCACGCGCTCGAAGGTCGGCGCGCTCAGCAGGATCTCGAAGGCGAAGGGCTGGCCGGCGGCATTGACCAGGCGGCGATCGCGCACGGTCCAGCCGGCCTCCCGCATCAGCCCCAGCGCGCGCCGCGCCCCGTCGCGGTTGTTGCCGGAGCCGTCGGTGACGGGCAGCTTGTACTCGGTGGTGAAGACCGCCTCCGGCACCTTGCCGCGGAAGCCGGCCAGGATCTCCAGCTCCCGCCCCTCGGGCAGGCCGCGCGAGGCGAATTCCGAGTTGGAGAAGTAGGAGGTGGTGCGCGCATAGGCGCCGTAGAACAGGTTGGTGTTCATCCACTCGTAGTCGAACACCTCGATCAGGGCGCGGCGCGCGCGGGCGTCCTGGAACAGCGGCCGGCGCTGGTTCATCGCGAAGCACTGCATCCCCGTGGGCAGCTCGTGCTGGATCTCCTCGCGCTTCACCAGGCCGCGGCGGGCGGCGGGGAAGTCGTAGGCGGTCGCCCAGTCGCGCGCCACGTTCTCCTGCCGGAAGTCGATCTGGCCGGCCTTGAAGGCCTCCAGCGCCACGGTCGAATCGCGGAAATACTCGTAGCGGATCGCGTCGAAATTGCTGGTGCCCCGCCCCGTCGGCAGGTCGCGCGCCCACCAGTCCGGGACGCGGCGGAACACCACGGAGCGGTTCTGCTCGAAGCGCTCGATCCGGTAGGGGCCCGACCCCAGGGGCGGCTCGGTCAGCGGGCGGGCGAAGTCGCGCCCCTCCCACCAATGCCTCGGCAGGGGGGCGATGCTGCCGAGGATCATCGGCAGCTCGCGGTTCTCGGCGGTCCTGAAGCGGAAGACGATGCGCCTCGGGCCCTCGGCCACCGCCTCGGCCACATCCGCCCAGTAGGAGCGGTAGAAGGGACGGCCCTGGGCGCGCAGCGTCTGGAAGGTCCAGACCACGTCCTCGGCGGTGATCGGGCTTCCGTCATGGAAGCGCGCGCCGGCGCGCAGCTCGAAGGCCACGCCCATCCCGTCGGCGGCCAGCTCGATGGTCTCGGCCACATGGCCGTACTCGGCCGTCGCCTCGTCGAGGTTGCGCGCCATGAGCGGGTCCCAGACCAGGCCGATGCCGACCGCCGGGGTGCCGCGCAGGATGAAGGGGTTGAAGCTGTCGAAGCTGCCGAGCGCGGTCAGCGCCACCTCGCCGCCCTTGGGCGCGTCCGGGTTGACCCAGGGGAAATGCGGGAAATCCGCCGGCAGGGCGGGGTCGCCGAGCAGCGAGAGGGCATGGGTGCGCAACGGCGGAGCGGCCTGGGCGCGGGCGGGGCGGGGCGGCCGCAGGGCCGGGATCGGCAGGCCGAGGGCAAGGCCCAGGCGGAACAGGTGGCGTCGCAGCATGGGCGCAGAGTGGGGGTTCGGCGGCGCGGGCACAACGGCGCGATGGGGCGGCGCGTGCGGGGATGCCCGCGGAGGGGGCTTGGTGCTTCGGGGCGGGGGCGCCTCGGTGGGGGGAAGAAGACGCTTCTTCCCCCCGCGCCCCCCATCATCGTTTTCTGGCACGGGTCCCGCGGTGGGGGGAAGGCGGCCTTCCCGGGCGCCTGGATCGGACCAGTGGGATCGCACCATGTTCATCAAGATCTGCGGGATCCGGGACGAGGCGGAGGCAGGGGAGGCCATCGCGGCCGGCACGACGGCGATCGGCGTGCTTTGCGGCCTGACCCACCTCGCGGGCGACGCGGTCGAACCCGCGGCGGCGCGCGCGATCCTCGCCGCCCGCCCGCCCGCGGTGGAGGGCGTGCTGGTCACCCACCTGCTGGACGAGGCGGCGATCGCCGCGCTCGCCGAGGCGGTCGGCGCCTCCGCCGTGCAGGTGCATGACGCGCTGCCACCCCCGGGGATGCGAAGGCTGCGCGCCCTGCTGCCCGGGCGGCGGCTGATCAAGGCGGTGCATGTGACCGGGGAGGGGGCGGTCGGGCAGGCGCGCGCCTGGGCCGGGACGGCCGATGCGCTGCTGCTCGACAGCCGCACCGCGGACCGGCTGGGCGGCACGGGGCGGGTGCATGACTGGACCATCAGCCGCCGCGTCGTCGCCGCGGTGGCGCCGGTGCCGGTCTACCTGGCCGGGGGCCTTCGGCCCGGGAACCTGGCCGCGGCGATCGCGGCGGTGGGGCCGGCCGGGGTGGACGTGAATTCGGGGGTCGAGGACGCGACGGGGGCGAAGGACCCGGCGCGGATGCGGGCCTTCGTGGCGACGGCGCGCTCAGAGTTTGTGAAGAAATCGACCTTGCGGAAGAATGCCCCCTGAAATCATGCGGAAATTCCCTCCGAAATCGGGGCTGGCGGGCATTCTTTCACGAACCCTCAGCCCCGCAGCAGCGCGACGGCCTCCGCCAGCAGCGCCGGGTCCCCGACGCCGAGCACCCGTCCCTCCGCCTCCAGGGTCAGCGGCCTTCCCTCCCAATCCGTCACTCGCCCGCCCGCGCCCTCGACCACCGGCACCAGCGCCGCCCAGTCCCAGGGCTTCATCGTCGCCTCGGCGATGACATCGACCAGGCCAAGCGCCATCAGGCCGTAGGCGTAGCAATCGCCGCCCCAGGTCACCCGCCGCGCCGCCGCGCGCAGCCGGGCGAAGCCGGCCTCGTCGCCGGGCAGGAACATCTCCGGGCTGGTGCAGGACAGCTCCGCCTCGGCGATCCGCGCGCAGGGTCGGCAGCCGGCGGTGCCGCCGAAGGGGGCCTGGAAGCGCGTGGGCTGGCCCGCGACGCCGACCCAGCGCTCCCCGGTCGCCGCCTGGTCGATCACGCCGAGCACCGGCCGCCCGCGATGCAGCAGCGCCACCAAGGTGCCGAAGATCGGCCGCCCGGTGACGAAGGCCCGGGTCCCGTCGATCGGGTCGAGCAGCCAGAGCCACTCGGCGTCCATCCGGTCGGCGCCGAACTCCTCCCCCCAGATCCCGTGGTCGGGGAAGCGGGCGCCGAGGATCGCGCGGATCGCCTGCTCGGCCTGGCGGTCGGCCTCGGTGACCGGGCTGGCATCGCCCTTGGCCTCGACCATCAGGGCGGAGCGGAAGAGCGGGCGGATCACCGCGCGGGCGGCATCGGCCGCATCCTCGGCGGCGGCGATCATCGCCGCGGTCACGACAGGGGCCATGGGGGTCTCCGGTTGGACGCTCGGGGCGCCTTCGCCTAAGAGGCGCGGACCCTAGTCGGACCGCCCCGGGGCGGCAACCGGCGCCCCGCCCGGACCGCATCGCGTGAACCCTCTGGTCGTCATCCCCGCCCGCCTGGCCGCCACGCGGCTTCCGGGCAAGCCGCTGGCCGATATCGGCGGCCGCCCGATGGTCGTGCACGTGCTGGAGCGCGCGCGGGAGGCCGCGATCGGCCCGGTCGCCGTCGCCGCCGGCGATGCCGCGATCGTGGACGCCGTGCGCGCGGCCGGCGGCACCGCCGTGCTGGCCGCGGACGACGTGCCGAGCGGGACGGACCGCGTGCACCGCGCGCTCGCCACGCTCGACCCCGAGGGCCGGCACGACGTGGTGGTGAACCTGCAGGGCGATTTCCCGACGCTCGACCCCGCCGCGCTGCACGCCGTGCTGGCGCCGCTGGCCGATCCCGCGATCGACATCGGCACGCTGGTCTGCCCGATCGCCGACGCGGCCGAGCTCGCCACCGACAGCTTCGTCAAATGCGCCTGCGCCTTCGCCGATGGCCCCGGGGGACCGGCATTGACCGCGCCCGCGCTCTACTTCTCCCGCGCGCCGGTGCCCTGGGGGCCGGGCCCGCACTGGCACCATATCGGCATCTACGCCTTCCGCCGCGCCGCGATGGACCGCTTCGTCGCCCTGGCCCCGAGCCCGCTGGAGCTGCGCGAGAAGCTCGAGCAGCTGCGCGCGATCGAGGCGGGGATGCGCATCGGCGCGGCGCGCGTGGCGCATGGGCCCTTCGGCGTCGACACGCCGCATGACCTCGAACGTGCGCGGCGTGCGCTGCTTGGGACACCGACATGACCGTGATCGCCTTCCAGGGCCTCCCCGGGGCCTATTCCGACCTGGCCTGCCGCGCCGCCTATCCGGGCTGGACGACCCTGCCCTGCCCGTCCTTCGAGGCGGCGATGGATGCGGTGCGCGCCGGCGAGGCGAGGCTGGCGATGCTGCCCTGCGAGAACTCGCTGGCCGGGCGCGTCCCCGACATCCACCGCCTGCTCCCAGAAAGCGGCCTGTCCGTGGTCGGGGAGCATTTCGAGCGGGTCGAGCACTGCCTGATGGCGCCCCGCGGCGCGACCTTGCGCACGCTGAAGCGCGCGCGCAGCCATCCCGTGGCGCTCGGCCAGGTGCGGAACATCCTGAAGGAGCTCTCGCTCACCCCGGTGATCGAGGCCGACACCGCCGGCGCGGCGGAGCTGATCGCGCGGCAGGGCGGCGTCGAGGATGCGGCGATCGCCAGCGCCCTCGCCGCCGAGATCTACGGGCTCGAGATCCTGCGCCGCAATGTCGAGGACGCGGCGCACAACACCACGCGCTTCTATGTCTGCTCCCGCACGCCCGAACTGCCGCCGGCGGGCACGCCGCACTGCGTGACCAGCTTCGTCTTCCGGGTGCGCAACATGCCCGCCGCGCTCTACAAGGCGCTGGGGGGCTTCGCGACCAACGGCGTGAACATGACGAAGCTGGAGAGCTACATGCTCGACGGCGAGTTCACCGCCACGCAATTCCTGGCCGATGTCGATGGCCACCCGGGCGATCCCGGCCTCGCCCGCGCGCTCGAGGAGCTGGCGTTCTTCTCGCGCGAGATGAAGCTGCTCGGCACCTACCCCGCGCACCGCTACCGCCTGGAGCATCACGGCTAGGCCACGGCCAGGCCCCGCGGTTCCCCCTCCGCCGTTCCGGGGGAAGGCCGGGGCGGGGGGTGCGCCAGAGGAACGGAGCGGGGGCAGCGCGGCCTCCGGCCGGGGCCCGGAACAGGCATGCTTCACCCCCGCGCGAAACCTCCCTGCGCGCCGCGCGACATCATGCTGAAACACGCCGCGCCGATCATCCCGTCGAGGAGAAGCGGCGACCCATCGCCCCGGCAGGAGGGTGGACGGATGCTCGATGGAACTGTCTTGACGCGGCCGAGGATCGGCGTGGTCGCCTGCGAGCGGGAGGCGATGCTGCGCCTGCCGAGCGGCCTCCGACTGCACTGGATCGAGCGTGGCGACCCGGCCGGACCGCCGGTGGTGATGCTGCACGGCTTCGCCGATTCCGCCCGCTCCTTCGCGCCGCTGATGGCGCGGATGCCCGCGGAGTGGCGCTGCCTCGCGCTTTCCCTGCGCGGGCATGGCGATTCCGACCGGCCCGAGACGGGCTACCGCCCGGCGGATTTCGCCGCCGACCTCGCCGACTTCATGGACGCGCTGGATCTCGGGCCGGCGCTTCTGATCGGGCATTGCGTGGGGGGGCTGATCGCTCAGCGCTTCGCCCTCGACCATCCGGAGCGGGTCGCCGGCTTGGCCGTGATCGGCGGGCTGCGCAGCTTCCGCGAGAACCCGACCGCGCAGGCGCTGCGCGCCTTCGTCGCCGGCCTGACCGACCCGGTCGACCCGGCCTTCGTGCGCCGCTTCCAGGAAAGCACCCTGGCGCGCCCGGTTCCGCCGCAATTCCTCGACACGATCACGGCGGAGACCCTGAAGCTGCCGGCGGCGGCCTGGCGCGCCGTGATGGACGCCCTGATGGCGGAGGAGCCTACGGACGACCTGGCGCGGATCGGGGCGCCGACCCTGCTGATCTGGGGCGACCGGGACGATGTGATCCCCCGCTCCGACCCCGACTGGGTGGCGAGCACGATCCCGGGCGCGCGGCTGCTGGTGCAGGCCGGCGCCGGCCACTCCCCGCATTGGGAGGATCCGGCCGGGATCGCCGAGGCGATCGAGGCCTTTTTCGGCGACGTGCTGCACTGACGGGGCGCGGGCCTCCGCGCGGCGGAGGCAGGCCCCGGCTTCCCCCGGGGCCGCCGCGCCTCGGGGCTTGCGAAGCCGCCGGATCCGGGACGTCCCGCCCGCCGGGATCCTCGGGGTGAATCGCCCCGGCGCTCAGCCCGCCAATTCCCGCCGCACCAGCGCCGCCCCCTCGGCCAGCGCGCGCAGCTTGGCGAAGGCGCGGTCGCGCGGCAGGTACTTCATGCCGCAATCCGGGGCGGGGATGATCCGCTCCGCCCCCACCATGGCGACGCCGGCGCGGATGCGCTCGGCGACCACCGCCGCCGTCTCGACCGGCGCCGCGGCGCCGAGGTCAAGCACGCCGAGCAGGATGGTCTTGGCCCCGAGATCCTTCAGCACGCCGAGGTCGAGCCGCGGCTGCGCCGCCTCGATCGAGATCTGCTCGGCCAGGCTGTCGGCCAGCTGCGGCAGGAAGGAATAGCCCGAGGGCTTGTCGCTGACCGCCGCGGCGTAGCCGAAGCAGAGATGCACGACCGTCGGGCCGGGAACGCCGGCCAGCGCGCGGTTGATCGCCTTCACGCCGTAGCGCTTCGCCGCCTCGGGCCGCGCCTGCAGCCAGGGCTCGTCGAGCTGGATGACATCGGCGCCGGCCGCCTTGAGGTCGCGCGCCTCCTCGGCCACCGCCGCCGCATAGGCCATCGCGACCGCTTCCTCGTCGCCGTAATGCTCGTCGACCACCTGCTGCGACAGGGTGAAGGGGCCGGGCAGGGTGATCTTGATCTCCCGGTCGGTCGCGGCGCGGAGGAACTGCACGTCCCGCACCTCGACGGGGCGGGTGCGGCGGATCGGGCCGACGATGCGCGGCACGTCCGCCATCTTGCCGTTGCGGCTGAGCACCTGCGCCGGCGTCTCGGCGTCGATCCCCTCCAGCGCCAGGGCGAAGCGGTTGGAATAGCTCTCCCGCCGCGCCTCCCCGTCCGAGACGATGTCGATCCCGGCGCGCTCCATGTCGCGGATCGCGAGCAGCGTGGCGTCGTCCTGCGCCTCCTCCAGCACCTCCGCGGCGGGGCGCCAGATGTCGCGGGCATGCACGCGCGGGACGCGGCCGCGCAGGATGTCGTGGTTCACCAGCCACTCGGGCTGGGGGTAGCTGCCGACGACCGTGGTGGGCAGGAGCTTGCCTTGCATCGTGCGGGACCGTCGCTTCGCCGTCAGGGAAGCACAGTAGCAGCACGGATGCGGGCACCTGTCACGGCGTTCCTGCGCGGAGCCGCGGTGGCGCGCCCGCCCCCCTCGGCTTCGCTCCCCCGGATCCGCGTGCCGGGGCGGAGGGCGTGACGTCTCAGCCGGCGAACTCGAAGGCCAGGGGTCCGTTCAGGAAGCCGCCCGTGTAGCCCTTGCTCGACGGGGTCGTCCAACCGTTGACCTCGTCGTTCTTGAGGTGGACGCGCTTGTTGTCGGTTCCCCACTTGCTCATCTTGGCCAGGAAGGCGTCCGGGTAGTCGGCGATGGCGGCGAAGGTGTTCGCCCAGGGGTCGCAGACCCAGGCCGAGGACACCACCTGCCGCAGTTCCGCCGCCGTCTTCGCCACGTCGAACGCGGTGTCTCCCGCATTGCCGATGATGCAGAACACGTGGTCGCCCGGCTTGGTGATCTTGCCGAGCCAGACATTCGTGAAGCTGGCCTGGCGCGCGAAGAACGCGGCCAGGCAGGCATACTCGAAGCAATTGCCGGCCGCGGCGTCCGTGTCGAACAGCCACTTGCCGTATTCCTGGACCGTCAGCTTGCCGAGGTTCTTGCGCGCCTCCTCGACGGAGGTGTTCGCCAGGGCCTGGTTCGCGATCCGGCGCGCGCCCTTGACCGAGACGCTGTCGAAGGCCTGGCCATCCGCTGTGGCGTAGACCTTGTTGGCGGATTTCTGGGCCGAGAAGAACTCGCGCGCGACCTTGTTGAAGCTGTCGCAGAGCAGCCTGTCCACCGGACGCATCGCCCCCTCCTCCGAAGCACCGACGCCGGCACAGGCTACAACGGATCGCGCGCGGATGGCATGACGCGGCAACATTTCTCCGGACGGCAACAAGGACGGCCGGGGCTCGCCGCGACGCGGGCGCCATCGGCCCCGATCGCGCCGTCACCGCCCGCCGCTGGTGGCGGCGGCGGCGAGCAGCGCCAGCCCGGAGAGGAGCAGCAGCGCCAGCACGACCCGCTGGAACCCGCGGTCGCCGAGCCGCCGGTAGATCGCGGCCCCCGCCCAGGCGCCGCCGAGCGTCCCGGGCAGCGCCGCCAGCGTCGCCCATCCCACCTCCGCCGTCAGCAGCCCCGCCGCGGCGTGCGAGGCCAGCGCGAAGCCGAGCACCGAGAGGTTGAAGCTCTGCAGCACCATCCGCCGCTGCTCCTTCGTCCAGCCGCGCAGATCGGTCCACACCACGGCCAGCACGCCGGAGAGGCCGGCGATCCCGCCGAGCACGCCCCCCGCGAAGCCGATCGCGCCATCGGCCGCGCGCCCGCCCCCGGCGAAGCCCGCCTCCCCCGGCCGCCGCAGCAGCGCATGGCCCGCATAGCCGACGAGGCAGGCGCCGACCGCGGCGCGGAAGGCGACGGCCGGGACGAGCGGCAGCAGCCAGGCACCGACCGGCACCCCGATCAGCCCGGGCACCACGAAGGGCAGCACGCGCCGCCATTCCACCCGCCCCCAGATCAGCGGCAGGGTCTGGATCTGCGACACCACGGAGCAGATGATCACCAGCGAGGCCGCGGTCATGGGCGGGATCGCGTGCAGCCAGATGCCGAACGCGGTGATCCCCGTGCCGAAGCCGGTCAGCCCGTTGACCAGGCCCCCCGCGAGCGCCCCGGCCAGGATCAGGGCGATGGCCCCCGCATCCATCAGCCGCGCCGCCCCGGCGGGCGGGGCGCGTGCCGCCGTCTCAGCCCGGATCGGGCAGCAGCCCCGGCAGCAGCCCGGCCTCGGGCGCGGCGCGGCGCGAGGCGACTCGGCGGCGCGGCCCCCCCTCCGGTGCCCCCGCCGCGTCGGCGCGGCGCCGGATCAGCTCGTCCACCAGCCGGTCGATCGTCTGCCACAGCGGCTCGTCCCCCTGCCGCTCGGCCAGCACGAAGCGATGCGCGGCCAAGGTGACGTTCAAGGTGCCGCGCGTGGTCTCCGGGCGGGGATTGCGCATCTGCACCAGCGCCTTCTCCACCTCCTCGAGCGGCACGGCGAAATGCGCCGCGATCGCCTCGGGCGCCAGCCCCTGGCGGCGCAGCGCGCGGGCCTTGCCGGCCTGCGCCGGGGTCAGCGCGATGGCGGGCCGCAGCGCCGCGCTGCGGCGCGACATCTCGCCCGCGCCCGAGCCGGGCGGCCTGCCCCTGAATGCCGCCGCCATGCGCCACCCCCTTTCCGCCGGGACGGCGCCGCGCGCCCCGGCCTATTCCGCGCCCTGCTTCGGCGGCGCGGCGGTTCCCGGACGCCGCACGCGCAGCCGCCGGATGCGCCGCGGATCGGCGTCGAGCACCCGGAATTCCAGCCCGGAGGAGTGGCTGACCAGCTCCCCCTTCGCCGGCACGCGGCCGGCCAGCGTGAAGACCAGCCCGCCCACCGTGTCGATGTCCGAGGCCCGCTCCTCCTCGGTCAGCACCGCGCCGAGCTGCTGCTCGAACATCTCAACCGGCATGCGGGCGTCGAGTTCGATGGTGCCGTCCGCGCGCTCGATCATCTGCGGCGGCCCGGGCTCGTCATGCTCGTCCGAGATGTCGCCGACGATGGTCTCGACCAGGTCCTCGATGGTGACCAGGCCGTCGACGCCGCCATACTCGTCGACCACCAGCGCCATGTGGATGCGCGCCTGGCGCATCTGCAGCAGCAGGTCGAGCACGGGGACCGAGGGCACCACCAGCAGCGGCTTGCGCAGCACCGCGCGCAGGCTGAAGGTCGGCGCCTCGGCCTCGTGCCCGACCGCGGCGAAGACGTCCTTGATGTGGACCATGCCGACGATCTCATCCAGGTGGCCCTGGTAGACCGGGTAGCGGCTGTGGCCCTCGGTCTGGATCAGCCGGATCGCCTCGTCGAGGGTGCTGGCCACCTCGATGGCGGTGATGTCGGCGCGCGGCACCATGACGTCGCGCGCCGTCGTGCCGCGCAGCTTGAGCACGTTGCCGAGGAGCGCGCGCTCCTGCGGGGAGAGGTCGCCGCCGCGCTCGGCGACGTGGCGCAGGCCGTCGCCGCCGCCCTCGCGGGCGGCCTCCGGACCGGTGCGCTCGATCAGCTCCTCCATGCGGTCGCGGACGCTCTCGGCCTCGCGCCGGCGGAGGAAGCCCTGCAGGCGCCAGAGCAGCCCGGTGTCGCGCTCGGCCTGCGCGACGCCGCCGCCCTGGTGGCCGTTGCCGACGCCGCTCATGCCGCGATCCCCCGGGGGCCGGGCATCGGCTTCCAGGGGTTGGGCAGGCCGAGGCGCGCCATGACCCGGGCCTCGGCGCGCTCCATCCGGCGCGCCTCGCCGGCCGCCAGGTGGTCATGGCCGAGCAGGTGCAGCGTGCCATGCGCGACGAGGTGGGCGAAATGCGTCGCCAGGCGCCGCCCGGCGGACGCGGCCTCGCGCCGCACCACGCCGAGGGCCAGGGCGATGTCGCCGAGCCGGCCCATGCCTTCCTCGGCGGGGAAGCTCAGCACGTTGGTCGGCTTGTCCTTGCCGCGATGCTCGGCGTTGAGGCGGCGCAGCGCGCGATCATCGGCCAGCAGGATGGTCAGGCCGGCCCCGGCCACCGCGGCCTCGCCCGCCTCCGCCAGGGCCATGGCGGCGGCGCGGCGGGCCAGGGCATCGGCCCGCGGCAGGGCGCGGCGCCATGCCGGGTCGGCCAGGACGATGTCGATGCCCGGCAGGGGCGCCCACATCGGATCGGCATAGTCGGCGGGGCACGCGGCGCCATCGAAGGCCGCCGCGCCACCCCGCTGGAGCCCGACGGCCGTCCGGGGTGTGTCCCCCCGCAAGCCGCCGGGTCCGGTACTACTTCCCGGTTCCATCCTGCTCCTTCTTGCCGCGCCGTTCCGATGGCGCCGCCGGGGCCGTCCCCGGCGCCGCCGCGGTGGACGCGGCATGCCTCCTCTCATCGGCCCGGCCATAGGCCGCGACGATCCGCGCCACCAGCGGGTGGCGCACCACGTCGCGCTCCTCGAACCGCGCCACCGCGATCCCCGGGACCCCCCTCAGCACGTCGAGCGCCTCGTTGAGGCCGCTCTTCTGCCCCGGGGGGAGGTCCACCTGGGTGGGATCGCCCGTGACCACCATCCGCGTCCCTTCGCCCATCCGCGTCAAGAACATCTTGATCTGGGCCGGGGTGGTGTTCTGCGCCTCGTCGAGGATCGCGTAGCAATGCGCGAGCGTCCGGCCGCGCATGAAGGCGAGCGGGGCGATCTCGATCTCGCCGGAGGCGATGCGCCGGGCGACCTGTTCCGCCGGCAGCATGTCGTGCAGCGCGTCATAGAGGGGACGCAGATAGGGATCCACCTTCTCCTTCAGATCCCCGGGCAGGAAGCCCAGCCGCTCCCCGGCCTCCACCGCCGGCCGCGACAGCACGATCCGGCCGACCCGCCCGGCCTGCAGCAGGGCGACGCCCTGGGCCACGGCGAGGTAGGTCTTGCCGGTGCCGGCGGGGCCGATGCCGAAGATCATGTCGTTGCGCGCCAGCAGGTCGATGTACTGCGCCTGGGCCGGGGTGCGGGGCGCGATCGCGCCCTTGCGCGTGCGGATCTCGGGCAGGTCCTGCAGCGGCAGGCGGGGGTCGTTCTCGGCCTCGCCCTCGGCCATCCGCAGCGCCGCCTCCACCTCCGCGGTGCTGACCGGCTGCCCGCGCTCGAGCCGCTTCCAGAGCGATTTCAGCGCCGCCTCGGCGACCTCCGTCCGCTCCGGCGCGCCGGCGATGGTCAGCCGGTTGCCCCGCGATCCCAATCGCACCCCGAGCCGCTGCTCGATCCGCACCAGGTGCCGGTCATGCTCTCCGTAGAGCAGCGGCAGCAGGCCGTTGTCGTCGAATTGCAGGGTGACGGTGCGCTGTTCGGGCGCGGCGACGGGACCGGGCGGGGTCGGCGGCCGCAGCATCGGCCGACCCTCCCCGGGGCGGAGAGCCATGGCGGAGGTGTTCAAGCGGGGGCGGGCTCCTCTCTCGGCTGGTCGTTGGTCTCCTTGGCCTCCCCGGCTGCCAGCAGGCCGGACAGGGAATTGGGATAGGCGGCCGTGGCGCGGACCGCGGCGACGGTCCCGGCCAGCGAGGCGGGGCCGCGCACATGCACGGGCTGCAGCCAGGGTGAGCGTCCGGCCATCTGGCCGGGATGGCGCCCGGGGCCGGTGAAGAGCACATCGAAGGTCATGCCGATCCGCGACCGGGCGAAGGCGTCCTGCTGGTCCCGCAGCAACGCCTGGAGCTCCGCCAGCCGGGCCTCCTTCTCCGCCTCCGGCACCTGATGTGGCGCCGCGGCGGCCGGGGTTCCAGGGCGGGGCGAATACTTGAAGCTGAAGGCCTGGGCGAAGCCGACATCGCG
Source organism: uncultured Acetobacteraceae bacterium (assembly GCA_964564645.1). GTDB lineage: Bacteria > Pseudomonadota > Alphaproteobacteria > Acetobacterales > Acetobacteraceae > CAZMCV01. The sequence goes on from CAZMCV010000035.1 coordinate 21,109, forward strand.
CACCAGGGCGAGCGTCGCCTCGAAATCGGCCCGCGCCTCGCCGGGATGGCCGAGGATGAAGTCGGAGGACAGCGCCAGGTCCGGCCGCGCCGCCCGCAGCCGGTCCGCCAGGCGCCGGTAGTCGTCCGCCGTGTGGCCGCGGTTCATCGCCGCCAGCACCCGGTCGCTGCCCGACTGCACCGGCAGGTGCAGGAAGGGCATCAGCATGGGCAGGTCGCGATGCGCCGCGATCAGCTCCGCGTCCATGTCGCGCGGATGGCTGGTGGTGTAGCGCAGCCGCGCGAGGCCCGGGATCTCCGCCAGCGCGCGCAGCAGGCGGCCGAGGCCCCAGGCGGCGCCCTCCGGGCCTTCCCCGTGATAGGCATTCACGTTCTGCCCGAGCAGCGTGACCTCGCGCGCCCCGGCCGCGACCAGGCGCCGCGCCTCGGCCAGCACGGCCGCGGCGGGGCGGGAGAATTCGGCGCCGCGGGTGTAGGGCACGACGCAGAAGGAGCAGAATTTGTCGCATCCCTCCTGCACCGTGAGGAAGGCGGTGACACCCGGCGGCGCCGCGGCCTCCGGCAGGTGGTCGAACTTGGCCTCGACCGGGAAGTCGGTCTCGATCACCGCCCCGGCGGCGCGGCTGGCACGGGCGACCATCTCGGGCAGGCGGTGATAGGTCTGCGGGCCGAGGACGATGTCGACCCAGGGCGCGCGGGCGGTGATCTCCGCCCCTTCGGCCTGGGCGACGCAGCCGGCGACGGCCAGCACCATCCGCCCGCCCGTCTCCTCCTTCGCGCGCTTGGCGGCGCGCAGCCGGCCGAGCTCGGAGAACAGCTTCTCGCTGGCCTTCTCGCGGATGTGGCAGGTATTGAGGATGACCATGTCCGCGCCCTCCGGCGTCTCGGCCGGCGCGTAGCCGAGCGGGGCCAGGACATCGGCCATGCGGGCGCTGTCGTAGACATTCATCTGACAGCCCCAGGTGCGGATGAAGAGGCGGCGCTGCGTCGCTCGTGCAGCCTCCGCCGGCTCGATCGGCGACAAGGGGGTGGGGGTCATGCCGGGCCGGATCTCCGCGCGCGTCCCGGCCGCCGGGGGGCGCCGGGGATCGCGTGCCCCATGCGCAGGCCCACGCGCGGGGTCAAGCGGAGGATGGTCCCGGGGCGTCCCCGGGGGATCGGGCGATTCGCGGCACGAGGAGAGGGTCGGTCGCGGCGAGGGGAGCGGTCAAGCGACGGTTCTGTCACAAGCGCGGCCAACGGGCCCGGCGCCCGGCGCTGGCGGGCCCGCGCCCGCCCCCTTGCGGGCCATGCCATGGGCGGCGGCGCGCCTAGACCTCCGCCGGCGGCAGGCCGAGGGTCTCGACCCGGTACTTCTCCCAATGCGCGAGCCAGGCCTCGTCGCTGCCGGAGAAGCCCTTGCGCGCATCCTCCCACCCCGTCCGGATCCGCTTCAGCCGGGCCAGGCGGCGGTCGTTCCAGGCCTGGTCCTCGTCGGTCCAGACGCCCTTCTCCTTCAGGTAGCGCACCGCCCCCTCATGCCAGGGCGCGTCCGCCGGCGGCCGGCCCGACCTGGCCGGCGCCCAGTTCCCGGCGCTGCCGGTGATCCCGCGGATCAGGTCCATCGACTCGTCCACCGCCTTGACCAGCGCGTAGACCTCGTCGGCGGCTGTGCCGGCATAGGTGGCGATCATCGGGTAGCGGAAGCCGATGAGCTCGACCGGCTTGTCGGGCGAGATGCCGGCGCCGGCGGTCTCCTTGTAGGGCTCGAAGAAATCGGCGACGCGGCGGATGCGCTCCCAGCCCTCGGCGTTGGACGCGGGGAAGGGCGGGTAGGTCAGGCCGCGCGGGCTCGCCTCGATCTCGCGCATATTGGCGGAGGTGGTGACGGAGGCGAAGCCGTCGAGCTGGTTGTTGATGACGGCGGTCTTCATCACGTTGTAGCCGCCGAACCAGACGACCTGCACGTCGGCGCGCGAGAGTCCGCCGAAGGCGAGGTAGGCGTCGGTCTTCACGTTGACCGAGGGATTGCCCTTCACGTAGCCGATGCGACGGCCGCGCAGATCCTCGATCCGCTTCACGCCGATGTCGCCCGCGCAGGCCAGCGCGCCGCCGGCCGGGCGGGCAAGCACGATGCGCACATCCTGCGGGCCCCAGGCGGGAGCGGCGAAATCGTAGGTGGCCTCGGCGGCGAAGTAGAGCTCGGTGGCGAGGAAGCCGTAGGTCGCGCGCCCCTGCTTGAGCGGCAGCAGCCGCCCGATCGAGGTGCCGGACGGCATGATCCGCACCCGCATGGGGTGCTTCTTCATGATCGCGTCGGCGATCCCCGATGCCTCGGCATAGCCCGAGGAGCCGAGGTCGTAGGACGTCCAGACCGAGGTCGAGGGCAGGCTGGCCCGCGCCGTCGTGCCGGAAGCGAGCAGCCCGGCCGAGGATCCCACCAGCAGGTCGCGCCGCGTCACCATGCCGTTTCTCCCTGTGCGTTCTTGTCCGTGCGTTCTTGATTTGGCGGGAAGCCATCGGTTTTCCGCAATGGAGTCTTGCACCCCGAGCATGGCGCGCGTCAATACGACGACAAACGGGGAGGAACGCACGCATGAGCGAGGCGGAGAGGGGCGGCGCATCCGCGCCGGAGGCGGAAGCCGGGCCCGCGGCGGACAGCGGCGGCGGCGACAGGCTGCGCGGCGTCGCCTACGCCCTGGCGATCGTCATGGGCTGCGTCGGCATCCTGCTGACCATCGACCAGACCTTCAACCTGCACCTGACCGGCCAGCCGATCATCGACACCGCGTTCTACTACCTGATGCTCGGCCTGTTCCTCTCCCTCGCCTTCCTCGCCTATCCGGCGCATCGCGGCGCGAAGGCCGCGATCCCCTGGTACGACTGGGCGCTGTTCCTGCTGTGCCTCGGCGCGACCGGCTACCTCGCCTGGAATGGCGGGCGCATCGTCGCCGAGGGCTGGGACCTCGCCGCGCCGCCGCAGGCCGTGGCCGTCGCGGGCATCGTCTGCGCGCTCGCGCTCGAGGCGCTGCGGCGCGCGGGCGGGATGGTGCTGTTCGTGCTCTGCGCGGTCTTCGCCGCCTATCCGATGTTCGCCGAGAGCATGCCGGGCTTCCTCTGGGGACCGGGCAGCGACCTCGCGCAGACCGTCTCGGCGCATGCGATGGGCGTCGAGAGCATCATCGGCGTGCCGCTGCGCACCGTGGCCAGCCTGCTGGTCGGCTTCCTGATCTTCGGCTCCGCGCTGGTCGTCACGGGCGGCGGCGAGTTCTTCATGACCTTGGCCGTGGCCCTCCTCGGCCGCACGCGCGGCGGGCCGGCGAAGGTCGCGGTGCTGGCGAGCGGCTTCTTCGGCTCGCTCTCGGGCAGCGTCATCTCCAACGTCGTCACCACCGGCCAGCTGACGATCCCGACGATGAAGCGCGTCGGCTACCCGCCGCACTACGCGGGCGCGGTCGAGGCCTGCGCGTCCACCGGCGGGGCACTGATGCCGCCGGTGATGGGCGCGGTCGCCTTCGTGATGGCCGAGTTCCTCAATGTCCCCTATTCCACCGTGATCATCGCCGCGACGGTGCCGGCGCTGCTCTACTACGGCGCGCTGCTGCTGCAGGCCGACCACTACGCCGCGCGCCAGGGGCTCGCGGGACAGCCGGCCTCGGAGATCCCGCCGCTGCTGCCGGTGCTGAGGGAGGGCTGGCACTTCCTCTTCAGCCTCGGCCTGCTGACGTACCTGCTGCTGGTGATGAAGCGCGAGGCGCTGGCGCCCTACATCGCCACGGGCGTGCTGCTGGCGACGACGGTGCTGTTCGGGTCGAAGCGATTCGGCCTCGCGGGGCTGCGGGACCTCGCCATCGACAGCACGCGCAACATCGTCAACATCGTGGCGATCCTGGCCGGCGTCGGCTTCATCGTCGGCTCGCTCTCCTACACCGGCGTGGGCGGGGCCTTCTCGCGCGAGCTGCTGCAATTCGCCGGCGGCGACATCCACCTGCTGCTCGTGCTCGGCGCGCTGACCAGCTTCATCCTCGGCATGGGGATGACGGCGACGGCCTGCTACATCTTCCTCGCCGTCACCCTGGCGCCGGCGCTGATCGAGGGCGGGCTGAACCCGGTCGCCTCGCACCTCTTCATCCTCTACTGGGGGCTGATCAGCTTCATCACCCCGCCGGTGGCGCTGGCGGCGATCGCGGCGGCGAGCATCGCCAGGGCGGATCCGTGGCGCACCGGCCTCTGGTCCATGCGCCTCGGCCTGATCAACCTGGTGATCCCCTTCCTCTTCGTGCTGAACCCCACGCTGATCCTCGTGGGGACGCCGCTGCACATCCTGCATGACGTCACCACCGCGATCGTCGCGGTGTTCCTGCTGGCCGCGGCGCTGGAGGGATGGCTGATCGGCATCGGGCGGATCGGCTGGCTGTCGCGCGCGGCGCTCGGCGTCGCCGCCTTCGGCATGCTGACGCCGGGCCTGCTCACGGACCTGTTCGGCGCCGGGATCCTGCTGCTCGTCTGGTTCGGCAACCGCGCCCTCGGCGCACGACGCGCCGCCCCCGCGCGCTGACGGCACCCGCGACGAGAGAAAAGACGAGGATGGGGGGCGCGGGGCGAAGAAGCGTCTTCGTCCCCCCGCCGATCAGCCTGCCGGCCCCTGCCTCACGGCACCACCGGGGCCGGATGCCGCGCCGGCGCCCCGCTCGGCGCCGCCAGCGGCACGGCGGGCCGGTTCTGCCGCAGCTGCGCGCAGCCCGTCGCCACGATGCGGGAGGTCTCGGCCGTCAGCGCCTTGCGGTCCGGCAGCGTCCCGGGCGGGAAGGGCTCGTGCAGCAGGATCGTCGCGCGCGCCCCGCTCCGTCGCGCCAGGCGCCAGAAATGGCTGCCGATGTCCATGTCGCCGTACCAGGCGAAGATCGGCCGGTCGCGCCGGCAGGCGGGCAGCCCGCCCAGCCGGTCATACACCACCGAGACCGGCTGGATCATGCGCGCCGCGTCGGCCGTCGCCAGGAAGGAGGAGCGGAAGGGCAGGGTCCGCGTGCCGTCGTTGCTCGTCCCCTCCGGGAACAGGATCAGGCTGTCCCCGGCGCCGAGGCGGGCGCGCATGACATCGGCTTCCCGCCCCATCGTGCCGCGGGTGCGGCTGACGAAGACGGTCCGCCCCAGCCGCGCGACCGCGCCGATGACCGGCCAGCGTCCGACCTCGGCCTTGGCGACGAAGCTCGCCTCGATCGCCCCGCCCATGACCAGGATGTCGAGCCAGGAGGAGTGATTCGCCACGAACAGCACCGGGCGCTCGGCCGAGGGCCTGCCCACCACCTGCACCTTCAGCCCGATCAGCCAGCAGAGCACCGAGTGGTAGACCCGCGCGAAGCGCTGATGCGCCCGCGGGAAGACCCGCGCCAGCGCGTAGACCAGCACCGCCTGGATCGGGATCGCGGCCAGCGTCCAGAGCACCGCCATGGCCATGCGGCGGATGGCGCGCAGCCTGCCGCCGAGCGGCCTTTCGGCGAAGATGTCACCGAAGGCCTGGCCCGGCAGCGCCGGGCGGAAGCGCAGGGGCGAGCGCCGGCGCAGGCGGCGCGGGCGCGGCATCGGGTTGAACTCGGCCCGGGCGGTGGCATCCATGAGCACCCCGGTTACCGCGCGCCCGATGGCGCTGCAATGACACTACCGCGATGATTTGTTTACAGTCCGCGGTCGGACCGGGACGGCGCGGCGATCCCCTCGGCCCGGCCCGGCTTGCCGCCTCTCAGCCGGGCGCGGCGAAGCGGGCGAAGTCGCGCGCCAGCACCTCGTAGATCGCGCGCTTGAAGTCCACCGCGAGCTCCGGCAGGGCGGCGAGCGGCGCCCAGCGCCACGCGTCGAACTCCGGATGCGGATCGAGGTCGAGGCGGATGTCGGCATCCTGGCCGGTGAAGCGGAGCGCGAACCAGCGCTGGCGCTGGCCGCGATACCGCCCCCCGAGGGCCTTGCCGAGCAGCGCCGGCGGCAGGTCGTAGGTCAGCCATTCCGGATGCTCGGCCAGGATCTCGGCCCTGGCGGTGCCGATCTCCTCCTCGAGTTCGCGGAAGACGGCGATGCGCGGGTCCTCGCCCGGGTCCATGCCGCCCTGGGGCAGCTGCCAGCCGCCCGGCGCGCCCTCGGCGTTCGGCAGGTCGGCGCGGCGGGCGACGAGGACGAGGCCGTCGCGGCTGAACAGCACGGCGCCGACATTGTCGCGGTAGGGCAGGGTGGTCATGCGGGCATGCCTCCGGGGGTGCGGCGCGGCGTCGCCCGGGCGAGGGCACGCCCGCGGCATCGCGCCGGGTCGCGGGCGGTCAATTCGAGCGGGCGGGGGCGGGCGCGGGGGCGGCCGGCCGCGTCTCGGTCGCCTCCGTCGCGGCGCGCCCCTCGGCCACGGAGGCGCTCGGCGCGCGGATCAGCGCGGAGATGGGGGCGATCACCAGGCCGCGCCCCTCCACCGCGCTCCCCCAGGCGGCGACGCGCTCGACCAGGACGGGGGATGGCTCGCCGGCATAGCCGAGCGCCGTCCCGCGCTCCCGCGCCAGGCGCTCGAGCTGGGCGAGCTTCAGCTCGATCTCGCTGCGCGTCGCCGGCTCGTCCACCAGCACGTCGACCACCCGCCCCCAGGCCCGCGCCGGCCGCGGCGCGCCCGGGCGGGGGTCGACATAGAGCAGGCCGCGCCGGTTGAGCGCCTGCTGCAGCTCGGCCAGGCGATCGGTCAGCAGCGCGTAGCGCTCCCCCCGCATCGGCCCATGCGCGCCGATCACGCCGACATAGCCGGCGAAGCGCGACAGGGCCCAGAGCAGCCGGTCCTCGTTCTCCGGCGGCGACAGCCCGGTGAGCAGCGCCTTGTCGCCCGGGGTGTTCAGCGGATAGCCGGTCGGCTCCAGCGGCAGCGCCAGCAGCACCTCCATCCCCTTGGCCCGTGCCTGGCCGAGCAGCCGGTCGACCTGCGGCGCGTAGGGGCTGAAGGCGAGCGAGACGCCGACCGGCAGGCGCCGGATCGCCTCCTCCGCCAGGGCGGCGTTCAGGCCGAGGCCGCCGACGATCAGGCCGATGCGCGGCCGCGGATCCTGGCGGTCGAAGGGCTGGCCATAGGCGCGGATGGAGCTGCGGCCGGCCGGGCCGATGCGCGGCAGCGGGCCATGCGGCCCGCGCTCCAGCAGCTCCGGCTCGGGGGCGGGGATGGGACGCAGGCCGGCGGCGGCCTGGGTGCCGCGGGGGGAGGCGGCGGGCGGCACGTCGGTCGGGCCGGATGGCGCATCGGGGGCGGTGGTCTCGGCGGCGGGCGTGCGGGGGTCGGGTTCGCCCGCCTGGGTCGCCGCGGCGACCTCGGTCGCCTCCGCCTCGGATGCGGCCGGGGCGGCGGTCTCGGCGGCGGGGAGCGGCCCCAGCCAGGCGAGCCAGCCCACGCCGCCGGCGAGCAGCAGGCCGAGGACGATCCAGGTGCCGATGAGGGCGCGCCAGCCGCCGGCCATCACCCGGTCCGTCCGCGCGCCGCAGCTTGCCGCAACCCGTCCAACGATACCCCCGGACAACAACCGATCCCGCGCATCCACCGCCCCGCGTCACCGGCGCCGCGACCTGCGCATCGCGCGGGCCGATCCGCCCCGGCTCCCCGGTCGAAGCGTGCCCCCGGTCGCCACGCCCGAGGTCGCCGTGCCCGAGGTCGCCGTGCCCGAGGTCGCCGTGCCCGAGGTCGCCGCGGCCGCGCCCGTGTCGGCCGCCGCTTCCCGGCGCAGCGCGGAACCGTCCCGGCGGATCAGGGGCCAGCGAGGCCGACCGTCAGGCCCGCACCACTAGGGCAGCCGCCCCGGCCCCGCAACGTCCCGCCGCGTTCCGGGAAGGCCGGCGCGCCGGCGCCACCCCGGCCCGCCCGCGTCCGGCGCCCTGCGCCTCACGCCCGAACCGCGCCCGGGCGTCGCGGGCAGGCAGGCGGTGGCGCATGCCGGGCGGAAGGGGCCGCCCGACCCGCGCCAAAGGCCCGCGGCCGCGCCGGCCCGCTTA
>CAZMCV010000036.1:0-28987 GCA_964564645.1 uncultured Acetobacteraceae bacterium
TGCGCGTTCATGTTGGCGCCATCCATGTAGACCTGCCCGCCCTGCGCATGGACCAGGTCGCAGATGGCGCGGATCTCCTCCTCGAACACGCCATGGGTCGAGGGGTAGGTGACCATCAGCGCGGCGAGGTTGGCCGCATGCTGCGCCGCCTTCGCCTGGAGGTCGGCGAGATCGACATTGCCGTCGCGGTCGCACCCCACCACCACGACGCGCATGCCGGCCATCACCGCCGAGGCCGGGTTAGTGCCATGCGCGCTGGCGGGGATCAGGCAGACATCGCGATGCGGCTCGCCGCGCGCGCGGTGCCAGGCGCGGATCGCCAGCAGCCCGGCATATTCGCCCTGGCTGCCGGCATTGGGCTGCAGCGAGACGGCGGCGAAGCCGGTCACGGCGCAGAGCCAGGCTTCCAGCCGCCGGATCATCGCCAGGTAGCCCTCGGCCTGGTCGACCGGCGCGAAGGGGTGGATCTCGGCGAAGCCGGGGAAGGTCACCGGGATCATCTCGGCCGTCGCGTTCAGCTTCATCGTGCACGACCCCAGCGGGATCATGCTGCGGTTCAGCGCGACGTCCTTCTCCTCCAGCCGCCGCAGGTAGCGCAGCATCGCGTGCTCGCCGTGGTGGCTGTGGAAGACCTCGGCGGTCAGGAAGGGGGTGCGGCGGGCGAGCGCGGCGGGGATGCCGCCGAGCGGCGCCACGGCGGCGAGATCGGCGTCGAACAGTGCGGCAAGCGCCGCCAGGTCCTCGCGCGTGACGGTCTCGTCGAGCGCAATGCAGACGAGGTCGCCCTCGCGGCGCAGGTTGAAGCCGCGCGCCAGCGCCGCGTCCAGGATCGCGCCGGCGCGGTCGCCCGCCTCGATGGCGATGGTGTCGAAGAAGCCGTCGTGGCGCACCGCGAGGCCCGCCTTGCGCGCGGCGCCGGCCAGCGCGCGGGCCTGCAGGGCGACGCGACGGGCGATGCGCTGCAGCCCCTCCGGCCCGTGCCATACGGCGTACATCCCGGCCATGACGGCGAGCAGCACCTGCGCCGTGCAGATGTTCGACGTCGCCTTCTCGCGCCGGATGTGCTGCTCGCGCGTCTGCAGGGCGAGGCGCATGGCCGGCTGCCCGGCCGCGTCGATGGAGACGCCGACGAGCCGACCCGGGAGAAGCCGCTTCAGCGGATCCTTCACCGCCATGTAGGCCGCGTGCGGCCCGCCATAGCCGAGCGGCACGCCGAAGCGCTGGGTCGAGCCCACCACCACGTCGGCGCCCATCTCCCCGGGCGGGGTCAGCAGGGTCAGCGCCAGCGGATCGGCGGCGACGATCGCCAGCCCGCCCACCGCCTGCACCGCGGCGATCTCGGGGGCGAGGTCGCGCACCTCCCCGGTCGTGCCCGGGTATTGCAGCAGCAGGGCGAAGGGCTTCTCCGTCGCCGCGGCGGCCACGATGGCGGCGGGCGGCACGACCACCACCGCGATGCCGAGCGGCTCGGCCCGCGTGCGCACCACGGCCAAGGTCTGCGGATGCAGGTCGGCGGCCGCCAGCAGCGTGTCCGACTTCCCCTTGTGCGCGGCATGCGCCAGGTGCATCGCCTCGGCCGCCGCCGTCGCCTCGTCGAGCAGCGAGGCGTTCGCCACCGGCAGCCCGGTCAGGTCGGCGACCATGGTCTGGAAATTGACCAGCGCCTCCAGCCGCCCCTGCGCGATCTCCGCCTGGTAGGGGGTGTAGGCGGTGTACCAGCCGGGATTCTCCAGCACGTTGCGCAGGATCACCGGCGGCACATGGGTGCCGTGATAGCCGAGGCCGATCAGCGACTTCACGCGGCGGTTGCGCTCGGACAGCGCGCGCAGCTCGGCGATCGCCTCCGCCTCGGTTGCCGGCGGCGGCAGGGCGGCGAGGAAATCGCCATTGCCGCGCCCCGCCGGCGCGACGCCGCGGATCGCCGCGGGCACGGTCCGATCGGCCAGCGCCTCGAGGCTCGCCGCGCCGACCACCTCCAGCATCGCCGCGACATCGGCCTCGGACGGGCCGATATGGCGCCGCGCGAACTCGCCCCGATCCTCGAGCGCGGTCAGCGTGTCGAGCCAGGCACCGGTCACGAGAGGCTCTCCACGAAGGCGGCGTAGGCGGCCTCGTCGAGCAGCGCGGCGACCTCGGCGGTGTCGCGGGGCTCGATCCTGAAGAACCAGCCCTCGCCGGTCGGCGCGCGGTTGACCAGGCCCGGATCCTCGCCGAGGGCGCTGTTCACCTCGACGATCCGCCCGGCGATCGGGGCGTAGACGTCGGAGGCCGCCTTGACGCTCTCGACCACGGCGATCGCCTCGCCGGCGGCGACCTCGCGCCCGATCTCGGGCAGGTCGACGAAGACGACGTCGCCGAGGGCGGTCTGCGCATGGTCGGTGATGCCGATGACGGCGCCGTCGCCATCCAGGCGCACCCATTCATGGTCCTTGGTGAATTTCAGCTCGGGCATGGGGCGGATCTCCGGCGGGGCGCTCAGCGGCGGTAGCGATGGGGGATGAAGGGAAGCGCGGCCACACGGGCGGCCAGGGGCTTGCCGCGCACCGTCAGGGTGAGCGGCGTGCCGTCCCCGGCCTGCGCGGGGGCGAGGTAGCCCATGGCGACGGGGCCGTTCGCGGAGGGGCCGAAGCCGCCCGAGGTGACGGTGCCGATGGCGGTCCCATCCATCGCCTGCACCGGCGTCCCGGCCCGGGCGGGCTGGCGACCCTCGGGGCGGAGGCCGACGCGCAGCCGCCGCGGACCGTTCGCCAGCTCCTCCCGCACGCGCGCCGCGCCGGGGAAGTCCCATGCCATGCGGCGGCGCTTGCCGATGGTCCAGGTCAGCGCCGCCTCGACCGGGCTCGTCGTCTCGTCGATGTCCTGGCCATGCAGGCACAACCCGGCCTCGAGCCGCAGCGAATCCCGCGCGCCGAGCCCGGCGGGCGCGACCCCGGGCCGGTCGAGCAGCGCCCGGGCCACCGCCTCGGCGCGCTCGGCCGGCAGGCTGATCTCGAACCCGTCCTCGCCGGTATAGCCGGAGCGGGCGATGATGGCGGGGGCCCCCGCCACCGCGGCCTCGGCGATGCCGAGGAAGCCGAGGCTGTCGAGCGCCAGGTCGGGCACCAGCGGGGCCAGCGCCGCGGCGGCGCCCGGCCCCTGCAGCGCCAGCAGCGCGCGGTCGGCCAGCAGCGTCATGCGCACCCCGGTGCCGTCCAGCGCGGCGGCGAGGAGGGCGGCGTCCGCCGCCTTGCGGCTGGCGTTCACCACCAGGAAGAGCCGGTCCGGGGCGAGGGTCGCCACCATGAAATCGTCGAAGATGCCGCCCCCAGGGGTGGTCAGCAGGCCGTAGCGCTGCCGCCCCGGGCGGAGGCCGGCGACATCGGCGGGCGTGACGCGTTCGAGCGCGGCCGCCGCGCCGGCGCCCTGCAGGAGAGCCTGGCCCATATGGGACACGTCGAAGAGCGCGGCTTCGGCGCGGCAATGCAGGTGCTCGGCCATGATGCCGGCGGGGTACTGGACGGGCATGGCATAGCCCGCGAAGGGCACCATGCGCCCGCCGAGCGCGCGGTGCAGCGCGGCGAGTGGCGTTTCCAGGAGGTCATCGTTCGGCGCAGCCTCGGGTCCTGCCACGGGTCCTCCTGCCGCGGGCGACCCGCGGCGGTGGTTGGGTACCGTGGCCCCCCTCTGTCCCGTGACCTGAGAGATTCGGCCCGGGGCCGCTGCCCCGTGCGCCTTACTCCGTCGGTGCCGTCGCCTGGTCCAGGCAACGGGCTTTCCAGAGGTCCCTTCCCCGCGCGGCCCCTGCTGCCTGAGCGTTTCCGGGGGCCGGTTGCGCCTTCGGCGGCGATCCGGACACGGGGCCCGTCTCGCTCTCTCCCGCGCGGGATCTGCGGGGCCCCCGGTCTAGCCCCTGGGCGCGGGCGGCGCAACCGAGTCGCCCAGGCCCCAGGGTGAGGCCCTCAGGCGGGCTTCGGGGGGAAGGCAGATCGGGGAAGCGAGGGAACTCCCTTCCCCGAAACCCCAACCCTCCTTTTCTGCTCCTTTTCGGCCTTCCCGTGCGCCGAGGCTGAAGCGCCGCCGCACGGACCGCGCTGCCGCACGGCAAGGAGCAGGAACAGATGAGGGGTCGCCGTATACGGCGACGGCAGAAGACCTTCTCCCCGGCCTTGCCTGGCCTGCCGCAGCGGGGGCGATGGCGCCGTTACCGCGGCCCGCGGCGGCGATTCTGCGCCAGCTCCTCCTCGGTCAGCTGGAGATAGACCAGGATCCGGTAGTCGTTCACCCGGCGGTTCTCGCTGACCGGCAGCAGGATGCTCACCCCCTGGCTGGTGACGGTCGCGCGCGCCTCGTTCGGGCCGAACTGGATCCGGTCGATGAGGCGCTGCGGCCGCTCGATCGGCTCGTCGGTCCGCCCGTCGAGGATGGCGATCGCCCAGGGCAGGTCGATCGAGCGGGTGAGCGAGGCCGGGCCGCGATCCACCACGAACTGCGCGTTCAGCGTCATCTCGACGCCGCGCCCCCCGCGCGCCACCCGGCACCCGCCCGCCAGCCCGGTCAGCCGCGCGTCGAACTCGATGGTGGTCAGGTCGCGGATGGCGGAACCGGGCGCGTAACGCGTCAGATCCGCGGCATCGCCGAGGATGCCGGGGGTCGGGCAGGCGATCGGCGCGGCGGAATCGCTGCCGCCCGAGCAGGCGCCCGCGGCCAGGGCCAGCAGCGTCGCGGCGGCGGCCCGCGCCCCGAAGCGCCCCCGCAACCCCGCAAGAAGCCGTCCTGCCCGCATCCCGCTCTCCCTCCGCCCGGCCGGCGCGCCGGGGCGCCGCCTGCCGTGGGCGTGGCACGAAACCGCCCGATCGGCTAGGAGTGCCCGGCCAGCCCGCCCCGACGGGGGGCGCGGACGGAGGCGCCCGCGGCCGGCCAGCGGCCTGGGCTCCCAGGCAAGGGACAAGATGGAACAGACGCTTCCCCGCCCCACGCCGGGCCCGCGGCTTCGGCCACGACTGAACGTGCTGCTGGCGGGGCCCCGCGGCTTCTGCGCCGGCGTCGACCGCGCGATCAAGATCGTCGAGGAGGCGATCCGCCGCTACGGCGCCCCCGTCTATGTGCGCCACGAGATCGTCCACAACCGCTTCGTCGTCGAGAGCCTGGAACGCCAGGGCGCCGTCTTCGTCGAGGAGCTGGACGAGGTGCCGGATGACGCGCCGGTGGTGTTCAGCGCGCATGGCGTGCCGAAATCCGTGCCCGAGGAGGCGTCGCGCCGCAAGCTGTTCTACCTCGACGCCACCTGTCCCCTGGTCAGCAAGGTGCACCGGGAGGCCGAGCATCATTTCGCCCGCGGGCGCCACATCCTGCTGATCGGCCATGCCGGGCACCCGGAGGTGATCGGCACCATGGGCCAGCTCCCCGAGGGCGCGGTGACCCTGGTCGAGGATGCCGGCCAGGCGGCGACGGTCGCGGTGCCGGGCGACCGGCCGCTGGCCTTCATCACCCAGACCACCCTCTCGGTCGACGACACCGCGGACATCGTGAGCGCGCTGCGGGCGCGCTTCCCCGAGGTGCACGCCCCGGCCAAGGAGGACATCTGCTACGCCACCACCAACCGCCAGGCGGCGGTCAAGGCGATCGCGCCCCGGGCGGAGCTGATGGTGGTGGTGGGGGCGCCCAACTCCTCGAACTCGCTCCGGCTGGTCGAGGTCGCCGAGCGGGCCGGCTGCCCGCGCGCGGTGATGGTGCAGCGCGGGCATGAGCTGGACTTGGCGATGTTCGACGGGCTCTCGAGCGTCGGCGTCACCGCCGGGGCGAGCGCGCCGGAGGTGCTGGTCGAGGAGGTGCTCGCCCGCCTGGCCGAGCGCTTCGCGCTGACGATCGAGGAGGTGGTGGTCGCCGAGGAGCGGATCACCTTCAAGCTGCCCGCCGCGCTGCACGCGGAGTGACGCGGGGGGGACGGCGCGCCGGCTCCGCCGCGCCGGGACGCCATGAAGCGATGCTTGCGGCGCGGGGTGGTTCCAGCCCCGGCACGCCAGGGCTAGAAGCGGGCGCATGGCCGTCTACACCGAGGTCTCCGACGAGGCGCTGCGGAGCTTTCTCGCCGACTACGCGCTCGGCGACCTCGTCGCCTTCCGCGGCATCGCCGAGGGGGTCGAGAACTCCAATTTCGCGCTGCGCACGCAGGCCGGCGACTTCATCCTGACGCTGTACGAGCGGCGGGTGGAGCCGGCGGAGCTGCCGTATTTCCTCGGGCTGATGGAGCATCTGGCGGCGCAGGGCCTGCCCTGCCCGCTGCCCGTGCAGGGACGGGACGGGCGGGCGCTGCGCGCGCTGGCCGGGCGGCCGGCGGCGATCTGCACCTTCCTGCCCGGCGTCTGGCCGCGGCGCGTCCGGCCGGAGCATTGCGGCCCGCTGGGGCAGGCGCTGGCGCGGCTGCACCAGGCGGGCGAGGGCTTCGCGCCGCGGCGCGCCAACGCGCTCGGCCCGGCAGGCTGGGCCCCGCTGCTCGAGCGCTGCCGCCCGACCGGCGATGCGGTGCAGGCCGGGCTGGTCGCGCAGCTCGACACGGCGCTCGGCGGGATCCTGGCGCAATGGCCGGCGCCGGGGGCGCTGCCGGCCGGGCATATCCATGCCGACCTGTTCCCCGACAACGTCTTCTTCCTGGAGGGGGCGGACCGCCGGCCCTTCGTCTCGGGGCTGATCGATTTCTACTTCGCCTGCACCGACCTGCTGGCCTACGACATCGCGGTCTGCCTGAACGCCTGGTGCTTCGAGCCGGACGGGGCCTTCAACGTGACCAAGGCCCGGGCGATGCTCGGCGCCTACCAGCAGGTGCGCCCGCTGCTGCCCGCCGAGCAGCGGGCGCTGCCCGTGCTCTGCCGCGGGGCGGCGATCCGCTTCCTGCTGACGCGGCTCTATGACTGGATGGCGACGCCGGCGGGGGCGCTGGTGACGCGGAAGGATCCGCTGGAATACCTCCGCAAGCTCCGCTTCTTCGCCGCGGCGGACGGGCCTGGCGCGCTTGGCCTCTGACCCCCAAGCCGCCGCCGCGCCGCCGATCGTCGAGATCTGGACCGATGGCGGCTGCAAGCCGAATCCCGGGCCGGGCGGCTGGGGCGCGATCCTGCGCTTCGGGACGGTCGAGAAGGAGCTGTCGGGCGCCGAGCCGGAGACGACCAACAACCGGATGGAGCTGACCGCGGCCGCGGCGGCGCTCGAGGCGCTGAAGAAGCCGTGCCGCGTGCGGCTGCACACCGACAGCGAGTATCTGAAGAACGGCGTGACGCGCTGGGTCAATGGCTGGGTGCGCAACAATTGGCGCAACGCGGCGAAGGACCCGGTCGCGAACATGGCGCTGTGGCAGCGCGTGCTGGCGGCGGCGAAACCGCATGAGGTGGAGTGGCGCTGGGTGCGCGGCCATTCCGGCGACCCGATGAACGAGCGCGCGGACCGGCTGGCCACGGCAGCGCGGGAGGCGCTGGGCCGCGTACGGTGAGGCGGGTCCCGGTGGCGCGGCCGCGGGGAGGCGCATCGGCCCGCGCCGCAGCGTCGCGGACGGACGACGCCGCCCGCACGGGGCACCCGGCGGCCGGTGCCGCCTGACACACTTCGTCATGATTCCGCGCGGTCTTGTCGCGGATCCCCTGGCAGAACGGTGGCGCCCCGGAGTCCGCCGATGCGCCTGCCGCCGCTCCTCCTCGCCCTGCTGCTCGCCCTGCCCTGGCCGACCGTGGCGCATGAGGGGCATGACCACGCGGCCCCGCCCGTCGCCGCCGCCCTGCCCCGCGCCGAGGCGCACAGCGAGGCCTTCGAGCTCGTCGCGGTGCTTGGCCCCGGCGGCGCGCTGACCATCTGGCTCGACCGCTGGTCCGACAACGCCCCGGTGGACGGCGCCGTGACCCTGACCCTCGACGGGCTGGACATCGCGGCGGAGCGCCAGGGCATCGGGCTGTTCGTGGCCCGGCACCCCGCCATCGCCAGGCCGGGCCCGCGCGACATCGTCTTCGCCGTTTCCGCCGGCGACGAGCTCGACCTGCTGTCCGCGACGCTGGAGGTCCCGGAGCCCGATGCCGCCGCGGCCGCCGCGCCCGGGCTGCAGGGCCTGCTGCGCGAGGTGCCGCTGCAGATCGGGATCGGGATCGGGCTGCTGGTCCTCGGCCTGCTGCTCGGCCGCGCCTCGGTGCGCCGGCCGCTGCCGCCGATGGCGGAGGAGGCGCCGCCCCCGCCCGCCCTGGTCGCCGCCCTGCCAAGGCCCGGGGTCCCGCGCCGGGCCGCCACGCTCGGCCTGCTGCTCGCCCTCGGGGCGGCCCTGCCGGCGCGCGCCGACATGCCGGGCGCGGTCGCGCCATCCGAGGCGCCGCGGCGGCTCGAGGACGGCACGATCTTCGTCCCCAAGGCGTCCCAGCGCCTGCTGGCCATCCGCACCCAGGTCACCGAGGCCGGCGAGGCCGCCGCCGCGATCCGCATGGTGGGCACGCTGGTGCCCGACCCCAACGCCTCCGGCCGCGTCCAGCCCAGCCAGACCGGGCGGCTCGAGCCCGGCGAGCAGGGCTTCCCCACCCTTGGCCAGCGCGTCGAGCGCGGCCAGGTGCTGGCCTTCGTCACGCCCACCTACACCGCCGCCGAGCGCGGCGGGCTGATCCAGAACGCCGCCGAGCTCGACGCGCAGATCACCATCCTGGAATCGCGCGTGCGGCGGCTGACCGCGCTGCGCGGCACCGTCGCCGAGCGCGACATCCAGGACGCGCAGGCCGAGCTGGCCGGGGCGCGGCAGCGGCGCACCGCCATCCAGCCCGCGCTCTCCGGGCGGGAGCCGCTGGTCGCGCCCGTCTCCGGCATCGTCTCGACCGTGCGGGGCGCGGTCGGGCAGCTCGTGGACAGCACGGTGACGGTCTTCGACATCGTCGACCCCTCGCGCCTCTGGGTCGAGGCGCTGGCCTTCGACCGCGCCGCGGTGGACCAGGTGACCGGGGCGAGCGCGAGCCTGGCCGATGGCCGCGTGCTGGAGCTGGAGTTCGTCGGCCGCGGCCTGACGGTGCGCCAGCAGGCCGTGCCGGTGAATTTCCGCGTGGCGAGCCCGCCGCCCGATGCCCCGATCGGCGCCTCCGTCCTGGTGACGCTGCGCACCGCGCGCGCCGTGCAGGGCCTGGTGCTGCCGGCCGATGCCGTGGTCCGCTCCGCCGAGGGCCCGCCCGTGGTCTTCGAGCACAGCACCGCCGAACGCTTCGCCCCGCGCCAGGTGCGCGTCCAGCCGCTCGACGGCAGGCGGGTGGTGGTCACGGCGGGGCTCGAGCCCGGGCAGCGCGTCGTCGTGCAGGGCGCCGGGCTGATCGCGCAGGTGCGCTGACCCGATGCTGTTCAACGCCATCGTCGGCTTCTCGCTGCGCAACCGGGTCTTCGTGCTGGCCGCGGCGCTGCTCCTGGCCGGCTACGGCCTGTGGACGGCGTCTCGCATGCCGGTCGACGTCTTCCCCGACCTCAACAAGCCGACCGTCACGCTGATGACCGAGGCCGAGGGCTTCGCGCCCGAGGAGGTGGAGCAGCTCGTCTCCTTCCCGATCGAGACGGCGGTGAACGGCCTGCCCGGCGTCACCCGCGTGCGCTCCGTCTCCTCGGTCGGGCTCTCCATCGTCTTCGTGGAGTTCGACTGGGACACCGACATCTGGCGCGCCCGCCAGCAGGTGAGCGAGCGGCTGAACCAGATCGCCGCGCAGCTGCCGCCGCGCGTGCTGCCGGCCATGGCTCCGGTCTCCTCGATCATGGGCGAGATCATGCTGGTGGCGATGACGGCGCCGCGGGATGGTTCCGTCTCGCCCATGCAGCTGCGCGAGCTGGCGGACTGGGTGATGCGGCCGCGCCTGCTGACCATCCCCGGCATCAGCCAGGTGATTCCCATCGGCGGCGAGGTGCGGCAGTTCCGCATCATGCCGGACCTCGAGCGGCTGCACGCGCTGGACCTGACGCATGACCAGCTGATGCTGGCGCTGCGCCAGTTCGGCGTGAATGCCGGCGGCGGCTATGTCGACCAGGCCGGGCGCGAATACCTGATCCGCAACATCGGCCGCACCACCTCGCTCGAGGATCTGCGCAACGCGACCGTCGGCTTCCGCGAGGGCCAGCCCATCGCGCTGCGCCAGATCGCCTCGGTCGAGTACGGCGCGCGCGCCAAGCGCGGCGAGGCCGGGGTGGACGGCATGCCGGCGGTGATCCTGGCCGTCGCCAAGCAGCCCGGCGCCGACACCATCCGCCTCACGCGCGCGGTGGAGGCGGCGCTGGCCGAGCTGCAGGCCGGCATGCCGCGCGGCGTCGCAGCCGACCGGGTGAAGTTCCGCCAGGCCGACTTCATCGAGCAGTCCATCGCCAACCTGCGACAGGTGCTGCAGGAGGCCTTCCTGGTCGTCGCGATCGTGCTCTTCGCCTTCCTGCTCAACCTGCGCACGACCTTCATCTCGCTGACCGCGATCCCGCTCTCGATCCTGATGACGGCGATCGTCTTCGCCGCCTTCGGCCTGTCGATCAACACCATGACACTGGGCGGCATCGCCATCGCGGTGGGCGAGCTGGTGGACGACGCCGTGGTGGATGTCGAGAACATCTTCCGCCGCCTGCGCGAGAGCCGCGAGCGGGGCGATCCCGAGCCCGCGATCGCCGTCATCGCCCGCGCCAGCGCCGAGGTGCGGTCCGGCATCGTCTATGCGACGCTGATCATCGTGCTGGTCTTCCTGCCGCTCTTCGCCCTCTCGGGCATCGAGGGGCGGCTCTTCGCGCCGCTCGGCATCGCCTACATCGTCTCGATCCTCTGTTCCCTGCTGGTGGCCGTCACGGTCACGCCGGTGCTGTCCTCCTGGCTGCTGCCGGGCATGGCCGCGAAGGCAAGCGCCCATGACGGCTGGCTGGTGCGGCGGCTCAAGGTGGGCAACGATTGGGCGCTGCGCTGGGCCTTCGGCCACCGCCCGCTGGTGCTCGGCCTGGCCGGGGGCGGCGTCCTCCTCGCCGCGGCCAGCCTGCCCTTCCTGCCGCGCAGCTTCCTGCCGCCCTTCAACGAGGGCACGCTGGTGATCAGCATCACCTACCAGCCCGGCATCTCGCTGGCGCAGAGCGACGCGCTGGGGCGGGTGGCGGAGAACCTGCTGCTCGCGGTGCCGGAGGTGAAGGGGGTCGGCCGCCGCACCGGCCGCGCCGAGCTCGACGAGCATGCCGAGGGCGTCCATTCCTCCGAGCTCGACATCGACCTCCGCCCCGGCGGGCGGCCGCGCGCGGAGGTGCTGGCCGACCTGCGCGCGCGCCTCGCCGCCCTGCCGGCCTCGGTCAATCTCGGCCAGCCGATCAGCCACCGGCTGGACCACATGCTCTCCGGCGTCCGCGCGCAGATCGCGCTGAAGGTCTTCGGCGACGACCTCGACACGCTGCGCACCCTGGCCGAGACGCTGCGCGCGCGCCTCGCCGCCAACGTCCCCGGCCTTGCCGACCTGCAGCTCGAGCGCCAGGTGCGCGTGCCGCAGCTCCGAATCGCGGTCGACCACGACCGGGCGGCGCTCTACGGCGTCTCGGCCGCGACCCTGACGGAGGTGCTGCAGGCGCTGACCGGCGGCACGGTGATCAGCCAGATCACCGATGGGGTGCGCCGCTTCGACGTGGTGCTGCGCCTGTCCGACGAGGACCGCACCACCACGCGCCTGGCCGAGGCGCTGGTCGAGACGCCGGGCGGGCGCGTGCCGCTGAGCATGCTCGCCCGGGTCGAGGAAGCCGACGGCCCCAACCAGATCCTGCGCGAGGGCGCGCGGCGGCGCATGGTCGTCCTCGCCAATGCCGCGCCGGGGGCGGACATGGCCGCGGTGGTGGCGGGGATCCGCGCCGAGCTCGCCAGGCTGCCGATGCCGCCCGGCACCACGACGAGCCTCGAGGGCACCTTCCAGGCGCAGGAGGAGGCGATGCGGACCATCGCCGTGCTCGCCGTCATCTCGCTCTCGCTGATCTTCGTGGTGCTCTATTCCCGCTACCGCTCGGCCGTGCTCGCCGCGGTCATCATGGGCAATGTGCCGCTGGCGCTGATCGGCGCGGTCGCGGCGATCTGGCTCTCCGGCCAGCCGCTCTCGGTCGCGACCCTGATCGGCTTCGTGACCTTGACCGGCATCGCCGCGCGCAACGGCATCCTGAAGGTCAGCCACTACCTGAACCTCGCCTTGCACGAGGGCGAGCGCTGGGGCCTCGGGCTGATCCTGCGCGGCAGCGCGGAGCGGCTGACGCCGGTGCTGATGACCGCGCTCTCGGCCGGGCTGGCGCTGGTCCCGCTGGCGATCGGCGCCGACGCGCCGGGGAAGGAGATCCTGCACCCGGTCGCGGTGACCATCCTCGGCGGGCTGGTCAGCGCGACGCTGCTCGACGCCTTCGTCACGCCGATCCTGTTCCACCGCTTCGGCCGCCCGGCGTTGGAGCGGCTGCGCGCCGAAGCCCTCGGCGCCGGACGCGGCGGGACCGCCCTGGCCGACACCTTCTGATGCTAGAGGAGAGCCCCGTGACCCATCGCCGCACCCTGCTCGCCGGCCTCGCCTCGCTGCTGCCCGCGACCGCCCTGGCGCACCTGCCCGCCGGCGGGCGCGGCCCGAATGGCGGCCAGGTGCAGGACCTCGGGCCCATCCATGGCGAGCTGCTGGCCAGGGACAACGAGCTGACGCTCTTCCTCTTCGACCATCACGACAAGCCGCTCGATGCGCGCCAGGCCAGCGGGACGGCCATCCTCGCGGCCGAGGGGAAGCAGCAGACCTTGGCCTTCACGCCGCGCCCGGACGGCACCGCCCTCGTCGCCACCGGCGAGTTCCGCGCCGCACCCGGGCTGCGCGTGGTGGTGCAGGTCGTGCCGAAGCCGGGCATGGCGCGCGCCCAGGCACGGTTCACGCCGGTGCCAGGGGCGCGATGAGCGGAACGGCCGAGCAGCGGATCCTCGACCCGGAGGCGCATCTCCTCCTCGTCGAGGATGATGGCGAGATGCGTGCCCTGGTCGCGCGGCTGCTGCGCGAGGCCGGCTTCCGCGTCTCCACCGCCCGCGACGGGCGCGAGATGTGGGAGGCGCTGGAGAGCCCGGCCGGGGCGCCCGACCTCGTGCTGCTCGACGTGATGCTGCCCGGCCCCTCGGGCCTCGACCTGCTGCGGCGGCTGCGGGAGCGCGGCAGCCGGGTCCCGGTGATGATGCTGACCGCCCGCGGCGAGGAGCTGGACCGCGTGCTCGGGCTCGAGCTCGGCGCGGATGACTACGTCGCCAAGCCCTTCGCCCCGCGCGAGCTGGTTGCGCGCGTACGCGCCCTGCTGCGCCGCGCCGCGCCGGCCGAGGCGCGGCCGGATCCGCGCTCGCGCCGCATCGCCTTCGCCGGCTGGGTGCTGGACACGGCGCGGCGCGAGCTGGTCTCGCCGGAAGGCGTCCTGGTCGATCTTTCCGGCGCGGAATACGACCTGCTGCTGGCCTTCCTCGAGCATCCGGGCCGCGTGCTGTCGCGCGACCAGCTGCTGGAGGTCGCGCGGCGGCGCGCCGGCGCCGATCCCTATGACCGCACGGTGGACGTCCAGGTCAGCCGCCTGCGCCGCAAGATCGAGGCGCAGGAGACCGGGCCGGCGCTGATCAAGACCGTGCGCGGCGCGGGCTATGTCTTCGTGGCCGAGGTGACGCGCGCGTGAGCGCGACCCAGGAGATCCGCGCGACGCCGCGCCGCGCATCCCTCGCCGCCCTGGCCGCGCGCGCCTGGCCCGAGAGCCTCGCCGGGCGCATCACCCTGCTGCTGATCGGCGGGCTGACCCTGCTGCATATCGGCAGCATGGTGGTGCATGAGCGCGCCCTGCACGGCGCGGAGAGCGAGGCGCGGATCGAGCGCCTGGCCGAGCGGATCGCCGCCGCCGCCGCCGCCGTCTCCGCCGCGCCGGAGCCGGCGCGCGACGCGGCCGCGCATGCGATGACCTCGCCCGGCATCGTGCTGCACTGGGACAGGGGCGCGCCGCTGCCCGAAGGACCGGCCCCGCCCGCGCTCGCCGCGGCGGCCGCGCGCCTCGGCCCCGAGGCCCGCCTCTCCTGGGACCCCAAGGCCGAGCCGGGCCATCGCGCCCTGGGCGCCGTGCCGGTCGAGGCCGGCGGATGGCTGGTCTTCTCGGTCGCCTGGATCGGCCCGCATGCCGGCGCCGCGGGGGTCGGCGGCGCCCTCGCCTCGATGCTGGCCATGGCGGTCGGCATCGCGCTGGTCTCGGTGCTGGTGGTGCGCTGGATCACGCGCCCCCTGCGCCACCTGGCCGACGCGGCCGATGGCATCGGCCGGGATCTGCGCGCCCGCCCGCTGCCGACCGGCGGGCCGCGCGAGGTGCGCAACGCCGCGATGGCCTTCAACGCCATGCAGGACCGCATCCGCCGCCTCGTCGAGGACCGCACCGAGGCCTTGGCGGCGATGAGCCACGACCTGCGGACGCCGCTCTCCCGCCTGCGGCTGCGCGCGGGCTTCCTGCCGGAGGGCGAGGACCGCGCGCGCATGGAGGCCGACATCGCCGAGATGGAGGCGATGGTGGCGCGCACGCTCGACTACATCCGCGAGGGGCGTGATGCGGAGCCGGCGCGGCCGGCCGACCTCGCCGCCATCCTGCAGTCGCTCGCCTCGGACGCGGCCGATGCCGGGCAGGATGTCGCCTATGAGGGGCCGGCGCGCGTGGTGCTGCCGCTGCGGCGCCTCGCCGCGAAACGGGCGCTGTCCAACCTCGTCGAGAACGCGCTGGCGCATGGCCGGCCGCCGGTGCGCCTTCGCCTGCGCGACGAGGGCATGCGCGTGCTCGCCGAGGTCGCGGATGCGGGCGAGGGCATCGCG
Organism: uncultured Acetobacteraceae bacterium; assembly: GCA_964564645.1. Classification (GTDB taxonomy): domain Bacteria; phylum Pseudomonadota; class Alphaproteobacteria; order Acetobacterales; family Acetobacteraceae; genus CAZMCV01. Next base: position 14,802 of record CAZMCV010000036.1, read on the forward strand.
CCGTCGGACCGTGCCCGGGCGGTGGCGCCCTTCGTGCAGCTCGATGCGGCGCGCGGCAAGGGCGGCTCGGGGCTCGGCCTGGCGATCGCCCAGCGCTTCGCCGAGGCGAGCGGCGGCACGCTGGAACTGGACCGCGCGCCGGAGGGTGGCTTCCTCGTCCGGATGGTGCTGCCGCGGCCCGGCGCCTGAGAGTTCGTGAAGGAATGCCCGCCTGCCCCGATGCCGTTGGATGGTCTGCAGCGGTTCCAAAGGGCGTTCTTGCGCAGGTTCGATGTCTTCTCACGCCCGGAGCCGTGGCGTTGTCCGGCCGGGAGGATGCGGGCCGCGACCTTCCCGCGCCTTCGGCACCGGCTTCACGGGCGGGCCGGTGACGCCGACCATCCGCGCCCGCGCATCCCGCGGCCGATCGAGCCCTGCGCTCCCTCCCGCGGGCAGAAGCGGGCCGGGTCGCCACCGCCCGGGCGCCTGGCGAAGGCGCGAGAGGGCGGGGTCCTCCGCCGCGTTGCTGGGGCCGCGCGGCGGGTGCGGGCCAGCCTGGCCGGGCTCGGGGCGCGGCAGGACGTCGAGCGCGGCGAGGCGGGGTGCCTGACGCTGCGGCCCGGCCAGGCGGTGCCGCCGCCGCCCCGCCTCGCGCCCCTCGGCCCGGCGCTGCTGCCCGGCATCGCCCCGGGCGATGACACGGTCGCACCGGCCTCCCCGGCCTGGCGGGCGGCGGTGGACCAGGGCTTCGCCGGGCCGGACCTCGCCCGCGAGACGACGGCGGTGGTGATCCTGCATCGCGGCCGCGTGGTGGCGGAGCGCTACGCCCCGGGCGTCGGGCCGACGATCCGGGTGGAGGGCTGGTCGGCGACCAAGACGGTGGTCAACGCCGCGCTCGGCATTCTCGCGCGGCAGGGGCGCCTGGCGATGGACGCGCCCGCGCCGGTGCCGGAATGGCGCGGCGAAGGCGATCCCCGCGGCGCCATCACCCCGGCGCAGCTGCTGCGCATGACGGACGGCCTCGATTTCGGCGATTCGCAATCCGTCGGGATCGGCGACCTCGTCAACCCGCCGACGCAGATGCTCTACTCCGGCGAGGACATGGGCGCGCTCGCCGCCGCCGCGCCCGCCGCGCGGCCGCCCGGGGGGCGCTACCGCTACAGCAACGGCAGCACGCTCATCCTGTCGCGCATGGTCCGCGCGCTGGCCGGCGGCGACGAGGCGGCGGCGCTCGGCTTCCTGCGCGACCACCTGTTCGGGCCGCTCGGCATGCGGAGCGCCGTGGTGCAGACGGATGTCTCGGGCACGCCGGTGGGCGCGGATTCCATGTGGGCCACGCCCCGCGACTGGGCACGGCTCGGGCTGCTCTATGCGCAGGACGGGGTGGTGGGCGGCCGGCGGCGGCTGCCCGAGGGCTGGGTGGACTGGTCCGCGGCCGAGACGCCGGGCAGCGAGGCGTTCGGCTACGGCGCCGGGCTGTGGACCAATCGCGGCGTCGGACCGGGCGCGGCCTATCGCGTCGCCGCCGGCATGCCGCCCGATTCCTTCATGGCGCGGGGGGCCTTCGGGCAATACGTGCTGGTGCTGCCGTCGCACGCCGTGGTCGTCGCGCGCTTCGGGCATTCCCATGATCCGCGCCACCGCGTCGAATCGGTGGCGCGCGTCGCCGCCGCGGCGATCGCCGCGGCGGCGGAGGCCCCCTGACGGAGGCCGCGCGCGGCCGCGCCTCCGCGCCGATCCCCGCCCGATCCGCGACGCGGACGGCCTCACTCGCCCTCGGGGCCGGCGATCCGCCCCAGGCTGTCCCGCAGCCGGTCGAGCAAGCGGAAGAGCAGGACGCATTCCTCCGTGCTGAACACCTCGAGCGCGGCGGCGTAGTAGCGGCGGATGCTGCCGAGCATGGCCGACCAGACCTGCTCGCCCTGGACGGTCAGCCGCACATGCCGGAGTCGCCCGTCGGCGCCGGCGGTGCGCATCCGCTCGACCAGCCCCGCCTGCTCCAGCCGGTCCAGCACGGCGGTCAGGTTCTGCCGGCTGACCATGAGGAAGGCGATGAGCTCCTTCACCGTCATCCCCCCCTCGCGCACCGCGGGGCGGGACAGGGCGCCGAGCACGGCCCATTGCTGGGTGGTCGCGCCGTACTCGCTGACCGCCTTCGTCCCCGTTTTGTGCATGAGGTTCGAGGCCTGGTAGAGCCGGAGAAACAGGCGGTTCGCCACGTCGAAGCGGGCGTGGTCGGCCTCGGATCCCCCTGGGGCGGTCTGATCCATCAATCCCTTGCCATATCATCCGAGATGTAGCATACCCTTGCCATAATATCTCTGCCAGCGGGGGATCCATGCGCGGCCTGAAGGACAGGATGGTCATCGTGACCGGCGGCGGCGGCGGCATCGGCGGCGCCACCTGCCGCCGCTTCGCGGAGGCCGGGGCGCGGGTCGCCGTGTTCGACATCGACGAGGCGGCCGCGGGCCGCACCGCCGGGCAGTGCGGCGGCGCCGCGCGCGCCTTCCGCTGCGACATCACCGACCATGCCGGCGTGTGCGAGGCCGTCGCCGCGGCCGAGGCGGCCCTCGGCCCCACGGGCGCGCTGGTGAACAATGCGGGCTGGGACGTCTTCCGCCTGTTCAAGGATTCGACGCCGGAGGAATGGCAGAAGCTGATCGCCATCAACCTCGTCGGCGCGCTCAACATGCACCACGCCGTGCTGCCGGGCATGATCGCGCGGCGGGCGGGGCGGATCGTCAACATCGCCTCCGACGCCGCCCGCGTCGGCTCCACCGGAGAGGCGGTCTACGCCGCCTGCAAGGCCGGGCTCCTCGGCTTCTCGAAGACCATCGCGCGGGAGCATGCGCGGCACGGCATCACCGTGAACGTGGTCTGCCCGGGGCCGACCGACACCGCGCTCTTCGCCGGCTACAAGGAAGGCGCGGGCAACCCCGAGAAGCTCGACGAGGCCTTCCGCCGCGCCGTGCCCATGGGGCGCATCGGCACGCCCGAGGATTTGCCCGGCGCCATCCTCTTCTTCGCCAGCGACGAGGCCGCCTATGTCACGGGGCAGGTGCTCAGCGTCTCCGGCGGCCTGACCATGGCCGGATAGCCGACATGGCGGATCGCGGCGCGATCCGGGCGCGCTTCTGCGCGCCGCCGCAGGTGCGGCGAAGCCCCGGGGCGCGGATGCGCCCGCCCGGCGCCTGAGGGAGCACGACATGGAATACCAGGACATCCTCACCACCGTCGCCGACGGCGTCGCGACGATCGCCATCGACCGCCCCAAGGTGATGAACGCCTTCCGCGGTCGCACCTGCGAGGAGCTGATCCACGCCCTCAACAAGGCCGGCTGGGACAAGGCGATCGGGGTGATCGTGCTGACCGGCACGGGCGACCGCGCCTTCTGCACCGGCGGCGACCAGTCCGCGCATGACGGCAATTACGACGGCCGCGGCATCATCGGCCTGCCGGTCGAGGAGCTGCAGTCGATGATCCGCGACGTGCCGAAGCCGGTGATCGCGCGCGTCCAGGGCTATGCGATCGGCGGCGGCAACGTGCTCGCCACGCTGTGCGACTTCACCATCGCTTCCGAGCGCGCGCAGTTCGGCCAGGTCGGGCCGAAGGTGGGTTCGGTCGATCCGGGCTTCGGCACGGCCTATCTGGCGCGCGTCGTCGGCGAGAAGAAGGCGCGCGAGATGTGGTACCTCTGCCGCCGCTACACCGCCGCGGAGGCGCTGGCGATGGGCCTCGTCAACTGCGTCGTCCCGCACGACCAGCTCGACGCCGAGGTGGCGAAGTGGTGCGCCGAGATCATGGAGCGCAGCCCGACCGCCATCGCCATCGCCAAGCGCAGCTTCAACGCCGACACCGAGAGCATCCGCGGCATCGGCGGCATGGGGATGCAGGCGCTGTCGATGTACTACGCCAGCGAGGAGAGCCAGGAGGGCGTCCGCGCCTTCAACGAGAAGCGCAAGCCGGACTTCCGGAAGCACCAGCGGTGATCGACTCCGCGCTCACCGAGGAGCAGCGCGACCTGGCCGAGGTCGCGCGCCGCTTCGCCCGCGAGCGCATCGCGCCCGGCTACATGGCGCGCGAGCGCGACGGCCGCATCGACCGCGACCTGGTGCGGGAGATGGGCACGCTCGGCCTGATCGGCCCCGACCTGCCGGAGGCGCTGGGCGGCCTCGGCGCGTCCGCCGTCACCGCGGGCATTGCGATCGAGGCGGTCAGCCATGCCGACCTCAATGTCGGCTACGTGCCCCTGCTCGCCTCGCTGAACGGCCAGATCGTCGCGCGCCATGCGTCGCCCGAGCTCGCCGCGCACTGGATCCCGCGCATCGTCGCCGGCGAGGCGCTGTTCGCCCTCGCGCTCACCGAGCCGCGCGGCGGGTCGGATGCCGCCAACCTGCAGCTCACGGCGCGACGCGACGGCGGCGACTACCTCCTGCGCGGCGAGAAGACCTCCATCAGCATGGCCGACCAGGCCGATGCCGCGGTGGTCTTCGCCCGCACCGGCGAGGCCGCGCAGGGGGCGCGCGGCATCTCCGCCTTCCTCGTGCCGATGGACCTGCCGGGGATCAGCCGCACCCGCTTCCGCGACCTCGGCAGCCACGCGGTCGGCCGCGGCTCGATCTTCCTCGACGATGTCCGCATCCCGGCCGGATACCGCCTGGCCGACGAAGGCATGGGCTTCGTCCAGGTCATGCAGGGCTTCGACTACAGCCGCGCCCTGATCGGGCTGCAGGTCTGCGCCGCGGCGCAGGCCAGCCTCGACGAGAGCTGGTCCTACATCGCCGAGCGCGAGGCCTTCGCCACGCCCATCGCGCAATTCCAGGGCGTCAGCTTCCCGCTGGCCGAGGGCGAGGGGATGATCCAGGCCGTCCGCCAGCTCTGCTACCACACGCTGCGCCTGCGCGACGAGGGCAGGCCGCACACCGCGGAGGCGGCGATGTGCAAGTGGCTCGGCCCGAAGACGGCGGTCGACGTCATCCACCAGTGCCTGCTGACCCATGGGCATTACGGCTGGTCGATGGACCTGCCGCACCAGCAGCGGCTGCGCGACGTGATGGGCCTCGAGATCGGCGACGGCACGGCGCAGGTGATGAAGCTGATCGTGGCGCGCGAGCGGGCCGGCCGGGTCGCGGTGCAGTACCAGGCGAAGCGCTGACCGGCGGCAGCCAGGGGGGAACGAGCATGGAAGAACAGAGGCAGCGCCTGCTGGCGCGGCGCGGGGCGATGGTGGCGGGCGGCTTCTGGCGCGACGAGACGCTGCTGGACCACCTGGCGCGCGCCGTTTCCGCCCGCCCGACCCACGCCGCCATCGTCGCGCGGCGCTCGGAGACGGGCGAGGAGCGGCGCCTCTCCTATGCCGAGCTCGACCGGCTCTCGACCCTGGTCGCGCTGTCGCTGCGCGAGCGCGGCGTCGGGCGCGGCGACGTCGTCAGCTTCCAGCTGCCCAATTGGTGGGAGTTCTCCGTCCTGCACCTCGCCTGCCTGAAGCTCGGCGCGGTGAGCAACCCGCTGATGGTGATCTTCCGCGAGCGCGAGCTTCGATTCATGCTCGGCCTGGCGGAGAGCAGGGTGCTCGTCGTGCCGGCGCGCTTCCGCGGCTTCGACCATGCGGCGATGGCGGCGCGCGTCCGGCCGGATCTGCCGGCCCTCGCCCACCTCGTCGTGGTCGGCGGCACCGGGGACGAGAGCTTCGAGGCGCTGCTCGCCCCGCGCGGCGACGCGGCCGCCTTCCGCGCCGAGCCGCCCGGCGCCGACGACGTCATCCAGCTCCTCTACACCAGCGGCACCACCGGCGAGCCCAAGGGGGTGATGCACAGCTCCAACACCATGCTGTCGAACCTTGCGCCCTTCGCGGAACGCCTCGGCCTTGGCGCCGCGGACGTGATCCACATGCCCTCCCCGCTCGCGCACCAGCTCGGCTTCATGTACGGCGTCGTGCTGCCGGTGATGCTCGGCGCCACCGCCGTGCTGCAGGACATCTTCGCCGCGCCGGAGATGGCGCGTCAGGTGCGGGAGGAGGCGTGCAGCTTCACCATGGGCGCCACCCCCTTCCTCAACGACCTGACCGGGCACGTGGCGGCGTCGGGCGAGACGACGCCGTCCTTGCGCGTCTTCGTCTCCGCCGGCGCGCCGATCCCGCGCGCGCTGGTCGCCAAGGCGCGCCCGACCCTGGGCGCGGCGATCATCTCCGCCTGGGGCATGTCGGAGAACGGCGCCGTCACGACCACGCGCATCGAGGATCCGGAGGAGAAGACGACCGGCACGGATGGCCTGGCCCTGCCGGGGATGGAGCTGCGCGTGCTGGACGCCGAGGGCCGCGTCGCCCCCGCCGGCACGGAGGGCGCGCTGCAGGTGCGCGGCTGCTCCAATTTCCTCGGCTATCTCAGGCGGCCGGAGCTCGACCCGCGCGATCCCGAGGGCTGGTTCGACACCGGCGACCTCGCCCGCATGGACGCGGAGGGCTACATCCGCATCGCCGGGCGCTCGAAGGACATCATCATCCGTGGCGGCGAGAACATCCCCGTCGTCGAGGTGGAGGGGCTGCTCTTCCGCCACCCGGCGGTCGCCGAGGTGGCGATCGTCGGCATCCCCGACCCGCGCCTCGGCGAGCGCGCCTGCGCCTATGTGCGGCTGAAGGAGGGGGCGACCCTGACCTTCGCCGGGATGGTCGAGCACCTCGAGGCGCAGCGCATGGCGCGGCAATACATCCCCGAGCGCCTGGAGATCGTCGAGGAGCTGCCGAGGACCCCGAGCGGCAAGATCCAGAAATTCCGGCTCCGCGAGATGGCGCGGTCCTCCGCGCCGCCGCCACGCGGAGGCTGAGGCCCGGAGCGCGTGCCGCGGAACCGGGCCGCGCCACCCGCCCCCCTATCCGGCCGCGACCGGCATCCGGCTCGCCAGCCGCGTCTGCAGCTCCTGCAGCCGGGCGCGGATGATCGCCTCGCGATCCGGCATCGCGTGGTGGTCCCCGCGGAGGATGACATCCGTGACCCCGGAGGCGACCTCGAGCAGGAGGGCGTCGTCCGCGATCTCGGGCCGCGCCGGCAGGGACAGCACCGTGTCGTGGCAATAGGTCGGCACGATCCCGCCGCCGATGCGGATCGGGGAGAGCGAGGGCGCCTCGCCGGCGGCGACCCGGCGGAGCTGCCGCCGCAGCAGGCGCCGCAGCATGGCGACGCCCTTGTCGCAATAGGTCAGGTTCTCGAGGCCGTGCACCGCGATCCGCCGCTGCGACACGATGGCGTCGTAGTCGCCGGGGGCGCGCTGGCGCTCCTCATAGGTCTGGCCGAGCCCGGTCTGGCCGTAGAAATCCACCGACTCGATCCCGCACTCCTCGCGCCGCCCCAGGCCGCGCGGGTCGATATCGGGGTGGAAGTGCCGCCAGCCGATGACCTTGCAGGTGCCGTTGTCGACCGGCGTCGTCCAGCGCGTGATGCCGACGCGGGTGAAATGCTTCTCGGCCTGCCCGTCCTCCCAGATATGGCCGACCTGGGCGAGGTTCGGCAGCAGGATGTCGTTCGACCGGACCCAGACCTTGTCCTGCCAGCGCCGCGTGGTGACGTAGATCATCCCCGTCGGCGTCTCGACGAAATCCATCTTCGGCAGCTCGCCCCAGACATCGGCCGCGAATTGCGAGAAGGTGACGCGGGTGTGCAGGAACACCGTATGCGCCGGGTCCATCACGTTCTCATGCACCTGCAGCCAGTTGCAGGGGTAGGTGATGCTGTAGGGCACCAGCTCGTCGCCCGGCACGACGTAGCTGTCGTAGACGGGGAAATCCGGCACCGTGCCGGGCGGGCCGAAATAGCCGAAGACCAGCCCCCTGTACTCCTTCACCGGATAGGCCGCGTGGAACAGCCGGTCCTTCAGCGGGCTGCCCGGCGGGTCGCCCGGCGTCTCCAGGATCCGCCCGTCCACCCCGAACAGCCAGCCATGGTAGCAGCAGCGCAGCCCGCATTCGTTCGCGACCCCGAACTCCAGCGAGGTGCCGCGATGCGGGCAGTGCCGGCCGAGCAGGCCCACCTCCCCGGCGGTGGTGCGGAACAGCACGAGGTCCTCGCCGAACATCCGGACCAGCAGCGGCAGGTCGCGCAGCTCGGCGCTCAGCGCGACCGGCTGCCAGAACCGGCGCAGGTATTCCCCGCCGGGCGAGCCCTTCTCCACATGGGTGAGCTCCGCATCCTCGGGCGGGACGGGGCCCGCGTGGTAGGCGCCGTAGGGCGCGGTCAGCCGGTTGTCGGGGTTCGCCATGCGCTCTCCTCCTCTCCGCGCGCGGGTGGTCCGGCGCCGAGGTGCCGGACCTCATGGTCCCAGTAGGCGGCGACGATGCCGGGGCTCAGCACGAAGCGCCGCACCTGCTCGGCCGCGGCGCGGCCCATGGGGCGCATGCGCCCGGTGGCCATCGCCTTGAGCTGCACCTCCGCCGCCTCCTCGAGCACGAGCGTCTTCAGGACCGCCTCCGGCAGGCTCGCCCCGACCACCAGGCTGCCATGGTTGCGGAGCAGCAGGGCCGAGCGGTGGCCGAGCGCGGCGGCCATGGTCGCGCCCGCGCCGGCGTCGAGCACGATCAGGTCCTGCTCGTCGAAGCCGGCGATGTCGTCGACGAAGATGCCCGCCATCTGCGAGCAGGCGGCGAACTCCGCGTCGGTGGCGGAGAGGGCGACGATGTTGGTCCCGTGCGTGTGCACCACGCTGCGCACCTCGGGGCGCGCGCGGTAGATCTGCGCGTGGATGTGGAGCGTCGGGTTGACCGGGCCGGCGCCCTCGAGGACGCGCAGGTCGAGATCGGCGAGAACCAGGTCGTCCGGCCCGACCTCGTCATAGGCCAGCCCGAAGCGGTGGGTCCAGAACGCGTCTCGCGCCGGATGGCGCAGGGTCAGGTGCCCGGCGATCCGCGCCCCGAGGCCGTGGCGGTCGAGGATGCGGAATCCCCGCAGCAGCAGCGCGCGCGCCGCCGCCACCTCCTCCGGGGCGCCGGGCGCGTCCATCACGCCGCCGGCAGCCGGAAGGCGCCCTCGGCGATCGTCACCATCAGCGCGCTGCCGTCGACCAGCCCGAGATGGTCGTCGGGCGCGTAGCGGTAGATGCCGCTGACCGCCGGGAAATCCTTCAGCCCCTCGATCTCGTCGCGGATCCGCGCCTTGTCGGCGCCGCCGCCCGCGCGGCGCAGCGCCGCGTGCAGGATCCGCACGCCGTCATAGCCGTAGCCGGCGAAGGGCGAGGGCGGCCGGCCGTAGCGCGCGGCATAGTCGCGGGCGAAGGCCTGGATCACCGGCTTCTGCGGGTCGCCCTCCGGCAGGCTGTCGGCGACGTAGAGCTTGGAGGCGGGGAAGAGGATCCCGTTCGCCGCCGCGCCCGCCAGGCGGATCACGTTCGGGTCCGCCGTGCCCGGCGAGCCGTAGAGCGGGATGTCGAAGCCGAGCTGGCGGTAGTTCCTGATCGCGATGGACTGCCCCGGCCCGGTCGCCCAGAGCACCACCGCCCCCGCCCCCTTGCCGCGCAGCAGGGTCAGCGGCGCGGTCATGTCCTGGTCGAGATTGCCGTAGGTCTGCCTGTCGACGATGGTGAGGCCGGCCTGCGGCGCCAGCATCTCCCAGGCCTGCACGCCGCTCAGGCCATAGGCGCTGTCGGCCGCCAGCAGGGCGACCCTGGCGATGCCGGCCTGCTTCATGTGCGCGATCACGGTGCGCGTCGCCAGCAGGTCGTTCACCGGCACCTGGAACACCCAGCGCCGCTCCCGCGCCGGCGTGGCGATCGCGCGCGAGGCGCCGTTCGACATCAGCGGCAGCCCGGCGCGCTGGACGATGTCGAGGATCGCCATGCTGGCGCCGCTGTTCATGGCGCCGATGATGCCGACGACCCGCTCGCGCTCGATCAGCCGCCGCGCGACGGTGACCGCCTTGGTCTCGTCGCTCTCGGTGTTGAGGTTGACGAAGCGCAGCGGCGGGCCGCCGCCGGCGGCGTTGATCTGGTCGACGGCGAGCTGCGCGCCCTCCAGCCCCTGGTTGCCGAGGGTGGCGAGGAAGCCGGAGGTCTCGAGCATGCCGCCGATGACGACCGGCTCCTGCTGGGCCTCGGCACGCCGCGCCAGGGCGGGCAGGGCCGCGGCGGCGGACAGGGCGGCGCGTCGGGTGAGGGTCATGGCGGCATTCCTTTCCGGATCGATCCTGGCGCATCGCGGCGCGTCATCACAGGGCCCTCGACGGCGCCGCGGCGGCGGCACGCGCGTCGCCGAGATAGGCGTCGGCCAGGTGCTCGCCCTCGAGCAGCGCCGGCCCGGTGCCCTCGGCGACCACCCGGCCGGTCTCGAGCAGGTAGCCATGGTCGGCGATGGCGAGGGCGGCGCGCGCGATCTGCTCGACCAGCAGGATGCCCATGCCGTCATCGCGCAGCGCCCGCAGCCGCTCCAGGATCTCGGCCACCACCATGGGCGCCAGGCCGAGCGAGGGCTCGTCCAGCAGCAGCACGCGCGGGCCGGCCATCAGCGCCCGGCCGATCGCCACCATCTGCGCCTCGCCGCCGCTGAGCGAGCCGGCGGCCTGGCGCCGCCGGTCCCCGAGGCGGGGGAACCACTCATAGACCTGCGCCAGCCGCCCGCCCGCGGCGCCGAGCCGCCGCGCCTCGGCGCCGAACGAGCCCCAGCGCCGCCAGGCCGGCGTGCCGGACCAGTGGCCGAGCAGCAGGTTGTCCTCGACGCTGAGGCTGGCGAAGAGCTCGCGCCCCTCGGGCACCAGCGCGACGCCGCGGCGCACCATCGCCTCCGCGCCGAGGCTCCGGACCGGCTGGCCCGCGAGCCGGACCTCGCCCGCGCGCGCCGGCAGCGCCCCGGCGAGCGCCTTCAGGAGGGTGCTCTTCCCCGCGCCATTGGCGCCGACGACCGCGACCAGCTCCCCGGCGCCGACCCGGATGGAGGCCTCGCGCAGCGCCACCACGCCGCCATAGGCGACGGTCAGCCCGCGCGCCTCGAGCAGCGCGGCGGGGCGCGCCGCGGCGGCCGGGGCCGGGGGAGGCGCGGCGGCCTCGACGCCGAGATAGGCGGCGATGACCTCCGGGTTCCGCCGCACCGAGGCGGGCTCCCCGTCCGCGATCAGGCGGCCGCGGTCGAGCACCAGGATCCGCCGCGCGAGGCGCGCGACCACGCCCATGTCGTGCTCGACGAAGAGGATGGTCCGGCCGCTCTCGTGCAGCCCGCGAAGCAGGGCGACCAGCCGCGCCTTCTCGGCCTCGTTCAGCCCGGCGCCGGGCTCGTCCAGCAGCAGCCAGTCGGCCCCGGCGGCGAGGGCGCGGGCGATGGCGAGCAGGCGGCGCTGCCCGGCCGGCAGCACGGCGGCGGGGTCGCCGGCCCGCGCCTCGAGCCCGACCTGCGCCAGCGCCGCTTCCGCCCGCAGCCGCAGCGCGCCGGCGCGGGGGTCGCGCGAGGTCGGCCGCAACAGGGTGCGCCAGAACCCGATGCCGGCCAGGGCGGCGCCGCCGGCCACGGCGTTCTCCAGCACCGTCATGCCGTCGAACAGGTCGAGGCCCTGGAAGGTGCGCACCAGCCCGGCGCGGGCGAGGCGGTGCGGCGCGCCGCCGATGACCGGCCGGCCGCGGAAGCGCGCCTCGCCGGTCGTCGCGGCCAGGGCCCCCGAGACCACGTTGAGCAGGGTGCTCTTGCCCGCGCCATTGGGCCCGATCAGCGCCGCGAGCTCGCCCTGGCGCAGGGTGAGGCTGACCCCGCTCAACGCCTGCAGGCCGCGGAAGCGCACGCCGACGCCGTCGAGGACGAGCGAATCCGGCGCCGTCACGACGCCGCGCCCCCCGGCCTGCGGAGCCGTGCCAGGGCCGGGGCCAGCAATCCGTCCGGGCACAGCACCACGACCACGACCAGCAGCGCGCCGAAGACGACGACGTCGTAATGGCCGAGATCCTGCAGCGGCTCGGCGATGGCCGTGGCGAAGGCGACGGCGGCGATCACCCCGACCGGGCTGCGGAACCCGCCGATCGCCACCACGACCAGCAGGCGGACGGAAAAGCCGATGCCGAAGGGCTGCGGGCTGAGGAAGCCGATGGTGTGCGCGTAGAGCGCGCCGCCGGTCGCGGCCAGCATGGCGCTGAGGGCGAAGACCTGGCCCTTCAGCCGCGCGGTCTCCGCGCCGAGCGAGGCCACCGCCCGCTCGCTGTCGCCGAGGCCACGCAGGAGCAGGCCGGCCGGGCTCGCGGTCAGGTTGAACAGCAGGAGGCAGGCCAGCGCCAGCACGCCCCAGGCGAAGGGCGCGGCATGTGCGGATTCGGCAAGGGAGAACCCGGCGAGGTCGTAGCCGGGGATGCCGCGCAGCCCAACCGCGCCGCCGGTCAGGCCGCGCCATTCGACCAGCAGGATCGAGACGATGCTGCCGAAGCCGAGCGTCGCCATCGCCAGGTAGTGGCCGCGCAGGCGCAGGATCGGGCGCCCCAGCAGGTAGGCGACCAGCCCGGTCGCGGCGACCGCGAGCGGCGTGGCGAGCCAGGGATCGAGCCCGAGGCGCAGGCTCAGCAGCGCGCTGCCATAGGCGCCCATGCCGTAGAAGGCGGCGTGACCGAGCGAGATCTGCCCGGCATGGCCGAGCAGCAGCGCGAGGCCGACCGCCGGCAGGGCGTGGATGGCGACGATCGTGGCGAGGTCGAGGAGATAGGGGCTCTCGACCAGCAGCAGCGCCGCGACGACGAGGGCGAAGGGCGCCAGCCCGCGGGCCAGCGGCAGGGCCGGGCCGCGCGCCGCCGTCACGTCGCCTCGCGCCCCAGCGTGCCCAGCAGCCCGCCCGGCCGGACGAGCAGGAAGGCGATCAGCAGGACCAGCGAGACCGCGCCCTTGTAGCCGGAGCCGACGACGAGCGCGGCCAGTGCCTCGGTCACGCCGAGGAGTAGCCCGCCGGCGACCGCGCCGAGCGGATTGCCGAGCCCGCCGATGATGCAGGCGACGAAGCCGCGGATACCGATGACGAGGCCGGTGTCGTATTGCATCAGCGTGATCGGCGCGACGATGACGCCGATCACCGCGGCGACGACGCCGCCGATGACGAAGGCGAGGCGGCGCATGCCGCCGACGGAGATGCCGGAGAGCCGCGCCGCCTGGGGGTTCGCCGAGCAGGCGCGGAAGGCACGCCCGACAAGGCTCACCTGGAACAGCAGGCCGAGCAGCGCGACCAGCGCGAGCGCCACGACGAGCACGACCACCGAGGGCCCCGGCACGGTCACGCCCCAGCCGAGGTCGAAGCGCCGCTCCGCCAGCGGGCCGGGGAGGGTCTGTGCCTCGGTCCCGAACAGCAGCACCGCCACGCCCTGCAGGACGATGCCCACCCCGATGGTGGCGATGGTGGTCCGCCGGACATCGCCGCGCAGCCGGGCGACCACGCCCCATTCCACCGCCGCGCCGAGCGCCCCGCCGACCGCGAGCGCCGCCAGCACGGACGCGGCGTAGCCGAAGCCGGCCTCGTAGAGCGCGATGGCGGAGAGGGCGGGCAGGGTGACGAAGTCGCCCTGGGCGAAATTGATCACGCCGGTGACGTTGTAGATCGTGGTGTAGGCGATGGCGGCCAGGCCGTAGATCAGCCCGATCACGACGCCGCTGACCAGCAGGGGCAGGAGGTCGGCGCTCATCCGGCGGGCGCGGCGGTGACGCGAGCGGGAACGCGGATGCCGGAGCCTCCGGAGGTGACGGAAGGGGAGGGTCCCATAGGCTGGAACGCGGGCTCCGGTGGTTCGACCGGGGTTGGTTCAGCAATCCCCGTGCCAGTCGTTGCGGGCCATTCGTCGCCCTGGCCTGGGATCCGGGCCTGATGGGCGGCGGGGCCGCGCCTGTCGGCGAGGATGCCCCTGCAGGGACGCGTCGATCGGGGGGTGCGCGCCCGTGGTCAGTCACCTTGCGCCGCGGTGCGGTGGATCGGGGCGCCGCTGCGCGGGGCGGGCCGAGGTCGCCGCCGCTGGTTCTGCGCGCCCGCACGGCCACCAGGGCAAGATCGAGCCGCATGGAGAGGCGCGCCGCCCACCGGACGGTCAGGAGGTCGTGGTGGTGCTCACGCTGACCGAACGCTCTGCGCCGAAGGGCGAGGCGCCGTCGATGCCCGGTCCGCCGAACAGCCAAAAGGCCCGGCGCCTTTGGGGCACCGAGCCTGATGTGTCATCGGGTTCGATCGGAGGGGGATGCGGGGACAGGATTTGAACCTGTGACCTTCAGGTTATGAGCCTGACGA